>JANPJT010000206.1:0-14716 GCA_031425635.1 Pseudomonadota bacterium
CATCGCCACGGGCCTCTACGCTTCCAAGTTTGGGATTCCTGAAAGTTCGCTGGATGAATCAGTACGCCTAGCTCGAAGCCTGAAGCCTTTAAAACTGGTCGGTCTTGGCTGCCATTTAGGCAGCCAGCTCTCCGACCTGAAGCTTTTTGGCAATGCTGCTTCAAGGCTCCGAACGCTTGCCACTGAGTTGCGCGACGGGTACCCCGAGTTTAATCGAATCGACCTCGGCGGGGGCCTAGCTGTTAAGTACGCAAATGAGACACCCCCCACGGCTATCGATTATGCCGAAACGCTCCTCAAAGCACTTTCGGGGAGCGGGTTTCGGCTGGTTCTCGAGCCAGGGCGCTGGATTGTTGCGGAGTCGGGCGCTCTTTTAACCAGCGTGCTGGGCATCAAAACCACGCCCGAAAAGCGCTTCATGGTGGTCGACGCGGGAATGAACGATTTGGTAAGGCCGTGCCTGTACGAAGCGTACCACCCGATCGAGGCAGTATTGCCGCGAAAGGGGGAAACACTGGCTTTCGATATCGTTGGCCCCCTGTGCGAAACGGGAGACTTCTTAGGCCTCAACCGAAACTTTGGGCCTGTTCAGACGGGCGATCTTCTGTGGGTAGGTGTCGCCGGCGCCTACGGCTCCAGCATGGCTTCCAATTACAACTTCCGGCCTCGAGCCGCCGAAGTCTTCGCCAAAGACGATTTTCTCCTGCTGATCCGAAGGCGGGAAACCATAGACGAACTCTTAGCTCGAGACATTCGCTAAACCCCTAAAGTCGCCTCCCCATTCCCCCGAAGAAAGGGGTATGCAATGGACGAGAGCGCTGGATCCGAGTGAGCAAATTCCGATTTCCGAAACACACGGGATTCCCCTGTTCGTCACAGCATTTGGGGCACTTTGTCTTTTAGCGGTGGTGTTTCGAGTGGTAGCGACAATCCGCCGGCGGAAGTCACGCCGTTTGGGGGGCCTGCCGCACACCCTTAGGCCTTTTTTAAAATAAAAGCGGGGCCAAGGTTTCCCCGGGCCCCGCCTCTACTAAGCTTAATAACTTATTCTGCGGCCGTTGGTTCTGCGGCTGGAGCAGCGGCTTTTGCCTTGTTCGTCGCTTTCGCTTTGTTCTTCATGTGCTTTGCTTTGTCCTTAGCGTGACCTTTAGACGTCGCTACTTTTTCTTCAACCTTGGTGGTTTCGGAAGTTGCAGCGTCGGCAGGGGCCGCGGTGACTGCAGGCTCATTCGCGTACACGTTCCAAGCAAAAGCGAGCGCAAAAGCGCTAGCAAAGAGTGATTTCATTTTTGGTTTCTCCTGTTGTGTTCTGTTTAATGTTCGGCATGTTACCTCAAACTTTGCACAACGCAAAAAACCAAAAGATGAAATTACTCAAGCTGTTTGCTGCATCGCGGCAGCGGACAGCAATCTTGCTTTTGCCCCGCGTGCTTGCCCTCCCTCACGGCCAATCAAGGCCATGTGGGCGCGATCTTTGCTAACGGATTGACCGCCCTTTCGGCCCGCTTCGCGGGCTTCTTGGGAAGTAAATTCGTGAGCAGTGCCTTTTTCATGCGCCGCTTTGCCACCCTTTCGGGCAATTTCCCTTTGCCGTTCGGGGCTCATGGAAGCAAAGCCTCGAGTGCTTTTCTTCACTGGGGTTTCAGCGGTATTGGTTTCAACTCTCTGAGCGGACTGATTTTGTAACATAGTAAATTTCTCCTCCTTAACAGGTACTAAGGACCTGATGACTATCTTGCGCTCTGCATCACTTTGCAACTTGGATGCCAGGTCGGGCTGCTCTCGTCTTAACGGATGGGAACGCTGCACTGTAGCAAAACGCCACAAATTCCCGAGCGAGCTGTAGCGTAACGCTTCTAGTTCAAGGGCTTTCGAGCAGTGACTCCGAACGACCGGAGCAAAAAGGCAGTGGTTGCGGGAAAATGCCGGGCCATGAAAATCACAAGCCAGCCATGCGCTGTCACCGCTCGTTCGCGAGCCCGGCGTTCGACGGCGCGAAAGATAATTTTTGCAGCTTTCTCCGAGCGCATCGCAATCCAGGGAGGGATAGGGTCCACACTTTCGGCGCGGTACTCACCGCGGTTATCCACTTTTCGAATCTCTGTTGCTACAAAACCGGGACTCAAATGCGTGACGCTAACCCCGAAAGGGTACAGCTCGTGATAGAGGGAATCTGTCAGGGCTCGAACGGCGTATTTACTCATTCCATACGGTGAGTTCCCGGGAAGAGACAGGTAGCTGTTGACGCTTCCGATGACGGCAAAGCGCCCACCGCTTTTCTTAAGCGCAGGCAACGTGGCTTTGAGTGTGCGAAGCACTCCAAAGACATTGGTTTCAAACTGCTTTCGGTACGCTTCGAGCGAAAGGCTTTCGGCTTGCCCGACGACCCCAAAGCCGCTGCCAGCAATCACAATATCGATGCCTGGCAAGGTAGAAAGGGCGTTCGCAACTGCGCTTTCAAGATCGCCGTCGACCGAAACATCCGCTCGGCAGGCTAAGTGGGTTGCGGGACCGGTGGGAAAAGCCGCCACCAGTTTTTCCAAGCGATCGAGCCTTCGGGCGATGAGCACGAGGTTCGCGCCGCGGCTAGCGTAAAGCTTCGCAAGCGCTTCACCCATTCCGGAAGAAGCTCCCGTGATGAGGACGGTTTTTCCGTGGTACTTCATGGGCGCCAAATACTAGGGAACCGAAATACTTAGACTGGCTGTCGTCATGTAATCGTTGTTGCTGAAGTCGGGAAAATTGCGAAACACTGTAGTGACGTCGGCAACAAAGGAAATCTTATTGGAAAGACCGATGCGAAGCCCCGCACCTGCATAGGGGTTATAAGCAATGGGGTCCGTCGTGGAAGTCGTGGATGCTCCCACCGTGGTGTCTCTACGCACTTGACGAGCTTGAGCCCCCGCGCGGAGAAAAAACGAAAGGAAGCCCGCGAGCCGTAACTGCGATCGGACCCCTAGGCGCGCTTTGTCTTCGACTTCGGCAGTCGTGGTAGACGTGGCTGGAAACGTCTCTGTATCCCCCGAACGCAAATACTCCAATTCCCCCGAAACGAGTGGAAGACCTACGGTCACCCGCGCCCCATAGACAAGGCGCTCCCGGGTTCGCGCGGTCGGTACAAACTTTTGCACTCGCTCGTAGCCGATAATCGGTTCGACCTGGGTGGTTAACCCGGCAGCCATTCCCACCGAAGACACTAGAGCCGCTACTGCAATCAATCGAATGAACATCGTGCTCCCCTTTTGCATTAGAAATACAGCCTGGTCCCAAACTGGACGCCGCTAAACGACCTCCCTGGGTCATTTTCCACTGTTTGAGTAAAGTAATCGACATGCAGACGGACCAAGTTGAAATCAATAAAGGCTCCGCCTTCAAATCGATCGCTTGCGCCGACCACCCCCACCCCACCGCCAAAACCACGCCGATACAATAAGGTGCCGCCAAATGCTTTCGCTACATAGAGCGTCAAGTGCGCGCCTGCGAGTAAACTCCAAACGTCCCCGCCCGCGCGGTTCTCCCCTCGAGTCCCAAACTGGAGAGTAAAGTTAGTTGCCTGGTTGTAGGGTCCAAACAAACGGAAGTTTACGAGAGCTACCCACTGGCTTTCTATATTGGGCATGTCCCGCTGGATTTCCACTCCTAGGAAATAAGCGTAGGCAGCCGCATTCAAGTTCCAGCCCTGGTAAGCAGGCCCGCTGCCCAAGTTCCCCGTTCGGTAGATACCGCCTAAATAAAACTCATACGGAGACGGCAAATGCATTGCGAGCCAAAGATCTTGCATGCGCATTTTGTCGCGCGTCTCGATCCAGTCGGAGATGCTCCAGCGATGCTTCGCTTTATTCTCCTGCTTTTCTAAAATAGGGGCTTTGTCAGCACCCACCGTCGCTGTATTGAGAGCGACTAAAAGTAAAACGCCGAGCGACCATGGTTGAAATCTCATAGAGGTTCTCATGGTAACCTCGTTGGGCAAAAGGTGGAAGGGACTTACCTTTGAATCTTGCGCCCGAAAATAACGCTGCGCGACTCGCAGTGGCGGCCGGGGCACGCGCCTACTCTTTCCGTATCTCTCCGTCATTGCGAACCCGGAGGGTGAAGCAACCTGACACCCAAGGACGGAGATGAAACTTGGTCGGTCGAACTGCGCGGGTCGAAGGTTGCTTCGCCGCTGCGCGCCTCGCAATGACGACCGGGGAGCGGGCCTCGTGCAATGAGAAGGGGGAGAGCGACTCACAATTGCGGCCGGGGAGCGCGTCAAACCGGCAAGAAAAACTAAACCACCGGCATCCGGCGGCAGGCTCCCAAACCCGCCCAGGGAGTATACAATAGGCTCAAAGCCTGTCGGTTGGGTGTTCGGCACGAAGAAGCGAAGGATCACCAGGGCTTACACCGGGCGGGGAGGGCGTTTACGCACGGGGGCGACAGAGCATTGAGTCGCTGCGTTTCTCAGTTAAAAAGCGGATGGATTTCAATGACTTGAATAGCTAGTTACTCCAAAGGATGGCCTTGGAAATGCACCTCGTAGTAGCCATGCGCACGGTATTTACTCTGGCCTTTGTTTTCGCAACGTTTACTTCCGTTGCGATGGGCGAGGGAATCGCTGATGGCTCGGCGTTAAGCAACCAACAGTCACAACAGCTTCTGGCTTCTTCTCGCCGTGTCGATGAAACAAAAAAACAATTAGATTCAGCAGAAGAGGCACTGAAAACTGCGAAAGAGTCCAAAGACACGAGCCCATTGAAGCTCGCCCAATTAGAAGTAGATCGCGATAAAGCCAAAGAACAACACGACCAAGCCCTCGCCCAATTTCAAAGCGACATTAACCAAGCGCACCAAAACAACGCGCGCAGCGACCAGCTCACGAAAAACCAAGGCGGTTCCAACGGCCATCAAGAAAAGGGTGGAGGCTCCGGCAAAGGCGGAGGGATGCCCCCTCTCCCTCAACCTCCGTCGCCACCGAAGAAAGACTCTAAAGAGGACTCGCCCAAAGAAGAACCGACCAAGCCGCCCGCAGCCCAAGCACCTACCCCGCAGCCAGCGGCAGAAAAGCCGGTTGCGCAACTAACGGATGCCGATATTTTGCCTGCGCTGAAAGAGCAGCTCGCCAACCCATCCGAAATTGATTCTCAAGGGAATGTAAGAGAGCAAAACGAGACTCCACCGGGCCCCCTAACTAAAGGAGCCCAAGAATTAACGGACGCCATCGTAAGCCAATCGGAGCAAACCGCGGCGCAAATCATCAAAGCGGAGGGCGCCGCCCTCCTTCCCAAGACTACAGGCAGCGTACTAGCTGCCGCTTCGGGCACCTCTGCCAAACCCTCCCAAAACCAAACGCGTGCTACGGGGCTTGCCGGCGCACTATCCGCTCAAGTTTCACAGTCGCCTTCGGCCAGCTCCAGCGAGGGAAAAATCGCATCGACCACCGTTCAGGCAACGTCCACCCAAAGAGCCCTCCGCGGCGTTTCGAACGAGCCAACGGCCAACCCTTCGGAAGAGGAACCCGCTAGTGCGCCAGCGTTTGACATGGCGTCACTTTTAGGGGGTGCGATGGACTCGAACTCGAGCCCGGACTACGGCCCGGGATTGCTTCGGAGTGAACGGCTGACGCGATCAGTGGCCCAAGATCGATTGGTGAACCCCAACGCGCCGATTTTGCCCAGCGCCCTCCGAGCGATCATGGAGAGCAATAAGCTCGTGGTCGGCACTCCAGCCGGTAAGTGAAGGCTATTTTACGGACGAGTCTTTTTCTAAGATGCCAAACAAGTTGCCTTCAGGGTCTTCCCCGTAGGCGAGGTAGCCAGTCGATGTGATGCTACGTTTAGGGTGGGTAATTTTTCCGCCATTTTCTTCGATGCTCTGGATGGCTTGATCGAGGGAATCTACGTGGATGGTCGGCACCCACTGCACTCCTTTTTGCATGCGTTTCTTCATCCCTGCATTGATTCCAGGGTTGCTGTTCATTCCCCCGCTCAGTAGAAACCAATAGTCTTCGGCTCCGGTTTGCTTGCGCTGTACCAACCAGCCAAAAACCCGGTGGTAAAACTTTGCCAATGTGTCAGGCAACTCAGAGTTCAGCTCAATGTGGGTGATGCGGGGCACTCGAACCTCTTTTTTCTCTTATCGACTAAGAAGCGTTTTCCCTTAAATGGGCCGCGGCCTACCGCTTGCCCTCACTCACTTTAGTTTCGGGGAAATGCTCCCGTACGTTGAACGGCGAAAACGATTCAATCAGGAAAAGCCTCCCCCGAGTGTTCCGGCCCTCCAGTTTCAGGGCTTCTTCGGTGCCAGCATTACGAGTGAGCTGGCTCCGTTTTATGTCGAGGACGGGCGAACCTGGAGCGCGGCTAAACCCCGAGCCGTAAGTCACCAGGTCCTGAGATACTTGAACGGCGCCGGGAAAGGGAACACTCCCTTGTTGGGCCAGGACCGGAAGCGCTTCGAAACTATCGTCCTGGTTCTTCACTAAAAGCACGCTGGGGATCCGAAACTCGCTCCAGGAGTCTTCTGTTTTGACTACGCCTAAACAAGCGGAAGCAACGCCACTTTCAGGAAACCGGTTCTTTCCACAGGAGGTGGCAATCACGGAAAATTCCGCAATCGGAGGGGGTTCTGTCCCTTCCTCCACTCGGTATTCCGCAAAGCAGCTAGCCGAACCGGTAGCTCCTCGAACAAAGCCCTTGGCCGAATAGTCTCCTTTCACGCTGCGGCTTACGTTCAGCTTACCCACAGGCACCGAAACCTGGTTTTCATCGATAGTTGCAAAATCCACTGCGCCACTAGCCTGCAGTTCCAGGGAAAGACTCTCCCCTACCCGAGCGACTGAGGGCACTGCAGTCAGTCGGCAGGATGGGCCCAGGGGCGGAGCCCCGGTGACCGAGTAATCAGCAAAACAAGAAGCTGCTTTTCCGCTCGAGCTCTTCACCACGGCTTGCGCTCTGAAAGTGCCGATTGAGGGAGTCGCTAAACGAAGCTCACCATTGGGAACATTGACCGTTTTACCGTCGATTTCCCCCGACACCGAGTTCTGCGCGGTTAAAACGAGAGAGATCCCTTCGTTCACCCGAGCGGTTGACGGGTTTGCAGTAAGGACGCAGCTAGGCTCACCTGCTGGCTCGCCGCCGCATTCTGAGTTTATTCCGCAAATAGTCGCGCTAAATGTTTTCAGGAAGTCCGTGCTTTCTTTGCGATCCAAGCGCGCGTTGTAGTTTGTATCTTGAATGTTTCCTTTGGAGTTGATTCCTAGGAGAACGGTCCCGCCGCCTCCCATGAGGAAAGCGGGGCCTCCTGAATCGCCAAAGCAAAGCGCCGCGCCCCCGGGACTTCGTGAAACCATGTCAAAACCGGAGAACCCCACGATCGCGCTCTTACCAATCCGAAGCACCCCGTCGTTTCCGCCGTTGCCCGGCGGGCGTGTGCAGCCATACCCCAGCAGAGTGATTTCTTGGCGGACTTCGGCAGCCCCACCGATCCGCATGGGCGCAGCGCCGACGATGTCTTCATTGACGACACCGACCGCAATGTCGTGATCGCGACCAGGGTACAAAGGGCTTCGGCGGATCGTTGCCTGGTAGGATTTTCCATCGTAAGTGAACCGCGCAATGGCGCCATTGGTCGCGCAGTGCGCGGCCGTGATGATCACCCGGGGGCCCACAATCGTTGCAGTGCAACCCGAACCATTGGACGTGATCCGCACCACTTCTTTCCAGGTGCCTGGCGTCACGGGAGTCCCGTTGATCAGCGTTGGCGTAATATTTTCGGCCCACAAGTTTGCGGTTAGCAGAAGAAAGAAGCGAATAGCCATTTCAATGCTCTCCTTGGACTATTTTTAGTGTGGGCATGAACTTCGCCAGCAAACTGCCGCTCAGCGATTCTAAAAGAAAATACCGCCCTTTCGAACTACGGCCTTCTGCAGCTACAGGCACGCGGCCTTGGTACTTAATCCCTGCCTTTTTGGTTTCGACCACGGTCAAGGAAGATCTCATCAGCCCGTTGCCGTACACGACCCAGTCGTCTCGATCGGGCCGCGATGCTTTTGCCATGAGCGGTAGCGCTTCTTGAGTGTTGTCCGTCGCGGTCAGCAAAATGAGATCCGAAATGTACGCTTCTTTCCAGGCTGGGTCTTTTTTAATGCTCGCGAGGCAAGCCACTTTAATCCCACTTTCGGGATAAGCGTTTGTGCCGCAATAACTTGGAGTAATCGAAAAGGGGGCCAGTTGAGGCGGTTTGGTTCCGTCCACTACGGTATAGTTTGCAAAACAGTTTCGTGGCCCCTCCGGCCCCCGGACAAAGCCCGTGGCGGTGTAAACCCGCGGCGTCGATTGAGATACCGAGAGTTTTCCTAGGGGAGTAGGCACCGGGTTGCCATCAATGCTTGCGTAACTAACCACGCCCGTAGAGGAAAGAGTGAGCTCCACGGACTCACCGACTCTTGCCTCCGAAGGGCTCGCCGAGATCTGGCAGGCTAGCCCCGACGGTTCTGCCACGGTGTAGCTCGCCGCACATTGCGCCGTCTCTCCTACCGAATTGCGAACTACTGCAACCGATGTTTGGGAGCTCTCGGCAACGACTCGCTTTTCCCCGTCGGGAACGTTGACCGGTGTACCATCAATCGTCGCTGCCACTGCGTTTTCCGACTTCAAGGAGAGTGAAACCGTTTGGCCTTTTTGCGGGGTACTAGGGACCGCCGAAAGGCGGCAGCTAGGGGCCTGGGGGTTGGTGCCACTACACACGGCGTTCACTCCGCAGAGAGTGATGCCTCGAGCGGCGGCAGTGCTCTGCAGAAACTCTTTGCTCTCGGGCAAATCAAGGCGCGCACTTTGGTTGGTATCGACTTGGTTGCCCTGAGAGTTCACTGCAGCGAGCAGAAACTTCCCCTGCTGTTCAACCAACGTAGGGCCGCCGTCATCGCCAAAGCAAAAGACGGAGCCGTTAGGCCCTCTCGAAACCACGTTGTACGATGAATAGCTCACCGCCTGGGTTTTACCGATCAAGAGTTTTGACGAAAGGGGGCCCGCCTTTACGTCGCAGCCATAGCCTAGAACTGTCAGCTCCCGCTGCAGCTCGGCCACTCCACCGATTGTCTGTGGGTTGACGCCGGTAATCTCGGTGGTGGTGATCACAAGCCCGATGTCCAAGTTCTTGGTCGGGTATTCGGGAAAGCGGGCCATCGTTCCTGAATAGGCTTTCCCTAAAATGTTGAAATTCAGCACCGCGCCTTCTCTGAAGCAGTGGGCCGCGGTGAGGACCGCCCTGGGACCTACCACCGTCCCGGTGCAGGTGCGCGAACCGTTCGGTAGAGCAACAATGTGGGCCCAAAACGTGGTGTCGGCCGGTGTCCCGCGGATCAAAGTAGGGGCAATGGAGATTCCGCCGAACGAAGCTTGCACGAGCAAGGGAAAAAGTGCAGTGACCCAGTGCATACGATTTCCCTCTTGAACGATCTTATTCTACCACCGCTTTAGCAATGCGGGTCAGAGGCATACGGGTGCTGCCTTAGCAGCTGTGATCAGGTTGGCAAATTCGCTGCGTCAGCGGTTGAAGCGGGGCAGGCGATCTAAGATTTGTCGCGTCAAAGTCTTCCTTGGATTTGCCGAGCACAGTTCTCCGTGTTCCACATACCGCGATTGCATGGCTTGGGCGATCGACTCAGAAGCGCAGCCCTTGTTCTCCAGCGTGACGCATCGCCACTTGGAGCACACTTCTCGCCAGTCTTCTTCCGGGTACAGCTCTGAAAGAAACAGACACTGCGCCAGCTGTGGAGCGAGTGAGCGGTTAAAAAACCTAACGCGATCCGAAGCGGGTGGCTCTTTGTTTGCAGAATCCAAAGATTTTGCCCAACCAACGAGCGAGGCCCGGTAAGCCTCTTTCCATTCTGAGGCAGGGGCCCTCGATAGAGTGTCGGCAAATACCTGGTCGGTCTTTTCGACCCAATCCAAAGTGACCGCCGCGATGAGACGGCTTTCGCGTCCCAAAAGGACTGATTCATACTCTCGCATGGCGCCTAGCAAAGTGGCGCTGCCAAAGCTCATCAAATCTTGTTTACTCCCCCCCCCGTTCTCCATCGCTTTAAGACCGGTGCTTAAAACAATCGAAAACTCTCTCCACCGATTGCGTTCTTCGTCGGTAGCTTTAGAAAGCGAACGACTGAAGCTCGGAAGAAGCGACTTCCGAGGTTTTCCCAGATACGCTGCGAGACCAACCTGTGCCTTTGGATCGGAAAGGTAAGACAGGTCGTTCGCGACGGTATGAAAATAGTCAATAGCCCGCACCGCAATTTGGTTGGCAACGGTTCCGGGCAAGGTTTCCTGAAGGGCTAACGCAGACCAATCTAAGTCGGGGCTTAAAAAAAGGAGCTGCTTTTGATCTTCCGATTTGGTGGCCTCTTTCGTAGCAACTCTTTCCATTGCGCTCATTGCTTCTACCAAAGCCAAAGACGGCTCCTTGCCTAATTCTTCAACGCTCGCGAGAGAGCGAGAGGGGGCGCTCAGGCAAGCGCCTTTGAGAACCTTTCTCAGTGAAACCGACGCCAACGCCGGCGCTGAATGGCCGAATGCCTTCCTTTGCGAAACATTCTGTTCAAAGAGCTGCAGCGCGAGCACGACGCCAGGCCCTGCTGCGTCGTCGTCTGCCAGATGGTCTTCCAGTTGGCGAGCAAGGCTTATCGAAAGACCGTTTTTTAGCTCCGTAAAGTGGGAACCCGGGATGAGTTGGCACTCCGTCAACTTCTGGAGGGCTTCCACAGCTTGTTCGGCTTCAGACAAAGTAAGCGTGGTAGCGGACACCGCTGATTTAATTTTCCCTAAAGCGGCTCGGTTTTGATCGGCCCACAAGGGACCACACTGGCTCTCCAGAAGCTCCGCGGTTTCGTTAGAAAACAAAGGAATGGGGTAGAGCAACGAGAAACACAAAAGAAGAACGTTTGTTTTCATTGCTTCTGTCTCCTTCCGAGATGGCTTAAAAGCTTTGTCACCTCGATAGAGGACCGTTTCTCTTCTTCAACGGGGTAAAAAAAAGTGAGCGTGTGGGTCAGCACTCGTTTCTCCGGTGAAAGCGAGACGAAAAGCAATTGGTCGATGAGCAAGCCTTGCCCTTCATTGACTTGGACCCGGCAATGCGCGGGGGCGGCGCTGGTCACTTTGGCCCGAACCGATTTCGTTCTCTTGGAACCTTCGTAGCTTTTAGGGATGTTCACGCAAAGGGTTTTGATCCGTTCAAGAGCGTTGAATCCTTGGTTTTTCTTCGGAGCCGTGCGAACCGAGAGAACTCCCCTGAGCCCCGGGATTTCGCGGTGCTCAAGCAGCGTCGTGGGCCGGCTGAAAAACGAAGTGGATGGCACGCTGGCCCAATCTTCCTCAGGAACTTCCAGTACAAACTGCGCGAATAACGATGTCGAAACCGAAACGAAAATGAGGATAGCGCCACGCAACATTTTCTATGGTTCGGAAAGAGAGCGCTGTGGCATTAGGATTAAAATAATGCGGCGCTTATGCCGATAAGGGGCTTATGCCCAAGTCTCCCATCAACCGAACAAAGGAACGCATACAAACGGCGTTCGCCACGGCCAAGCAGAAGGTAATCGCTTGGTTTGCCTATGCACTTGCTCGACCCTGGCTGATGTTCCAACGGCTTTGCTTCGCGATCGGCTTTAGTGTTCTGGCGGCTTTTATTCTGAGTGGTTTTCTAGTCTACTCTTTTTTGCGCAGCCTGCCCGCAGTCGAACGCATGAGCTTCGAAGAGTTGACTGAGATCGGAAAAAAGCGGGTGAGCGAACGAATGGAGAATCGGTCGAGCCGCTACCGGTGGACCGCGCTTCGAGACATCAGCCGAGAGTTTCTCTACAGCGTGGTCGTCAGCGAAGACGCCACTTTTTTTGAGCACGAAGGCTTCAACATCGAAATGATTTTGAGCTCTCTTGCCGAGAACCTAAAGGAAGGCAAACACGCTTACGGCGCCAGCACGATCAGCCAACAGGTAGCGAAGAACCTGTTTCTCACCAATGAAAAAACGTATACTCGCAAGCTCAAAGAGTTTCTCATTACGCGTAAATTAGAGAAGCGGTTTAAGAAAAATGAATTGATCGAAGTATACTTGAATGTGGCCGAGTTCGGGCCCGATGTCTTCGGCGCGTATGCAGCGTCCCACGAATACTTCAAAATGAACCCGAGCGATATCAATGCGGCCCAAGGGGCTTTTATCGCTCTCATGCTGCCGTCCCCTAAGAGAAACTATTTCTCGATTTACCAGAATAAGAACCTCACCAAAGTGAAGACCCGACGGATTGAACGAGTGCTAAGGGATATGCTTTACGAAGAATACTTGTCGGAGCCGCAGTACCATCGGTACGTCCGGTACCGTTATTTCCCTGAAACTAGCCCGAGGAGACCTGCGCGGACCGGCCCGTAAGTTTCCTGGGTGGGCGGAGACGCAATGGTACGGGTGGGCGCAGCGACCGACGCGCGGTATTCGTCGACTCTAGGCAACGCCGCTAACTTCGCTTTTTCGGCGCTCAGCAGAGGCCCTTTACACACTTCCATCGTTTTTTCAGCCTTTCGGCAAGAGCTCTGGATAAATCCAACGTAGGCCATTAGGCCTTTTCCTTCAGGGTTGGGGTTCTTTTCTTTCGAAGCGGCAGTGCCTGCAACTCCGCGAGAAATTTGCGCTCTCACTGCGCTTTCGTCGGGGCCTCCGCCGCTCGATTCCGATGCACCCGTGCCGCCGCCGTCACCCGATTCTCCCATCTGCTGGGTTTGGACTCGAAGGCCGCCCTCCGAAAAGTAAGGTTCGGCACCAACGCTGGCCATCACATCCCCGCCGCCCGAGGCAGCTCCGCCGCCTCCACCGCCCCCGCCGCCAAGCCCTCCAGGCATTCCTCCGCCGGGTGCGTTTCCGCCGCCGCCTGCCGAAGCACTAGCGTTCTGGGAAGGGCTGATAGGAGTTCCGGCCGTCGCATTCCCCGAAAGCTGAGGCAAGTTGCCTGCCGCTACCGACCCCGGAGACATCAGTTTGGGGCTGGTGCGCGCTGGGCTCGCCGGTAGATTGAATCCCGTAAAGGGAGGGAACGAATTATCCATAGGAGAACTGGTTGCTCCCCTCGAATTGAACGAAAGCGAAGACGCCAACTCGCCAACATCCACACCAGGTGGCGCACTAGGCATTTCAAAAGCCGCCGCTTCGGGCATTTCCGGGAGCTCCGGGGCTTTGAGCTGTAAGCCTTTGCTCCCGCCGCTGCCGGAACCACCACCACCGCCTCCGCCGCCTCCGCCAGCGCCTTGGTTAGCGCTTAAATTGTTTAGCATATTGGCTTGGGCAAGAGCCTGCTGGGCTTCTTGTTGGAGCCTTTGGGCTTCTTGGCGTTTGGAAGTGATTTGCTGGTTCAAACTTTCGACTTCCCCCGCGGCGGCAGCGACCTCGGAGAGCGCGTCAGCGATGGAGTCGTCGTGATCGGCTAGAGCCTCCACTACGGTGGCGAAATTTCTAGCTGACGTCGCGTCGTCGCCCCTCGCTACTAGAGGAACGAAGAATATGAGAAAGGATAAGAGGGAAAGTTTTTGAGTCACGATTACACGCCCCCGCCAGTGGCAGGAACAGCCGCTGGCGTCCCGGTTGCATCGTTTGCTGGTTCAGAGTCTTGAATTTTGCCGTCACCTTCGTGAACGCCATTCTGTTCGGTTGCTCCGCCGAACGATTGCCCAATCACTGGACGCGAATCGAAACCAAAACTACTCGCCTGCTGTACAAGAATGGGAACTATTTGCTCCTGGCCGGGGGCTGTGGGACTTGCCATCACCTTGGCTCCGATGAGGGCGGGTAGATTTACGCTTTCCTGGCTATTAAAGGAAACATCGCCATTAGCCTGATTTGTTGCTTTTGGAGACACCTCTGCAGCTACTTCCTTGGCCTTCTTCGCCAACTCTCGCGTAAGAGTCCCCGCCCGTTTTACCTCTGAAATAACTTCGGTTAAAACTTTCCCGTCTGGGACCGAGGCGCTAACAAACTTTGTTAATTTTGCGAACAGCTTATCGTCGTGCTTGCCCTTAAGAGTGGCTGCCTCGCTCTGTAACTTCTGTTGAATAGGTGCAGGCTGGTCGCTAAATCCTACGATACTCTTAACTAATCCTGAGTAGGAAGGCTTAACCACTTTTTTTGCCTCCTTCCAAACTTTATCGAGAGCGCTTTGTGCTTCCGGCAACTTTGCGATTAGGGATTTAACAATCTCCGCTGCCCGTTCTGCCTCGGCCATTTTCCGAATGCCCTCGCGTTGAAGGTTCGAAGCCCCGGGATTGCTTGATATTCCTAGACCTGATCCCTGGGAAGCTGTCAGAGGGTTGCCCGCCGCTGGGGGCGCGGGTGGAGCAGCAGCAGAAGCAGCCGCAAAGGCGCTCTCAGTCGATATCCCCAAGCTAATTAGGGCCGCAAGGCCATACATTTTGATCGTCTTCACCCAATCCCCCTAGGACAGGCCACAAAAAAAGAGTTACGGTCTTAGATTGTGCAAATCCAAAGCCCACTTTCCAGGCACGTGCGAGGGCCCGGAAACGCCGTAGCTTGTCACAGGTGGCAAATGCTTGGACAGGGGAGTCTGCCGATTTTTATCGTAAGTATATGATTTAATTAATAATATCTGTATATCTGGTGGATTTTTGAGGGGCCAACAGCTGCCTAGTTTTTTACTGCGTGGGTCATCGAAAGCATAACCTGCATGCCGCTCAGAGTTTCCGTC
>JANPJT010000207.1:0-13359 GCA_031425635.1 Pseudomonadota bacterium
TTCGGGAGTCGTTTGCGTTTTTAAAACCGGAGCCGCATTACGCACCATTTAAGTATATAATTCCCCCCGCGCCACGCAGTTTACCCCAATAACCAAGCGCCTGCCCACGTTATCAAAACATTCGGTGAGCCCGACGACTGCAAATTTGCTTGCCACGTAGCTCGAAAGGCCCGGAAACTTTTCTGTCCCTCGTACCCCCGCAAGCGAAGAAATATTCACAATGCTTGCGGGCTTCTTCTCATTTTCACAATCTCGAAACACCTGCCGACTGCACAAAAATACCCCACGTACGTTGACCCCCATCACGAAATCCCATTCTTTCGCGCCGTGAGAGCCGAGCTCTGCTCGGTGGAATACTGCCGCGTTGTTCACGAGAATATCGACTGATCCCCAGTGGCTTCTGACTGCGCTAAACAGCTTTTCCACTTCAGCTTCGTTGGAGATGTCCGCTGCATAGACAAACGACTCACCTTTTGCTTCGGAAATACGCGCGGCGACTTCGTCCAGCTCCGTGCGTGTCCGGCTGACTAAAACGACCCGACAGCCTTCGGCGGACAGCGCTAAAGCACACGCTTTACCAATCCCTCGGCCGGCCCCGGTGACTAAAGCGACTTGGTTTTTCAATGAGTGCATCAAAGTGCGGCAAGATTGACAGTGGACTCGCAATCTTGTCAATTGCCACCATGGAATCGCCGAACCGCCATTTCGTCCACATTCGTAAAGAAGCGTTGAAATTCTCCTCGGCGCACATGACCGTGTTCCCCGACGGCACAAAAGAGGCGCTTCACGGCCATAACTACTCCACTGAAGCGGAAGTTGAACTAGGCGCGGTTTCGCTTTCTGAAATGCTTTCTTTTGCCACTATTAAAAGCGCTTTGCGGGAAGTCTGCGAGAACTGGGATGAGAAAGTGCTTTTAGCCGATCTTTGCCCGTTTTTTAAAAAGCTCAATGCCCCCAATGGATCGCTCAGTTTCGCTCTCTGCGGAAAAAACTACTTGCTTCCCATCGACGAAGTGGAGCTTTTGCCAATCGAGAACATCACTTGCGAAAACCTGGCGGCTTTAATGCTTCGCCTTCTCCTTGCGAAGCTCCGGCACACCGACGGCTTCCGGCCCGCTCTTTCGCTAGCGATCACAGTCAACGAAAGCCCCGGGCAAGGCGCGCGGGCCGAGTGGAGGAAGGCGCCATGAGACGAATAGAAATGTTTTTAAAGTTTCCGCTTCCGGCCACTCACTCGCTCGACGAGCGAGAAGAAGCCCACGGCCACGTTTGGCAGATTCAAGTAAGCGTGACTGGCCCCTTGCGGGAAGGCCGTGTAGAGAGCATGCCGTTGCTACGGGAGATTTTCGAACCAGAAATTCTCCGTCTCAAAGACACCTTTTTGAATGGCAATACCCATATCGAAGAAACCCTTCGCTCGGCCCCTACGTGTGAGAACTTATGCCTTCACTTTGAGCAGGCGTTCTCTAGCCGATTGACTGAGGCGGGGCTAAACACCCGAATCACCAGCATTGAGGTCGCAGTGCAAGAGCTGACCGGAGAAGAAACCGGGTCGGCGCGGTTGGTACTGCCCTAACGGCGCCTCGGCCCGCGAGAAGAAGAAGGCTTTCTCCCCCCCGAACTTTTGCGTGGCGCGCTCGATGAGCGGTCATTTTCCGAGGGCGGCTCGAAATCTCGTGTAAACCGTTCCGGAATCCGCAGTTTGAGGAACCGTTCAATCGCTTCAATTTGCCGCAAATCATCCGGAGTGCAAAAACTTACTGCGAGGCCTTTAGCGTCTTTCCGTCCGGTGCGCCCAATGCGGTGGACATAATCCTCAGGCTCGACCGGGAGATCGTAGTTGATCACCAGGCCTACATTCTCAACGTGGATGCCTCGCGCTGCTACGTCGGTTGCGACAAGCACTCGGTACTCCCCTTCTTTAAAGCCTTTCAGTGCCGCTTCGCGGTGGATCTGCGCTTTGTTAGAGGAGATATAGGTGGAATCTTCAATGCCGGCTGCGTGAATCGATCGCCACAGCAGCGTTGCGCCGTCTTTGGTTCGATTGAAAATAATCACCGTCCCGCGGAAGTCGCGGAGCATATGGAGAAGCTCTCGTTTTTTGGATCGCTCGTTTACCCAAAGGATTTCGTGATCCACGCTATCCGGGACCGTCACTCCGGCATTCCCCACCAGCACCCGCAGCGGGTTCTTCAAGATCTTTCGCGCCAGGCTTTCGATGGTTGGAGGGATGGTGGCGGAAAAAAGCAAGGTTTGTCGGGTGGTGGGGGTTTCAGCCACAATTTGGTTCAGTTCCTTGGAGAAACCCATATCGAGCATTTTGTCGGCTTCGTCCAGGACAAGGAACTCCAAGAACTCCAGCCACAAGTTCCCTCGCAAAATATGGTCGCAAATCCGCCCCGGTGTCCCAACAATCACGTGCGGTGCCCCGCGGATGGCGATTAAATCCGCCTTTAAATCCGTCCCGCCGATCAGCGCGCAGGAAGTCACGCCAAAGGGCTCGCCAAAGAGCTTCAGCGTCTCGAGGGTCTGGAGGGCAATTTCGCGGGTAGGGCAAAGAATGAGCCCATAGGTCCCTTTTCGCCCCATGAGCGCTTGGATCATCGGTAAACAGAAAGCGGCGGTTTTCCCCGAACCCGTCCTCGCTCCGGCAATAAGATCTCGCTTTTGGATTGCTGCTGGAATCGAGCGGACTTGGATGGGTGTGGGCTGCTTAAAGCCTGCCTCTTGCAGCTTGGCCAAAATTTCGGGAACAAGGCCCAAGGTGGACCAAGTGAGCGCGTCTATCGGGGTTTCTTCAGGGGGGATGTTTTTTTCCATTGCTGCGGCTGTTACCAGGTAAGTGACGTACTCTCAACCGCTTTCGACAGCGACGCAACCAATTTCTTCAAACAAGGCCCAACTCGATCGACGTTTCCCGCAGTGCTGAGCTGGGCTTCCGCTTTGGGGATGAGCTGACCCTCCGAGTTTTCCATTCGCAGCTGGGTAAAGTGGAGCTGAATAAATTGGGGACCCGCCTCGAACTCTAAATCAAAGCTCAAGAAGTAGTCGCGCGAATCGTTCGGCTTTCTAAAAACATTGCACTCATAAGCCGCCTGCATTTTTATTTTTCCCGACTCAATCTCCTGGGATCGGGACGCCCCCCCAAACTGCTTCACGTTCTTGTCAAACCACCGAATGGCTTGCAGGTAGGCCGTCGCTTTTTTAACGGTTGTTTTCTCTAAAAACTCGCTTTGGCGCACGGACTCAGGAGCGAGGAGTCCAGAAGCACACCCCGCGAGCAAAACCATTAAAAACCAAAACTTACAGCGCATCCGTCTCTCCTTCTAATAGCTTAACTACGGGCCCATCTGCAGGCGCCAGGCGGTAAGTCTTCAGGGCACTGATAGCAGTCCACACCACCTGGTCGTGGGCCGCCCCGGCCAGCGGCTCACCTAACGGAGTCGCTCGGTAAAACCGCAACAGAACCTTCCCCCGCGCCGAAAGGTGAATGGACTCGTCAAGGTAGTCGCCCACTTCACACTCAATCGACAGCTCTTCGCGGACTTCTCGGCGCAAGGCTTCTTGCTCGGTCTCCCCGCTCTCCACTTTTCCACCGGGGAACTCCCAAAAACCCTTCAGGGACCCCTTCAGCCTACGAGCGATGAGAACGTGCGGGCCACGCGTTAAGACCGCTGCCACTACCACCACAGCGGGAGCTTCATTCTCTAGGTTACCACACTCGTTCTTTGCCCAAGGCCGCCGTCGATTGAGCTCGTACCAAAGGCCGGGATTTGCCTTTTTGTGAGCAAGCATGCCCGGTAGCACTTGGGCCATCGAGCGCTTCGGCCGCCAGTCCAAACCCTTCTCGGTTTCAGACACATCAAACTCAAAATGCTCCCCGGCAAACGCAATCATCCAAGGCTGTAGGAAAACCTGCTTCCCAAACCATTTGCCCCAAGCGCACATTGCCCAAGCCCCCCAAAAAGCCACGGCCCGAGGCACCCAAGTGAGCGGCCACGGCCAGCGACGAAACGCTTTAAGAGTCTCGTCCCGAACGGTTCGGTAGGGCACAGCGGCTTTCTCGCCGACTAAATACCGGTGGTGGCCTCTCGCTTTGGTGTGCAAAGCGCGCACCAAAGCTTCCGCAGCGTCTTCCAGGTGCACATAGGTGAGGCCTCGGTCCGCGTTCGCCGGGTAAAAGCTTCCGAGCAGGCTGTGGGCGCTCAGTTCAATCCAGTGGTACAGCGGTACCAGCTCGCAGTGATCGGTATAAATCCCTGCAAGCACCAGCTGAACGACCGCGTGAGGGCCCGAGTAGTTGTCCAGCAGCGCTTCCATTCGGACTTTGGACTTCGGGTATTCCCAGAGGCCGGCCTTGGGGGAGTGCGCGTTCAATGGTTTACCCGGCTCGGTGGGCGCTAGCGCCGCCATGCTCGATGGGTAAACGAAAACGGATTCGGGTGGAACGTCTCGGGAAAAAAGTTCTAAAAGCCGCTTCAGGCCTGCTTCAAGGCGCGCGTATTTTTCGTTCGGTCCATTCGTAAAGTCGTAGTAAGCGGCACAATGGATAATCCCTGCAAGGCTGGTTTTTGCGAACGGCAAGTTGTCCCAGCACACTTCAAGCGACGGGGGATCGCCTAGATCCACTCGAAAAGTGTGCTCCCCCCGATGCACCGGCGCCGTTGCTTTGCAGTCTAAACTCACTAAATCAAAATCAGTGGCTAAACGCTTTCGAACCGCGGTGCCCAAAAGCCCATCGGCTCCTGTCACCAGGACCCATTGCCTTGGCTCACTTGTCGGCAAGCGGTTCTCCCTTTTCTTTCCAGCCAGGCACGAGAACGGGAGCAAGCTGTCCCAATAGCCAGTCAAAAGTCACAGGGGCAGTGCGTTCCATTCTAAAACCAACTTTGTTGACCCAGCCGGGCAAGACTAAAGACGCCCCCGAGCGCAACCCGTGAACCGATTCTTTGGCTACTTGAGACGCTGTCATCGCGGGCAAAAGCGTCGCTCCTTCGGGAACGATTTCCGTTTCGGTAAAGCCAGGCAAAACCGCGCACACCCGCAGGCTCGTTTGGGCGTGTTCGGCCGCAAGCGATCGGACCCAGGAAAAAAGCGCCGCTTTGGACGCGCTATAGTTCGCGTTCCCCGGAAAAGGGACCGAAGCGGTCAGCGACGAAACCACACAAAGGGTTGGCCGGGGCAACCCAAGGAGCGATGGCAAAAGGGCTTGGGTAAGGCCTAGAGGGGAGAAATAGTTGACGTTGAATTCACGGTGGAGCGACTCCGAAGTCGCTTCCAGAAAACGGAGATCTTCCGAAATCCCCGCATTGAGGATCACTGTGTCTGCCCCACCGGCCTCCAAAACTTTCTGCCCTAGCGCTTGGCCGGAAGCAAACCCGTCGAGGGAATGCACGATCACTTTGGTTTTCGAACTGCCTAATATTTTCTTGAGGTCCCGAAGGTGTTCTTCCGATCGGGCTGTGATGAGAAGCCGCTTGCAAAAAGGAGCGATTTCCAAAGCGAGGGCGCGTCCAATCCCTCGGGAAGCCCCCGTGATAAGGACAGTCCCGAAGTCGCCTCGGAGGGTGGGGCGTCTAAAAGGGTTTTTCATCCGAGTATTCTACCTTTATAAATATTCAATGGAAACGATGACGCTCTATGAAATGTTCCGCCCGTTTTTACTCATCGCGTTCGGCTTTTTGCTCAATGAGTGGATGCACCGGCAGCGAGCCCGAAGAAAGCACGAAGCGGACGATCGAAGGTCTAAGCTAGGCTGACTCGCAGCACTTCTTGAACTTTTTTCCGCTACCGCAAGAACACGGGTCGTTGCGCCCTACTTTGGCGTCTGTTCGAACATGGGGCGCGCTCGGAGCGTCGTGGTGGTGGCTTTCCCCTTCTTTGTGGGTGTGCGCTTCGCCGCCGAAAAAGAGCCAGTGGCCGCTTTTGTCTTTTCGGAACTCGGAAACCTCGTGGTGATCGATGCCTTCGCCATTTTGAGAGTAGGTCGCTGTAAACTCGACCATGCCTTTAGTGTCGTCTGGCCCGCCCTTTTCAGTGGAAACGATTTTGAGTCCTTTCCAGTCCGCGGTTTCTACCCAATGTTTAGTGGCGTCTAGATCGAAGTCTTTCTTTGCGGCAGGAGCCATCGTGCTTTGAATGTACTCAAGGTTTTTCGTGACGAACGCCGCGTACCGGGACCGCATCAGCTTCTCGGCCGTATCCGGAAACGACTTCCCTTCCAAAAAAGGTTCGCAGCAAGCCGAAAACGAAACTTCACTCCCACAGGGACAAACCGATTTTTTCACGCCTAGCTCCTCTGGTCCTCTTATGCCTGAAGGGGGCCAGCGCCGAAAGCTAAAAGCATTGATCCAGGCGCGGCGTTTCATCTATAGTCCGGCCCCATGCCAGCAATCCGCCACACCCCCTTCAAACTCCTACAAGCTGCGTTGGTGCTTTGTTTTTTGGGCACCCCGAGTGCTGAAGCGCATATTCTCCGCTGCGGCAGCTACTTACTTCGGGGCGTTGGAATCGGGGCCACCCGCTACGACGCTAAAACGGTGGCGGCGCTTGCCGCTTTAGACGCAAACCTACCGACCCTAGTCGTGATAGACGGCCTTTCTTCCGGCGGCGGCTACGCGGATCGGGCTCGGAAACTTTTCCCTGGGATCCAAGTGATCCACGTGCAAACAGCCCGGAGAATAGCCCCGGGCCTTTTGGATTCGTTTAACCCCAAAGCCTATGACGTCAACTTGGTCTTCTCGATAAAGAAGCTCGGCCACCTTGCCCAGCTGCTCGAGCGTTTTAAAAACGCAGGCCTTCGGGTCGTATCCGGCACAGAAACGAGCCCCAAAGTCCAAGCCCTGCTCACCAACGCTTTGGGGTTACCGGGAACTTCTCTTCAGAACGTTGACGCTCTCACCAACAAGTATTTAGCGGCCAAAGCGGTAAGCCCCTATGTGAAGACCATCTTAGGAGAAACTTTTAGCAACCCCACCGAAGCGTGGGAGTGGGCCAAATCACAGAACTTTCAATTTCCGATTATGGTGAAGCCGGTCGACGCGGCTGGTAGCTTTGGCGTTACTGCCTGCAAATCAAAAGATGCGTTCTTCGAAGCCTTTGCTTTACTCCGCAGAGAAAACCCTTTGGGGCTTCGTTCCCACTCAATGCTTGTCCAGCCATACTTTTCCCCCGAGGAGTTTACTGAGTACGCGATAGATGTGGTCGTCGACCCTGAAACCGGAATTACTTTAGCAGACGTTCTCGAATACAAGAAAAAGGAAGAGGACGGGAAAGTCAGCTACCTCACCACTCGGTTAGTCCATTTGCAGGTCGGATCGCCTTTTTATGAAGCCTGTTTGGAATTTGCCACTGGGGTGGCTAAAGGCTTAGCGGTCCGCGACGGCGTACTCCACATTGAAGCTTTCGTGAGGAAAGGTTCGTCGCCGCCCGAAATGTATTTCATCGAAGCAGGCGCTCGCCCCGCCGGCGGAGGCCTTCCCCCCTTCGTGCGGGCGTGCGGCGGAAACGACATGATCTCGCTACACCTGTACTCGCTTTTCGACCGAGCAAAATACCTCGAGCTCATAAAAACTCCCGTTCGCTTTCAATCCCACGGCGTCCAAATCGCTCTTTTAGGTCCCACGCAATCCGGGATCGCACTCGGCATCCCAAACAAAGAAGAGTTTAAAAACCACATCCCCGCATTCCATTCCCACAGCTTGCACATCCAACCCGGCAAATGGCTCGGACCCGGCAAAGACCTATTCGAATTCCCCGGCGTCATTTTCGCAGTCGGATCCCTCGCCGAAGTAGACGCCAGCGAGCAAGCAGTCCGAGCCTGGGAAGCAGACAACTTCTACCAACTCCGAAAGCCGACACTAGTCGAACGCCTCCGCCGCCGCTTAAAACTCTAGCAAGTCACCCGACGCGTACCCCAGTACGCGAGCCCAGCCCAAAAGCAGGGGTGCCTCTATCCCCTTGAAATGACTCCGCAGTTCGCGGGTGTTAGTCGGTGACAGACTTTGCATCTTCCTCTGAAAAAACGAATCGTGTAGAGTGCGGCCCATTCAAGGAGACCGGTATGAAAGCTTTTCTAATTTCCGCTCTTATTTTCTCCCCGCTTTTCGCCTTTGGCGCGGACGAGAAACCAGAGACCGATTGGAGCAAGGCGATAAAACTCCATACAGGGAAAGAGATGGATAAGACCTTCCCCAAGGTCTATTTCTTTTTGCCACAGGAAGAGCTTCCGACCTCAATGGTAAACACCAACGTTCAAATTGTGACTCGATCCGCCTCGGGAGACGAGATGAGCTACGCCCTTCCCGATTTTAAGAATAAGAAGGGAATGATCGTTGCAGGAATGCTCGGAAAGACATCGATGGTGGATGGCAAACAGGTGGCAACCTACAAGATGACCCAAACGGTTGACTGGCAACCGCCGGGAGCCCGCAGCCTCGGGATCTCGATTAAGGGCGAGGAAAGTAAGTGGCTCACGACCGACAAGGAAGGCGTCCTCGTTGATCTCGGCGTTAATCCTATTCCTCTCTACATAAAGACCGGTAAAGCTTCGGAGAACCCCGATTTCGTTGACTATGTAGATCTCACCCTGAAATACAAGATTCTCGGTAAGGATATCGCTGTCGCCTTCGATCTTCGAAAGTCCTCAATTAAGGGCAAGGAGGAGGGAACATTCGAGAGCGAGCTTCTCGTTCCATCCAACAGCAAAGAAGAGCTCAAGTTCACCTACGAACTTCGCTATTTCTCTAAAAAGGGCATCAAGAAGATCAATGGAGGGGGGACCCACTCCTCTAAGGATGATTCTCACACGCTAACTATCAAGTTTGAGTAAGAATCCGTTGTACGATTGAGCCGGTCGGCCCCAAATATGGCGGCAATATTTATAAACTATAGTAGGGCTAGCCTTGGTTGAAGTTTGGCCTTTTTGCACGATCCAACCAATCCGAACGCAGGCGCGTACGCCAGTACGCGAACCCAACCCAACCACGCCGCCACCGATTCAACCAAGTCCCAGGCAGACGCGTACGCCAGTACGCGAACCCAACCCAACCATGCCGCCACCCTTTCCACCGATTTTGGTCTCAATCGAGGAGCGCGAGGCGAAGGAGCGGACGCGTACACCCGTACGCGGTAGCGACGCCGCCGAAGCAGCGACGAAGAGTGAGGCCAAAAGCGGTGGAAAGGGTGTGCCGCCCCGGACTTGAACCGGGGGCCCGCTGATTAAGAGTCAGCTGCTCTACCAACTGAGCTAGCGGCACGAGAGCGCTATGGTTAACACGTTTGAGGCTGTTTGCAAGAGGTGGTCGCGCCGAAATTGACCCCCCGTGCCCTCCTTGCTAGCATGGCCGGTGATGTTCCCACACGCCAAAGCCAAAACGATCCCGTTTATAGTCGGGTTATTTCTGATCGTTTCGCTGGTAGCCGAAGCGCGCCGGCACTTGGCGGCCCCGCCTCCATCGCCGGTCGTCGTTGCGCAGAAACTCGCTCCATCCGATCTTTTCGACTCTCTTATTTACCCCGCCCGAATCGTAAGCCGCGTCAACGCTGCCGTTTTGGCCGAAACGGATGGCCTAGTGCAGGACATCCACAGCCGCGTGGGAACTAAAGTAGCAGCAGGAGAAAAAATCCTCACTTTGGTCAACCCCGACCCGGCCTATACTTTTGCTCCTTTCGTCGTGCATTCTCCCGTCAATGGCGTCGTCAGCGGGCTTTTTGTCACTACTGGCAGCCGAGTCAATCGAGGCCAGAGCCTTGCGACCGTTACCGACCCTTCCCAAACCCACGCGGAAATCGAGGTCACCGTGAGCGACCTGCCCGAGATCCGCACCGGAATGAAAGGGGAGCTGGAAATCGGGGAAACCAAAGTGGAGGTCCTGGTCAAGGGGGTGAGCCCCACCGTCGACCCAGGCACCGGAACCGCCTCGGCGGAACTCGACATCGAATCGAAAAACAAGCAGCTGTTGCGCCCAGGTCAAATGGGGCGCGCGCGGTTTCGTGCACGGCTACATAAAGGTATTCAGCTTCCTGAATCGGCCATTTTCTACCGAGGGGAATCGACTTTAGTGCGAGTACTGGACGACGAAAAAGCAGTGTTTCGAGAAGTGAAGCTAGGCCCCGTACGACAAGGCAAGTTTGAAGTCACGTCCGGCGTGAAAGCGGGGGAAACCGTGGTTACCCGTTCCAACACTTTCATCGCTGACGGTGAAAAAGTAAAAGTCCAAGACTCCACTCCAGAGGGAACGTGAGCTCGGTTTATCGGTCCCCGCTGCGGGTCTACCTCGTGCTCGCGTTGCTGGGTTTACTCGGACTTTATTCTGGGTACCGGCTGCCGATTTCTCTTTTCCCCACCGCCAATCACCCGGAAATCCAAGCGCACATCGGCTTCGGAAACCTTTCGCCCGATGAGTTCCTTAATTCCTACGGACGAGACCTAGAAGAAAAGCTGAAGTCACTCCAATCCGAAGGCGTTGCCGTCGAGAAAGTCCGCGCAAGCTACCGAGACAATGAAGCAAGCTACAGCGTGACGTTTCGCTGGGGCGTCAGGCCTGCCGAAGCGCTTCGCGAAACTCAAAGCCTCGTTACTTCGTTCGCGTCACGCTTTAGCCAGGAGTCACGGGATAACACTTGGGTTTGGATGCAAAACCAAAACTCAGGGTTTCTCGCTTTAAGTATTTACAGCGAAAAGCGATCGCTCACCGAACTGTACGATCTTTTAGAGCCCGTTCTGATCCCTAAACTCTCTGCGGTGATTGACGCCCAGAATCCGATGCTTTGGAATCCGGCTAGCGAGGAGATCCGGGTTGAACTGAAACCGGAATCACTGGCTTCGCTGCAACTTTACCCAAAAAATATCCAGCTTGCGATTTCGGCAGGCCTCGCCGGTAGATCGGGAGGCGAAATCCCATTGGGAAATGAGCGGCTGGCGATTGAGCTCCCTAGGCAAATCCAAACGATCGCAGACTTAAGCGAAACGACTATCGCAACCCCTTCAGGCCAGATAGTCACCCTTTCGGAAGTGGCTAATATTGACCGCGGCCCGAAGTCGTCGGGTCGGCAAAGCTTTCGAACGAGTGGAGTGCCTAGCCTCATTCTCTGGGCGTCTCCCCGGCCCGGCGGCAACGTGAAGCGCATGGCCGAGCAGGTCCTCAGTATTACGAAACAAACGTTGGAGCAGCTGCCTGGCGACATTCAATACAAAACCCTTGTCGACCCATCGGAGTTTGTGCGCGCCGCTATCCGAAATGTTCTTCTGGAAGTGTTGATTGCGGCCTTGCTTGCGGTGGCTGTTCTTTTTGTTTTCATTGGAAGTCCCAGAAACATCCTCACTGCCGCAGTCGAAATTCCGCTGAGTATCGTTTTGGCTTTTATTCTGATGCGGTTTTTTGGAATGAACTTGAACCTCATCTCGTTGGGAGGGCTGGCGCTTTCCGCCGGAATGAATGTCGATGCGTCGGTCGTCGTTTTGGAAAATATCCTTCGCCATTTTGACGAGCAGCCTGGACCGCACCCCTTTGAGAGGAAGCTCTCAATCCTCACTTCTGCCGTGCGCGAAGTGGCTTTCCCTATTTTGGCGTCCACCGCTGTATCGATCATTGTTTTTCTCCCGTTAGCGGCAACCCAAGGGCTGAGCCAAAGCATCTTAGGTGATCTCGCGCTCGCGGTGATTTTTTCTCATGGCTTTTCCGCTATCGTCGCGTTGATCTTGGTCCCAACCGTCCGCCTTCAGCTCATGGATCTGAACGGTGGCAAGCCGGCCCCCTCGCCTTTTGAACCGTGGTTGAAAAAATTTGATGCTTTTTATGTTTCCCTGCTTGGGAAGTTCCTTCGTTCAAACCAGTCTCAACTGGTTTCCTACGTCGTGCTGCCGCTGACCTTGGGTTTACTTTTAGTTTTCATCCTCCCTCGCTTACCGCGTGAGCTTTTGGGAACACCGGATTCTGATTGGATCAATTTAGGGATTGGAACCGAGGGAAATTCCGTCCTTCGCCAGATGGAGGCCCTCACCGAAGAAACCGAGCGCGCTATCGCTCGGGAGTTCGGCGATAAGATTGATTACCAGTTCTCAGAAGCTTACGGGCCCAACACCGGGCGGCTGATGATCCGATTGAAAAACCGCTCGCAAATGGAGTCGGTTTGGAAGGGTCTTGAAGCGCGTTTTCCTCCCACGCCCCAAATTCGATACAACGTGCAGCCGTGGAACCCCAGCGAGCTTCCGATTCCCGATCCTCCGCACTTTGCCTTGGAAATCCGAGGCGGCACTTCCGAAAATCGCCGAATCGTCGCAAAGTCGGTCCAAGATATTTTGCGAGACGAAAAGGTGTTTCCGATTGTGTATTCGGACCCCAGTTCCACGCTTGAGTACTCGGTGCGCCTTTCGCCGACTCCCGCGCAACTGGAGACTCTCCGATCCAAAGGCGGTTCGCTCGGCGTCGACGATCTTGCAGACTTAGCGCGGGTCGCGACGACAGGCCGCTGGGGCGGGTTTCTCCCCAAAGATAGCGGATCCGAAGAAATCCTCCTGTTTTTTCCAAAAACAACCACCCAGTCCGTTGAAGAAGTAGGGGCTATTCCCGTTGGGTTCGGAGGCAAGATCCTCCCTCTTCGCGCTCTTACGGACGTCAAACGGGTCCGCTCTCCCCCTCGCATCCTGCGCGAGAACGGCAGGCCGCTGTATCGACTCGAGGCGCGGCGTTCCCGGGGTGAAACGTTGCAGATTGAAGCGTCTAAGAAAACGGCCGAAGTAAAAGTTACGGGCTGGCTCGCAGCAAACCCTCAATACGC
Organism: Pseudomonadota bacterium; assembly: GCA_031425635.1. GTDB lineage: Bacteria > Bdellovibrionota > FAC87 > UBA2466 > UBA2466 > JAIEOG01. The sequence continues at coordinate 12,781 of JANPJT010000207.1, forward strand.
GTCCAATGTGAACGCGGTGTTTGTCGATCCCGCGCCGGAAGTAACCGAGGCGGTGACTGAACTCATGACCGCGACCGGCCTTTCGGTCCTGCTCATTTTTTTCACACTCGTATTCCAGTTCGGCTCGTTCATCGAGCCCTTACTCGTTCTAGTCGCTCTTCCACTGGGCTATATTGGCGTGCTGCTGGCTCTTTTTATTTGCGATAGTACGCTTTCTCTCAACTCGGTTTTAGGCGTCATTCTGTTGAACGGGATTGCCGTCGCCAATAGCATTCTTCTCGTCGACTTTACTAAACGCCTTTTTAGTTTCGGCATGGCCCCCGCGGAGGCGGCAATCAATGCCGCCGGCGTTCGCTTAAGGCCGATCCTCATCACTTCACTGACGACGATCTTAGGCATGACCCCCCTCGCAATGGGCCTGGGAGAGGGCGGGAAAATCCTTCAGCCGCTCGGTATCGCAGTCGTGGGCGGGATGTGGTGCTCTCTCGGTCTTACGCTCTTTATCGTCCCCAGCCTTCACTTGCGTTACCTCCATTCGCGCTCTTACCGGCTTCGGCAGCTAGCACAGCAGCCGGCACT
>JANPJT010000208.1:0-23176 GCA_031425635.1 Pseudomonadota bacterium
GCTGGCGTTCCTGATGACTTTGAAAAACTCGCTGGTGCGCTTGCCGTTGGGCGGCGCCAAAGGCGGTATCCGCTGTGACCCCACGAAGCTTTCTCGCCGAGAGAAGCAGAGCTTGACCCGTCGGTACACTTCCGAAATCCACATGTTTATTGGCCCCGATAAAGACATTCCCGCGCCCGACGTAGGCACCGACGCTCAAACCATGGCTTGGGTGATGGATACGTACAGCACAAACATCGGGTATGCCGTTCCAGGCGTTGTTACGGGTAAGCCCATTGAAATCGGTGGATCGCTCGGCCGGGTGGATGCAACAGGCCGCGGGGTGGTTTACACGATCATGGAAGCGGCAAAACGGCTCAATATGGAGCTCGGCCCTAAAACCACCGTAGCAGTCCAGGGCTTTGGGAATGTCGGTTACTATTCGGCAAAGATCATTGCGAGCATTGGCTGCAAAGTGATTGCGGTCAGCGATGTTTCAGGTGGCATCTACAATTCTGCGGGCTTGGACGTCGAAGCGGTCCAAAAGTGGGTGAATGAGCACCGGGTGTTAAAGGGTTTCCCCGGCGCCGATCCGATTTCGAACGAAGAGCTTCTGGAAGTCCAGTGCGACATCCTGATCCCAGCGGCTTTGAATAACCAGATCACGGAAAAGAATGCGGACCGGATCAAAGCAAAAATCATTGCCGAAGGGGCGAACGGCCCGACCACTTTCGCAGCGAGCAAGATTTTGCATGATCGGGGAGTGTTCGTGATCCCCGATATCCTTGCCAACTCAGGCGGCGTGATTGTCTCCTACTTCGAGTGGGTGCAAGGGATGCAAAAACTCTTCTGGAGCGAAAAGGAAGTAAACAACAAGCTCTGGGAAGTGATCACGTCTGCATTCCAGCGTGTCTACGAAATCCACGAAGTGCGCAATATCGGAATGCGCAGAGCCGCTTTTGCTTCCTCCTTGGACCACTTGTCCAAAGCGATGTTGCTCCGCGGGTTTTTTCCGTAAGCGCCGGTTTTGAGGTGCGGTTGACACGCTATAACGCGGTGTGTTAACTGGCTTTAATGTGGCGTGTTATTTGTCTTTTTGCCTTGGTGCAGACCGGCATTCCTCTTTTCGCAACCCAGTCTCCCAGCCTCGCCTGCGAGACCCTGCTCGCCGCTTTGGACGCAGCGGTCAGTGAAACTGCTTCGAGTAGCCTGGTCCAGCAACGAGTCGCCCAGCGTTTAGGGGAAATGCTGAAAAGGTCGGGCGCCCACCCAGAAATTGAACGGGAGCCGCTGCTCCCCAGCGAAGTCTTCAAATTGGCTCCACGGCTGAACGTGGCCAAGCTTCTCCGCGAAGCGATGCAAGCGGCTGGCTACACTACCCCTGCGAGCCGCGCACGATGGATGCGGAGTACTTTTTGGTCGCAGGAATCTGCGGACGAGATGGGCCGGCACATGCGGCAGGCGCTTCTCAACCAGGTTGCGATGCCTAGCCTCATGGGATCCACCCAAAACCTCGCGAGCGCTCGGAGGATGGGAGTTCGGGACTTAGGTGCTTTTTCTCAATTCATGAGCCAGGCGTCGCCGAGCCTCTTCTCGGCTTGGCTGAGAGAAGAGCTCAACGGACGCAGCGGTGAAGTGTCTGTCGTTCGGTCTCCGAGCACGATTGCTTCTGCGATTGGAGTGCCTGCCGATAGCCTGCTGGTCCGTTCGATACGAGTACCACCCGTCCAATCAGTTTTTGAAAGCTCTGAGGACAAACGGCTCTACAACACCGGGGTGATCGACTTAGCTCTCCACAGCACGCTGCGGGCAAACGGTTTGCAAGGAAGAAGAGCCCTTCAAAAAACTTTGGAGTCTGTGTTGGCGAGTGAAGCGACGATTGAAGCGCTGGTGCACGAAACAGTCGCTCGTTTACAATACCTTTCCGAAAATCCGCAAAACGCGAGCCGACTGCTTTCCAACGAGGTGCTTACGGCTTTAGGTGCTTTTCGGGGCGGCAAAGGAGCGGAGGCTCTCAGCCGGGTCGTGTTAGCGCGGCTACTTCTCAGCTCTCCCGACGAACTTGCGGGCGACCTGCGGCAGCAGACCACTTTGATTCGGGTTTGTTCTTTTGAAACGGCGCGGGACACTTTCGGAGCGCTAGCGGACTTCGGCGGCTATGGTCCAACGGTTAGCGGGCTGGTAGCCGCTCCGTCACTTTGGGGCGGCGGCTTCGTGGGATCCAATTTAGCCTATTACGGCACGGAGTATTTTACCCAAATGGAAAGTTTCGGTGCAGGGTTTGCCGGAGGGGTAGTTGGGGTGGCTGCAGGGGCAGCGACCGGTTACGCCGCTTTGAAGTGGGCGCACGCGCGTTTGGTGGCAGCCCACCGCGACGTTTCGTACCGGGAAGTCGTGGCCTACCTTTCAGAAAAGGGTATCCGCACTGAGCCAAGGAACTTGAGGGAGCTGTTGGGTGCGGGAGCGGTTTCTATGGAAGAAAATGCAACCGACGTCGAGGACGAGCTACTCCGCTCCGCATCGGCGGAGCAGCAAGAGCCGGGCTCTGAAGCTCAGGATGGTTTACGCGAGTGACGCCGGTGTTCCCTGCCGGCTCCTAAAAAGCCCGGTGGATATCGATCACTGCTTCGCGCCCCGCGCCGGTGGAGATCAAGTTCACTTGGCTCTGGGTTTTTTCCTCGAGGTACTTTAAGTACGCTTTGAGGTTCTTCGGCAAGTCCGCCGCCGATCGGATATTCGAAAGGTCTTCCGTCCAACCGGGGAGAGTGTCGTACACGGGCTGCATTTTACCTAGCAGCGAAGTGTCTGCGGGGAAAGTGTCGTACTTTTTGCCCCCGTACTCGTAGCCAGTGCAGACTTTGAGCTCAGGGATGCCAGTCAAAACGTCCGCTTTGGTGACTGCCAAATGCTTGATTCCCGACACCCGAAGCGCATACCGTAAGGCAACTAAATCGAGCCAGCCGCAACGGCGCGGTCTGCCCGTAGTGGCGCCGAATTCGCCGCCCGATTCCCGCAACCGGTCCCCTTGAGCGTCTAGAAGCTCCGTCGGGAAAGGGCCTTCGCCTACTCGGGTGGTGTAGGCTTTCACAATCCCTAAAAACAAAGTGTCCTTCGGGAGTCTCGCTCCCAGGCCCAGGGCCGCTTGCGACGGTAGCGTGTGGGAAGACGTGACGTACGGGTACGTTCCATAGTCTACGTCCAACAGAATGCCTTGGGCGCCTTCGAACAGGATTTTTTTACCGTTTTGGATTTCATCAAAAAGTACTTGGGAAACGTCGCGTACGTACGGCTTCAGCAAAGAAGCAATGCGCCGGTACTTTTTCACAAACTCGTCCATCCGCACGGGTTCGACTTTGTAAAATTCTTTGAGCAAAAAATTCTTCTCTTCGAGATTGCTCGTGAGCTTTTCGGCGAAAGCCGATTCATCGTACAAATCGGATACGCGGATCCCGCGGCGAGACGCGCGATCTTCGTAGGCAGGGCCAATCCCGCGTTTGGTAGTGCCAATTTTGCCCGCCTTCCGGCCCTCCCGAGCGGCGTCTAAGTGTTTGTGGTAATCCAAAATCACGTGCGCTCGGTCGGAAAGCGCAATGCGCTTTTCGAGGTCCGGCACACCGGCTTTTTGAAGGATTTCTATTTCCTCTAGGAAGATCTCGGGATCCACTACGACTCCCGACCCAATCAAGCACTGGGCGTGGGGGCGTAAAACTCCCGACGGGATCAGGTGCAGCACAGTTTTTTGGCCTTTGACCACGAGCGTGTGGCCTGCGTTGTTGCCGCCTTGGAAGCGAGCTACGAGGTCGGCTTCGGCAGTGTAGTAGTCTACAATTTTGCCTTTTCCTTCATCGCCCCATTGGAGACCAATAATCACTACGCCTTGGGGCACATTGCCTCCCTTTCCAAAAAATACTTGCTTGCCGCTGCCACTCCATAGCCCAGCTTTACGGGTACATCAAGGGCCGCCAGCGCCATTTCAATTGCGCCGAGAGCTGTCAGCATGTCCAATTCGTCAAAATACCCTAAGTGGGCGAGTCTCACCATCTTCCCTTTGTAAGCGTCTTGCCCTTCCGCAAGCGTGATCCCAAAGCGGGCCCTGACCCATTCAATCAGCTTGTCGGCAAGCGGCGCGCGCTCGGGGAAAAGCCAGGCTGTGAGGGAAGGGGCGGGGTGGGATTTTGCGAAAAGCTCCAGCCCCAGCGCCTCGAGGCCCCGACGAGTGCCTTCGGCAAGCCGCTGGTGGTGGTCGAAAATGGGTTCTAAGCCGCAAAGGCGCATCCTTTCCAGCACGAGGTCAAGGGCGATGATCAGTCCCACCGGAGGGGTCCAAGCCGTTTGCCCCGAGGACCTAAATTTTTCTTCGGCTTTTAGGTTAAAATAAAAGCGCGGCAGGTTTGCTTTCCGAGAGGCCGCCACCGCACTTTGCGAAAACGCTAAAGTGGATAGACCTGGCGGAAGCATCAGCGCTTTCTGCGAGCCAGAGACGAGCGCATCAATCCCCCACTCATCCATGGGCATGGGGCACACGCCCAGAGCCGTGATAGCGTCGACAATGAAAAGCGCGTCCGAACTTTTTTGTTTCACTGCTTGCGCTAGCTCGCGGATCGGGTGCAGCACGCCGGTGGATGTCTCGGAAGCCTGCACGAGGACCGCTCGAGTGTTCGGCCGTTGCGCAAGGAGCTCCCCCAGTTGGGTCGGGTCTGCGGCAGTCCCCCAAGGGAGCGTGTACTCAGCGACTCGCAGGCAATAGGCTTCCGCCATTTGCTTCCAGCGCTCTGCGAACTTGCCTGCGTTGATGACTAGGACTTCGTCGCCCGAGCAAAGCGTGTTGGTGAGAGCCGCTTCCATCGCGCCCGTGCCCGACGCGGAGAGGGTATAGACTGGGTTTTGGGTTTGGCAAAGGAACGCTAAGTTCTTCCACACACGCTGGAGGATCGCCGCGAACTCGGGCGTCCGGTGGTGCAAAGGAGACTGGCCTAAAAGCGCACGGACTTCTTCGGGTACCGGTGTGGGACCAGGCGCAAAGATCCGCGCTTTGTTAAAAACAGGGTGCATCGTTAAGGAGCGGTCTCAAAGAAAACGGTCACTTTGCCGTCTTCGGTCTGGCCGTAACTTTCGCGGGCGACTTCGTTGCCAGCGGCATCCAGCAAAGTGAGTGTTCCACTCTTATTGGAAAGGGCACCCACTGAAAACTGCCGAAACTCTTTTGGCTGGAGCGTGCCCATCAAAGGCGTTTGGCCCCGAGGCTGGGTTTGAACGGTCCAGCCTGTGAGGTCGACTGCGCTTTCACTCCCATTGTAAACTTCTACCCACTCGTGCCCTCTTTCCTCTGAACCCGGAGCATTGATGAGGGCTTTGCTAAACCGGACAGCGGATTTTTTTGGGGTCGGTCGGCTCGGGCCGGGCGATACGGGCGATACAGGCGATACAGGCGAGGCAGGCGACGAGACCCCCAGGTATTTGGGGTAGAAGCTGCGGATGTGTTTGCCCCTAACCGAGTTGTCTTTGCTGCCCCTTTCCACTTCCCGGTAGAGCACCAGTTTCAGGTCGGCGCCTTCCACCGAGACAGGGATCTCTTTGTCCGCGCTGTTCCCGAAGCTTGCATTTTCGGCGTACGCTAAAGCGCCCCACAGTAAAACTAGTTCCGGTGAAGGCCCGACAAGGAAACCAGAAACGTCCTTCGTCGCGGGCCCGAGCGGCGTGTTCCACCGCATTGCAAGGGTCGAGACATAAGGGTTCGCTGGTCCGCCGCGCGTATTGCCGTAGTTGTGGCCAAGGAAGTCCACTTGTTGCGCTTTTTCCTGTAGAAAAAAAGTGTACCAGTAATGGTAGCCTCCGAAACCGGCTCCGGATCCCTCTTCTCCGATAAAAACGTGTTCAAAGCCCGTGCAGTCTCGGACTTCATTGCCACCGTAGTAATTGTTGAACGGCTCAAACCATAGGCGGGTCAATAGCTGGGAGAACTCCGCTTCCGAAAGTCCGCCTTGTGTTTGAAAGTATTTAAACGCTCTTTGCCCCACCTCGCTCGCGACGACAGCGGCAACAAATTCCACCCGTTCGGTGTCTTCCGGTGGGTTAGCGCCCAAGGCGTCTTCTTTCTCGTCCTTTGCGTACTCATAGTTGTCCAAAAGTTTTACCAACGTTTGGTACGTTTTGCGTTTCAGCTTAGGCGACTCGACTCTCGTAAACAGCGGCAGGGGTGCTGCATCGCCGCCTTTGCCTTCGTATCGGGATTGTTCGTTCAGTTCAATTTCGCTGGAACTTTTCGAAACCGAGGCCGAAAGCCCGCCGTGGGCTTGGTCCAATTTCCAGAGCTCCTGGTAAATGGCTTGTGGTTCGGCAAACAGAAACGAGGCAAGAAAAAAGGGCGTTAGGACAGCGATTTGAAACATAAATCCCCCACGGGCGCAGCGTCGCTTTCGGACGCAAAGCTGTCAAGCAAAGCCGAACTCAAATCTCGAGCGCCGCGGCGGGCTTTAAAGACCGCCACTGAAATCGTCTCGAAAACACATTTCTGGCGGTTCCCGTTTGTGGTATTTCGATTTCCCTATGCGTCAGCTTTTGGTTTTTTTCGTTTGGTTTTGGTTTGGAGTCAGCCATTCAACGCTCTTTGGTGGGGAAGCTCTGCGGGGGATTCCGCTCAGCGCTAAAGTGTTTGACTCGAAGCAGGTGCCCTTCATTGGCCACGAGGGACCGGGGGATTTTGACACTTGGCTTGCCGTGAACGTCCCCTGGGAGCCTGTAGAGCGCTTGAGGAAAACCATCGAGAAAGAAACCGGTGGACCGTTGCAGCACCGGGGTGAAGCCCACATCACGCTACTGACCCCGGTGGAATGGCAGGCCCTCCGAAAAGTTCTCTCCATCGGCGAGCTGCACCGTCTTTTCAAAAAGAACATTCAGAGCGTGCCTTACCAAGTGACCTGCCTTGGAAAGTTTTCCAAAGAAATGGAAGGCAAAGCCCAGACTACTTACTTTCTAGTGGTTCAATCGCAGAAGCTTTTCGAAATGCGGGAAGCAATCGCGAAAGCGTTCGTCAAAAAGGGCGGTGAGGTAAAAGCCTTTGATCCCCTTGAGTACTTCCCCCACATCACGGTCGGCTTTACACAGAAAGATTTTCACCAGAGCGACGGCGCTCTGAAAGACTTTCGCGCGTGCGAAAAGCCCGTGCAAATCACTAAACGATAGCTTTGTGTTGTATTCTTACTGATAGACTATGTGAACTATTTTGGGGGCACCGGCTTCTTGCTCGAATGGCTCGAACTCAATTTCTTGGGTTGCAGTAGAAGCAAGCGGAGCAGATTTCCGCGAATTCAGCGCTGTTCCTCTCCGCCCAAAATCCACTTCTTCAAAACTACTCTCCAGGTTTTCAAGTAAGGCGCCCTGTTCCCAAATTGTCCAGAAGTTCGAAGGCTTGCCCGGAACAACGACCCTTGTTCGTTTGCTATTTAATTCTCCCGAAGTGTGGGGGAGGCTCACCCGGATCTGCAAAGAGCCCGAGAACCGGCTGTGCTTTGCAATGCGCGCGAGCGTTTCTGTTTGGCACTCATCCAGCAGCGCGCCCGTGGCAATCACTTTTTCGGAGCGGGTTTCTACATCGTGGCGGCCACCCCAGGAATAAACCGCGAGGTCGACCTCGGGATTGAAAGCAGATCCCTGCGGCAGCGGCTCATGGCCGCTCACCAGAAAAACTCTTTTGTGGTTCGGAAACGCTGCGTGTATTTCGCTCGGTGCGTGATCGCTTCCATGGGTCACAAAAACGACGTTTGCCGCCTGCGCCACGTCCTCTCTCAGCTTTTTTTCTGATGTGGGCGTGTGAATGAGGTTGCTTGCGATCCAAGAGCCCATGTGTCGGTAAAACTGCGCGTTCCACAGAAGTTCGGTTCGATCGGGTTCGTCGGTGAACTCGGGTGTAGCTCCCCACTCGTTTCGAAAAAACAGGTTTCCCTGTTGGGCAAGCATGCCCGCCGAGATTTTTCCGACGAGATAGTCGGCGGTGGCCATTGCATCCTTCAGCAGTTCCTCGGCCGTCACCCGGGGCGATAAGCCAGCTCGAATTCGAGCGTTTTCGGGTGGGAGTTGAAGGAGCGGTGCGATTTCCTCGGCAGTCTGCCGGAGCGAGACAGGTAAGCTTGCAAGTAAAAGATCGTTGGCACAGCCGGCTGCGAGCGAGCAAGCGGACAAGCCCGCTACCACCGCAGTCAGAAAAAACTGTTTTGAAAAAGGTTTGAAAAAACGCATTTTTGTTTGCTCGCGCTGCTCTTAGCACGGTTCAGTAGACGGCACAAGGGCCCGACCTCCCCGGATGCGCCCCACCCGATTTCCTTGAACGCTCGCCCAGGGCGTGCTAGCGCTGCGCATAGTGAGACGACGCTATTGGAAAGTGAACATTGAGATCCTGAACCTGTGCAACTTGCAGTGTTCCTTTTGCCCGGAAGTGCTGCGAAAAAAGCAGTGGATGTCCCCCGCCTTCTTTCGCCAAGTCGTTGAGGAGGTCGCCCCGCTCACTCGGGTGGTAGCGCTGCACTTAATGGGCGAGCCCCTCTTGCACCCCCAGTTTGAAGAGATTGTGCACATTTGCGTCGAGAAGGGCCTGCAGGTTTTCCTGGTCTCGAATGGGGTGCTTCTGTGCCCCAAAAAAGAAGCGGTTCTTTTGGGTGAAGGGTTTCGGCAAATTTCTTTTTCGTTACACAGTTTTAAAGACAATTTCGGAGACAAAGATCCTACGGAATACTTAGAAAGGATCTTCCAGTTTACCGAGCGTGCTTTACTAGAAAGGCCCCGACTTTTTATCAATTACCGACTCTGGAGCGCGACGGCCCAAGCGAGTTTAGGGGAAGGTAGCGGCGATATCTTGTCGCGCATCGAAAGCCGCTTTCGGGTCCGGCTCCCCAGGGAATGGGAGCGTGGGGCGGAAAAGCGGGTGCCCATTGCGGGCGGTCTTTCCCTGCATTTGGACGAGAAGTTTACGTGGCCCACCCTGGATAGGGAGGAGCTAAGCCGCCACGGGACCTGCCAGGCCCTTTCCTCGCATTTTGGGGTGCTTGCCGATGGGACGGTTGTCCCTTGCTGCTTGGACAAAGAGGGGAAAATCCCGTTGGGTAAACTGGGGGAGCAGCCACTTGGCGAGATTTTGGATAGTCCGAAAGCGAAAGCCCTTTTGCAGGGGTTTAATAGCGGCAGGCTCATCGACCCCTTGTGCCGAAGGTGCCAGTATATTGAACGTTTTGCTCCTTAACCTGGCGCCACCCGCCAGGTGACGTAGAACGTCACCGGAACCCCTTGTTTTTATAACGCAATGTGTTGCATTAAAGGTTCTTTTGCGGCATAATACGGAACTTAACTTTTCCAAAAAAAAATTTTTCGGGGGTATTCCATGGAATCCATTTTAACGCCATCCGTCCAACCAAAACTGTCGGCAGTAAAAAAACTCCGTAAAGAAGTCCCCACTGTTTTGGAAATGATGGAAACCGATAGCGAGTTGAAAGACCTCTTTCGCCTCATCCGCGATACCGGTGCAAAAGACCAAGTGGTTGCCTTGCTAAGATCCAAGCTAGAAGCCAGCCGAAACAGTCGCTCGGCGAACTTGCCAAGCTAGCGTTTTTCACTACTATCACGCGCATGCTGCCTCTCGTAATGGGTGTTTTGAACGTGACTCCGGACTCTTTCTCCGACGGAGGGGAGTTTTTCACGAAGGGAGCGGCGCTCGCTCAAGCGGAGCGCCTCGTTGCAGAAGGCGCCTCGATTGTCGACGTAGGGGGAGAGTCTTCTAGGCCGGGAGCGGCTTCCGTTTCGATCCAAGAAGAGATGGATAGGATACTTCCTGTGATCGAAGCGATCCATTCTACGCTGTCGGTAACTATTTCTGTCGATACCCGAAAATTCGAAATCGCACGCGAAGCGGTAAATGCCGGTGCTTCCATCATTAATGATATCAGCGGGGGCACCGATGTGCGGCTCGTGGAACTCATGAAGCAAACCGACGTGACCTTGGCTCTGATGCATATGCGTGGCACTCCGGAAACGATGCAAGAAGCCCCTTCGTACCCGAAGGGGGTGGTTCCGGAAGTCCGTGCGTTTCTTGCCGATAGAGTGCGCGCTTTTAGGGAGGCCGGAGTCTCCAAAGATCGTTTATGGGTAGACCCAGGCATTGGTTTCGGAAAAACCCTTGAGCAAAATATCGACTTACTCCACGGGCTCAAAGCACTCTCCGGAGTGGGAAGCCGCTTGATGGTGGGCACCTCGAGGAAATCTTTTCTTGCGGCGCTCGCGGGAAATCCAAAGCTTTCTATCCAGGACAGATTGCCAGGGACACTGAGCTCTAATTTGTGGGCGCTTTCCCAAGGGGCTTCGGTTTTTAGAGTCCATGACGTTCGAGCGTTTGTTCAAGCGCTCGGGGTTTGGCAAGCTTTGGAAAAATAGTGCAGCAGCTCACTCGCATTGCCATCGGTCTGGGGAGCAACAAACACGATCGCACTCTGTTTTTGGAAAATGCCTACTCGCGCCTCTGCGAAGATCTTTTGGATAAGCCTTCCGCGTCTTCGGTTTACGAAACGCCTCCGTGGGGTGGTGTCGCGAGCGGCAGCTTTTTAAACGCGGTTGCCGTGGGTGAATCGGATTGGAAGCCGCCCGCCATTATCAACTACTTGAAAGAACTCGAACGCGAACTCGGGCGCAGTGTGGCCCAGCACCTGGGCGATCGAGAAATTGATTTGGACTTGCTGGCCCACGGTGCCTCGGTTTGGGATCAAGAAGGGGTCCGGGTACCTCACCCGGGGATTGCATCGCGCGATTTCGTGCTCGTGCCTTTTGCCGAGGTTTGGCCCGATTGGGTGCACCCGATTCTAAAGCAAACGACCGCCCAACTAGCAAAAGCGCTTAAGAGCGAACCCAAAGTGGCCTTAGTTGGCCCACTAAGTACAAAGATCCGGTGACCAAAACTGCGTCTCCTGGAGCGCAGCGCGCGACCATTTTCTGTGCTGCGCTTTCTGCGTCGGGATCGAAATGAGGAAGTGTTTTGTAGTCCGCGGGCATTTGCTGTCGAAGGCGGCTTATTTGAGTCGTCACCAAATCGTCGGTGCACGTCAGCAGTCGGTTTACCAAGGCATGGTAGGGCTTATCGGGAGAGAACCCGCAAAGGATGCGCGGGCGTGCTTTTAGCTTGGCCAAAGTCTGGAGCAAGCATTCGATTCCGGCCGGGTTATGATCTCCCGACAAAACCACTCGTGGGTTTCGGCAGACGGTTTCCATTCTGCCTGGGTTTCGCGTAACGGCGAATGCGTTCTGTAAAATGGAGACGGGGATTTCGGGAAAAAGGCTGCGCAGCGCCTCAAACGCAAGGGACGCATTTTCGAGCGCACCGGGGCTGGGGTTTGTTAACCGGAAGGGGTTGCTGCCGAGGGAGCAGTCTTGGCCATCCCAGTCGACTCGAGTGGCCGCCGCCGCGGGTGCGAAACCTAAAGGGGAGCCGAGCGCTTCGCAGCGCGCTTTCACGAGCGCTCGGAGCTCGGGCTGCTGGACGCCACACCAAACCGGCACGCCCGAACGAAACACTCCCATCTTTTCATTCAAAATGGCTTCTAGGGAATTCCCCAGAAATTTCTGGTGGTCCCAATCAATGGTGGTGAGCACGCAGCCCAACGGCTCCGTCACGTTTGTCGCATCCAGCCTGCCACCCATCCCGACTTCAAGCACCAAAATGTCGAGCGCAGATTCCTTCGCCCACTGGAACGCCATCAGCGTAAGCGCTTCAAAATAAGTGAGGCGGAACCTTTCAAACACGGCTTCGTTTGCTGCAGCGAGCGCGTCAAGCGTCGCTAAACCCACCGGAGTCCCGCTTTGGTCCAAGAACCGCTCGTTAGGGGACACTAAGTGCGGGGACAGGTAGGCACCGACGCGCTTTCCCGCTAGCCGAAGGGCCGCGGACAGAAAAAGAGAAACCGTCCCTTTGCCGTTCGTGCCCGCAACGACCAATGTCTTGACACTTTTTTCGGGGTTGCCGCACGCCGCAAGGGCTTCTTTGAAGTGATCGAGAGAGTAATGGATGCGGGATTCGCCTCCCAATCGATCTAAAATCCGGCTCAAACTTCCGTCCATTCGGCAAAAACTCCTTGTGTACAGAGTTCAAACAGACACAGAGGCCTAGTTTCAAGCACTTAAGACGGGGTGTCTTCTTCCATTACACCCCTTTCAACGGAAGTAAAAAAGTTCGACAAGGGAAGCGTTCCCAGTAAGGCGTTGAAAGTACGAACTTTTATCCATGTCCACTCTCAGTCGTCTCCTGGCAACCCGCTTGCACTAAGAGAGTGCAGGGGAAACTTGAATCAGATTTCAAAAAACGGGGGCCATGTGAACATCGCATCGAACATCTATAATTTTTCCGACTACCGAGACTTCTTAAAGGACCGCTACCGGCAGTTAAAATCGCTCGACCCGGTATTTTCGTTCCGGCACTTTTCGAAACAGGCGGGGTTTGGATCTCCGAACTACTTGAAACTGGTGATGGACGCGAAACGCAATTTAAGCGTGGAAGCGATTGGCAAATTTGCCAAAGGCCTTCGCCTAGACAACCACGAGTCCGAGTTTTTCCGGTACATGGTTGAGTACAACCAGTGCGAACACCCTTCGAAAAGAAAAGTGTTTGAAGCAAAGCTCTTGTACCTTCGTGAGCTCTTTAAAGTAAAAACCTTGATCCCGGAACTCTACGACTACTACCACGAGTGGTACCACGCAGCGATCCGTGAAATGGTTAAAAAAGGGCCTGTTAAAAATGACGCAGCCACCATCGGCGCGTGCCTTGTCCCTGCTATCACTGCAGAAGAGGCAGCGAGTTCCGTGGAGCTACTTCGTAAGCTTGGTTTTATTGGCCAAACGAACGACGGGACTTTGGTTTCGAATGACTCCGCGTCGGTCGATGAGTCTTCTGTCGCCTTGGCGCAGAAAATCCACTATGAACAAATGGCGGAACTTGCGGCTCAGTCGCTCTACACTCAGGGCCCTGAAACCCAAGACTTCGAAAGCATCACGTTGAGTTTGCCTGCTAGCAAAGTAGGCGAGCTGAGAGCCAAAGTGAAAGAGCTCATCCAATCGCTCAATGCTTCGAACACGAGCAACCCTCAGGACGCTGTGTTTCAGCTCAACGTCCAGTTCTTTGCGCTGACGAAGTCGTTGATTGGGGCTTCTACCGCTGAAAAAGAAGAGCGCGAGCTCTCGGCCTAAAGAACGTTTCAAGTTTTTCCAGCGCCGGATTTCCTCATTGAGGAGTCCGGCGTTTTTTTTTTTCCCCATGAAAAAGCGCGGCGAGTTTAGTCGATCGGCGCGGGCGTGCGGCGATGCCCCACTTCTTAAAAAATGCCAAAACACCTTTCTCGGCAGTGTCGGGGTTTCGGCTTTCTAGCTCCAGTTCGTAGAATATTTTCCCGTGCACTGTCCAAAGGTCCAATTCGGCCTCAAAGCGCCCCATTTTTAACGGCACGCGGAGCGTGTGCACTGTCCCTACGCGCCGGAGGTGGGTAAGTTCGGCGCTCTCAAAAAAAGTGCGGAGTTTTCGCGCGGGGGCGGCTTTCGATTGGGCGATGCGGTTGGGCGTTTGGCAAAAGCCTAAAGCCTGTTTGAGGCTAATTTGAGTTTCCCACTCCTGGCGTTCGTGCCTTCCCGCGCGGGCTTTCTGCTCTGTGCTCGCCACGTTTTTTTTCAAAGTGAGAAACGCCTTCTTAGAGTTCTCGACACGGACTCGAAGGCCTGATCCTTCACGGCGCAAAGCGTGATCTGCGGTATCAAAATAAGTATTCTCTTGAACTTTGGCCCGCGAAGTATCGGACAGGTTGAATAGAATATCGTAGGCTTTTTTCGTCAGTCCAAATTTAAGCTCTTTTTCCATGGCGACACGTTAAGCACGGCCGGCGGTTTTTGGCGAGGCTTAAGCTCCGTGAGTGGGTGGGCTGCCCGCTGCAACCCGGAAACGCACCCCCGCCCCTAGCGGGGCGGGGGCGGGGGTTTTCTCGCTTTACTGGCAGCGCAGCTCGGAAGGCGTGAAGGCTCCGAGGGCTGCCATTTTTTGTTCGGCGAGGGTTCTCAGCGCGGCGACGTTGGCCTCGGCTGCGGCCAAGGCTTGGGGCGTCGCCTTCAGCGAGAGGGCGGCTTCGATGTGCCTTCCGCATAAGCCTTCTCTGAGCCGGGCAAGAACGTAGCCTCGGATCAGAGTGGGGTTTCGCGGGCGGCTTGGGTCGGCGAAGAAGTTGGTCCAGCTGGTCGACGTCGCTTGTACGCTCGATCCGTAGAGGCCGATGCCTCGGAGCGCGTTGCCCAGTTCTCTTTGCATGTCGGGCACTGTCCACAAAGGAGCCTCGGAAGTGCCGGCATCGACCAGACGGTTTACTCCTTTACGGACCTGCTGCTCGAAATAGCCAAAGGGGTTTGGCGTGGCGTCGTCGCGAGAGCATTCTGCCGAACCTTCTGGGTTTTCTTCGTCGCCCACTTCTTCATCGGTGCAGAAGAGGTCCGTACGACTAGGCCTTTTTCCAGCGTACCCATAGGCAATGGCCATGGCATCGTAGTTCCCGATCCGGCTGAGATAACGGAACGCCCTTCCCAAGTATTCCATGATCGATCTGGAAACTGCCCCCGTCGCTGGCGTGACTCCCGCGCCTAAATTCCCACGGAAATTGTGGCGAAGGCCTAAGTTGTGCCCAAGCTCGTGCGCAACGAGATCGTGGAAGTATCCCTCCATATAAGACGCGTAGTCCATTCCTGCAGGCACCGGCTCGAAATCGTTGCGCTGCCAGAGAGGATCTTCGAGCGATGACCGTTTTGAATGGATGGTGAAGGGCAGGGCGCCCAGTTTTAAAGACTCCACTGAAAAACTTCCGGCCTTCGCCGCTTTGTGCTCTAGCTCACGCAGGGTTTGAACTAACAGGCGTTCTGCCGCTGCAAACTCTCCCTGTTCCTTCAGCGCGGCCACTTGCTTTGCTGTTTTGAACCACTGAGTGTACAGCGAGACAATCGTGGGCCCTTGCACCAACACATTCGCGCTCAAGATTTCTCCCGTGTGTTGGTTCGCAATAGAGGGGCCCAGTCCGCCGTAACCGGCAGTGTTGACCGTGTCCCATTCCACGATGTTGTAACGGACATCGCCCGTCACAAGCAACGCATAGCGCGGATCGGTCGGTGGAACAAATTCAAAGCTCAGTAGTTTTTTCCCGATGGTTCCAACGAAGTAGCCGTTCCAGTCATCAAACGCCGCTTTAAAGCCAGCTTGGTACTCTGAAGGAACCCCTTTTAGGTAGTAGTGCACTGTGCCTCGATCCGTACCGGCTAATTTGGAGGGGATCGCAAAGCGCTGGATCTTAGGGTTGTCCGTGCGCTCCGTTAGGAAAAATCCAACCCCACTCGCGGGCGTGCGCGAAACAAAGGCGGGGTCGAAAGTGCTCGCAAGCCGCAAGTACCAGCGAACGTTAAACGTGGTGTTTGCGGCAGGCCCCACCAAAGGCTCCATCGTTGTTTCTACATCAAAGACCAGCGTGGAAAACGAATAGTCGAATGCTTTGGTTAAATTGGTTTTTGTTTTTAACTGTGTGTAGCTTCCTTGCGGGTCAATGAGCTTTAGAAGATTGAGCTCGTCCCCGAGCCCTGCAATATCGAGCATCACGAGCGCGCGCGCCGAGTCAACCCCTAGTATCGGGAGAGTCACCAGCAAGTCCTCTTCCGCTCCTTCGCCACATTTTTCAGCGCAGCCTTGCAGCGCAAAGAAGGTGTTTCCTGCGCTGTCGGTGCCAAGCAAAGGCTTTACATGCAGCGGCGGAAGATCGGTGAGTTTAAGCCCCCCAAGCTTTTCGTTAGCCGTGTCGCTGACGGCTGTGATAACGCCCCCGAAAACATGGTTTTCACCTAGAAGCCCTAGCGGGAAACCAAGAATAAGAGGGCTGCGAGGAGAGGCTGGGGGAGAAGATTGGTTACCGGGAAACTTTTTAGATATCCCAGCAGTCAGCGACTGGAACAGAGGCGATTCAGGAGCGATGACGGAGCCCGAATTCAAGCGTGCCTTGGCGGTCTGGAGATCCACTACGGAGAATTTCTCAGTTTCCCCCATTTCCTTTTGCACCACGCCACCGGTTGGCACCGTGTAGTTCGGTGAAAACGAATGATGTCTTTGGCACCCTGCGGTAAATGCTACTAAAAGCGCGAAACTCCCCCATCGATAGATTCCCATGCTTCCCCCGTTTGTTTTTGAGCCCTTCTCACCACAAACACCCACATAAGAATGAGTAAGAGCAAAACGCGTGCCGATAGGAGTCGGCGCCTAAAATCGAAAAAAGCAGGGTTTTGATCCTGAAAAAAATTCCGGGTAGGGCCAATTAATTTTGGTTCCGAGGGGCAGGGCAAAAAAAAGCCCGCGCTAAAGTGTTTAGCGCGGGCCCTCAGCAGCTTTCTTAATCGATTGAGTCTACTTCTGCTTTCGCTTTTTTGGCTTCGGGACAGTTGCGAGGAGTTCTGCCTCGCGGTCTTTCGTAAAGCTAGACTCCATTTTAGGTGTGGAGACTGGCGCAAGCGCTTTGCTCATAATAACTTGGTTTCTGACTGACTGAGAAAAAGAGAGGCTCAGGACCGAGAAAACAATTGCCAAGAAACTCGTCGCAAACGCTAGGCGAGTCGCATTGTTTGGCTTTGTTTGGTTCTGCTTTAAACTCTTTTGGACGACAGCAGCATAGTGCTCGGGAAGATCTTTGAGCATCGCGTGCACGTTTTCGAGGCTCGCCACAATCGCCTGAGTTGTCTTTGCTGCGGCTTCCCATTGGGCGACTACCGGGTCGATCGCTGGCGCCGCGGCCGCGGCCGCGGCCGGGACGGCGACGGAAGGCTCTTCAACCGTTTGCTCAACCACTGCTTTTTCCACGCGCTTTCGGGACACTGTCGGCTTGAGGCTAGGCTCTTCGCTTTCGACCGCACTCTCCATTTCAAAAGCCAACGGCTCTTTCTGGAGCGATTCTTCGTCGAGCTCCAGCTCGAGCTCTTCTTCCAATTCAGGAGCGACTTCAGACTTCTTAGATTTACGTGCCACTTTAGTACCTCGTTCCGTGTGTTTAGAACCACGTTCCCGAGGGCTAAGGGGAGCAAGCTGTATGCCAGCGGATCCCTGCTTCGGGTTCAGGCGGAGGTGACGGAAAACGTCACTTAGCAGCGCTTTGGTGACAATTTAGGGGGTTTCTTCTTCATAGAAGCAGTGGTTGACCACTTTAAATACCCGGCTCTGGGTGTAGTACCGTGTCTTAAAAAAACCGCGGAGAAAGTAGTAAGGTTGCGCAAGGTCCCATAAGGGGACGACCCAAAAGTAGCGCAAAGTGGTTTTCAAGCTTCCCAAGAGCAAGCCTTCGACGCTCGCTGCCACTAAGATCCGTAAAAAACAGCTGAAAAACAGCAGGCCTAGGGAAAATGCGCTACACCCCGCCCATAAACAGTAAAGCAGCGCAGGGACTTCGGGCACGAGCAAAGCACCCGCTAAATAAAAGTACTTGTTGCCCGCCGCCATTTTTTGATTCAAAAGCCAGCGCACTTTCTGGCTATGAAGTTGTTTCAAATTCTTTTTACTGAACCTGACAGGGCAATAAATATTTCTGAGGACTGTTTTTTTCCCGGCGGCCGTGAAGACTCGGGCGTACGCCACGTCTTCGGCCAGAAATCGATAAATGAAATCCCATTTAGTCTCAGGGAGCGAATTGAACTCGGAGATCCGGAAACCAATCGACTGCCCCAAAGAAATGCCCTCGGAGTAGAGCGCGTCGTGGAGGAGCACAAAAACAGCGCTATCGGCATTATTGCCTAGGCATTTCAGTGCGGACGCAAACGTGTCGGCGCCGGTGTCCCACTGGGGGGTGCTCACAAGCGAAACCCCCGGCTCCTGAAGGGCCGAAACCATCTGACGAACGTAACTTCGCTCTACGATGGTATCGGAGTCGGAAATGATAAAATAATCGTGCTTCGCGGTTTTTACCGCATCGTAAGTAGAGTCAATTTTGGGAAACCAGGCTTGTTTTTCGCGAGGTTCGGAAATGAGGAGTTTTGCGTCTACGGTGGGGTATTTCTGGATAAAACTGCGGACCAGCGGCACCGCCGGGTCCGTCTCTCTTGCCGCAACGAAAAGGATTTCCAGAGGTCCAGGGTAGTCTTGCTCGAATACGGTGATGTAGTTGAGCGCTTCGCCATCTTCCAAAAGAAAACAGGGCTTAAAAAGCGTCACACCGGGGAACGGGCCGATAGGTCTCTGCGGAGGACGGGCCAGAAAATGGAAACGGCAATACGCTATCAGGCCTGCGATCTGCACGAGTGAGGCGATCGCGAGCAGAAACAGTAACGTAAAGGAAAGAAAAGAATCCAACAGAATCTCCGGCTTTGTTTGGTAGCGCGTCTAGGAAGCTCCCGCAAGGTAAATGTCCCATCGCTGGAGGCTCCGCCACGGGAGACCCTGTTTCGGGGAATGCTGGGGCTAAAAAGTGTAGCGGATGCGAAAGGTGCCGGTCACCGTGATCGGGTTAAAGTTTACGGTGCCTAGACCCACGCCTGTTCCCCCCAGGCCGTACGTGTTACTCGCCAGTCCAGGGGAGGACTGGGCGACCGTCGTTGAAGTGCTGTCTGATGTGGGGGCCTGAGCAACGCCGTTAACGACTGCATACGTTTGCGTGCGAAGGGGGCTCGTCGTAGTTGTCGTGCCTCCCACCGACGCAAATATCCCAAACGTCGCGCCGAGCAGAAGGTTCGGCAGGAAGGGCAGGTGGTAATCCGCCGTGATGCGCGGGCCGAAGCGCAAAAAGCTCGATACCTCGGATACCACGGTCCCGTAAGCCGCTTGGGAGACGGTGTAGTTGGACGGGCTATTGATGTCTGGCGTGGTAGTCACTTCGCTTCCCGAGCGGTACGAGGCACTGGATCCCGGCATAAAGGTGAGGAGGAAATCAGCGCTGACCCCAAAATATTTTTTTTGGTAAATGCGGTACTTCAAAGCGCCTCCGACTAGAGCGCGGCCAATCGGAGTGGACCCCGAGTAGGTGGTGGTGGCTGTGCTGGTGTTAAGCAGCGCGTTCACTGCCGTTGCCGTGGTTTCGGTCGATGTACTCGCGGTCTTCGCGTAACCCAAGTACGTTTCAATCCCCCAGCGCCGATCCATCCAGTAACCAACAGCGACTGCCGTTTCTTGGAGCACGGAGGTCGTCGGGATCGCAGGCCCTTCTAAGCCGAGGCTGTAGCGGTAAGAAAAAGGGTTGAATTCTTCGGAGACAGGCGCTTTCGCCGGTGGCGCAGTCTCAGCGGGCGCCTCTGCGAACGTGGCGCCCGGTTCGGCAGCGGAAAGCCCCCTCGCGGGTTTTTTGGGGGCGTCCAAAGCGGGGAAGCCTTCGGCCTGAAGGAGTTCTCCACTAGACAACGAAAGGAAGAGCGAACAAGCTGCGATGAAACTCAGCCGCATAATAGTCTACTTAGCGCCCCGAATCATTTTTTCCACTTCTTCAATGTGCGCTGTCTCTTCCTTAATCAGGCCGCGGACCATTTCCTCAAGCGCTACATCTCCGTCCACCAGCTTTAGAAGGCCGTGGTAAAGCCTCAAGCCTTCGTGCTCAAACTCTAGAGACTCTTTGAGGATCTCAAGAATGTTGTGGTTGTTGGTTTCGGGCACAGGCTTCACTTTGACGGAAGGGTGGCCTCCCAACGCGGTAATTTTCTCACCGATTGCGACTGCGTGCGTAATGCCGTCAGTCGCGTGCCCCCGGAACCACCCGGTGATGGGGATTCGGTTGGGCCCAAAAATCATGAAGCTATAGTGGAGGTACCGTACCACTCCGGAAAGTTCGGCTTCTAAAATCCTGTCGAGGTGCGCCAAAATTTCTTGTTTTTTTTCGTCAGCCACTGCGGAAACCTCCGTAAATAGTCATGGAACGCTCGACCGAGGTTGAGCGGACCACCGGTAAAGTGATATCCTTAATCTCTATGGTCAAGTACAAAGCGCTCATTGTGTTCGGGTTTTTATCTTTGGGCCCTTCACTTTTGCTTGGTGAAACAACCCCGCCCGCCGCGCCTGCCGCGCCAGGCGCGCAAGCCCCTGCGGCGAGTAACAATATAAAAATTTTTGATGACCGGGTCTTCAACCTCGACGGCGGGACAAGCGTCCCCGAATCTCGGGTGTCGCCTGGGGGCACCACGCGCTACATCGATAACACCAAAGAACTGGACTACAATACAGAGCAACGCGACCGGTGGTTGAAGAATTGCGCAGCTCTCAAAGAAGTCGATTTTAAAGCCTTCAAAGAGTGCGTGGAATCTCAAAAGCGCAAAGAAACAAGCGGTCGCGCGAATTTTGGGACTCGAGGGCCACGATCCTCCGTTCCGGACCCGTTAACTCCAGCGGCTCCCGCCCCTCCCCCTAGCCCGCGAAAACTGCCCGAGCCGGAATCCGTCGAGACAGCTGAGCCCCGCGACGCTACGGACGGCGAATGGGAAGGGGCTGAGTAGTTTGTGATAAAGCTCTCCCACATCGCCATTGCCGCTCCCCAATTGTCGGAAGTGCTGCGCAAGCTCGAGGTCCTTGGTTTGAAAGTAGGAGAGCGCCACACGGTGCCTTCTGAGAAAGTCGAAGTCGCGATGCTCCCCGTGCAGATTTCTAAAGCGTTTCGAATTGAAATTCTCGAACCTACCCAGACCGACTCTCCCATCGCAAAGTTCTTAGAGAAAAAGCCTTTGGGAGGCATGCACCACCTGTGTTTTGAAGTCGAAGATCTCGACAGTTGGCTTCACGTGGTGCGCGAAGCGGGGCTGGAAGTCCTGGCTCCAGGGATCCGCAAAGCCGCGCGCGGCAGAGCATTTTTTATCCACCCTAAAAGTCTTTTCGGCGTTCTAGTAGAGCTAGAACAGATCCAAGGTTCCTAATAACTTGAGGTTTCCATGCGATACGATCAAGTGAGCCCGATACCGCCCCTTACCCAGTCCACCAAAGTGCTCATCATCACGTGCACGGTTGTTTATTTCGTCGATTTTATTCTGTCCGGACTAGGGTTGAGGTTTGGCGAGTACAGCATCAGCGAAGTTTTTGGCCTCGTTCCCGGGCTTGTTTTGGAGCAGGGGTGGGTTTGGCAGTTTGTTACGTACCTCTTTTTGCACGGGCACCCGTTTCACTTGCTTTTAAATATGCTGATCCTTTGGTACTTCGGTGCCGAAATTGAAATGCGTTTGGGGAAAACGCATTTTCTCGGCTACTTTTTCTTGTGCGGTGTCGGAGCGGGGCTATTCAACTTTGGCGTCAACGTTGCTTTCTTTGATCCTCAAACGTTGATGAACCCCATCATTGGCGCGAGCGGCGCCATTTACGGGTTACTGGCCGCCTATGGCCTTTTATTCGGCGAACGTTACTTTTTGGTTTTCTTTCTTTTTCCCATGCGAGCGAAGCATTTCGTCCTCATCATCGCTGCGGTTGAGTTGGTAATGGGAATGCAAGGCAGCCCCAAAGACAATGTGGCGCATTTTGCGCACTTAGGCGGGATGCTCGTGGGCGCAGCGTACATTTGGTGGAATTACCTCAAGCCCAGAGGAGGCGGGGGATCGGTTGCAAAAAAAGATCGCGAGCGGGAGCAGCTAAAGCGAAAGTTCACTTTGATTGTGAATGAGAATGGCGATGAAAAAGAAACCAAAGGACCCAATTACTGGAATTGAAAATTTTACCTGTTGGATTGTAAGAATGGTCCAGTCGATATCCTAATAATCGAAAAATGCTGTAGTTCGAAAGCAGTGTTACACTATCGCTGTGGAGGTGTTCATGCAGCGCATACTAGTGGTGGCACTTTTCTTCAGCGTGGCGGCCCAAGCGGTTTCGCTCTCCCCAAAAGCGGTTTTTCTAGTGCAAGGGGGCTACGACTCTTGCAACACTTCGAGTCGAGCAGATCTCCCGCCGCTCGGCATCAAAATGGTTCCCTCCTTTCAGAAAATGTTGGGGGCATTAGCGAAACGCGACTCTACCTTCACGCCGATAGTGCTGTCGGGGTGCTTAGACACTGAGCCGCCGCCGGATGGGGAAGTCCAGCTGGTCTTGCCGGAAAATCCCCGCAGCCTCGTTTACGGAAACACTTTGAAGGTCCAGAACGAACTGGCGAGATTGGCTCGCGCCTACCCGGACGCTCCGCTCATTGTGATCGGCCATTCTTACGGGGCTTGGATGGCGATGCACGTGGCGCTGAAACCGGCGGTGAAGCGGCTTGCGCTTTTGGTGACGCTCGATCCGATTGGCCCGGAATGCGGGCCACTGGGCGTCGTCTTCGGCGATAGCGCCTGCCACAATGCGCCCGCCGTCGACAGCCGTGCAATCCGGCAAAAGTCTGATAAGTGGCTCAACTTCTACCAAGATGACGACAGTTGGCTAAGCTCGTCGGAAATCCCAGGTGCTGAGAACTACGCCGTCGACGCAACATGGGGCCCTCACAGCGAGATCAACCGCAATGCCCGGGTGTGGGCCGTCATCCAGAAAGCAGTTTTCGAAAAGATTTTTCCTTAACCAAGTGCACCCGCCGGTGGTGGCTAGAGCAGAGCAGCACTAAATTCTCGAAGCTCGACTCCCCACCGTTCTCAAAGTGCACAACGTGGTGAAACTGCAAAAACCTCCGGCTCTCGCACCTCGTGCCACCAGGCAAAAGATGCCGGCACTGCCCACTATCGCGGATCTGCACCTGGTGCTTAACTAAGGCAGGGATGCTTCGATCTACCTGCCTTGAGGCAGGTGCCTCCGATTTCTTAACCCCGGCGCTCGCAACAGCTTTCTTACTTTTACGAGCCACTGCCCGTTTCGCTTTCTCCAGAGGGTCGTTGGCTTGAAGGTACTTATCCACCATTGCCTCAAGGGCCTTGGCTAAAGTGGCGTTCCCGCCCACTAGCTGCCGCACCCTTTCAATCTTCTTTTCTACTTCAAAGGAAACCGCACACCGGATCTCTACCTGACTCTCACTCAAAGGCCGTACCCGCTCCCGAACCGAACTGGCAGAGTTCCTTTGCGCCACTTCTCGCTCCACCTGCCTTTGGGGCAAAGTAGAGGCCTTCTCTATCCATTCGCTGGCACAGACCTTTGGATCACCGAGCACAGGCAAAATGCGCTTCGCTTTCGATACCGTGAGCCTTCCTGATTCAATCGCTTCTTTAAGTAGAGGCACCTCACGGCATTTCCGGCTTACTCCCGTCATGG
>JANPJT010000209.1:0-4945 GCA_031425635.1 Pseudomonadota bacterium
CACCCCGCCAACCTAAGCGGCGATCCACAGCATGGAGGCCTTTGGTGATCGCGGCTTCCGCCGCTTTCTGGGCGTCGAAACTCACCGTCGTGTAGACTTTCCAACCCTGTGTGAGGACGTTCTCCGAACCGTACTTGTTCATCAGGTACTGGCGAACGTACTCCGTAAAATACGGGGCCACCCGGCTATTGAGATCCTCCACGACAAAAAGCTTGAGCGCTTCGCCTTGTGCCTGCTTATACTGTTCTTCCGTCACGAACTGCTCGTCCAACATCCGACGCAAAACGTACGCTTGGCGGCCTTTGGCGAGGTGCGGGTTTCGAAAAGGGTTCCACTCATTGGGACGTTGTGGGAGCCCCGCAAGGACAGCGGCTTCTGCAATCGTCAGATCCTCCACCCTTTTATGAAAATAGTTTTCTGCTGCAGCCCCAATCCCAAACGCGCCATGCCCGAGGTAAATTTCATTAAGATAGAGGCTGAGGATCTCCGATTTGGAAAGCTGGGCTTCCATTCGGCGAGCTAAAATAATTTCCCGAACTTTGCGGGTGATTTCCTTTTTACGGGAAACCAGCAAAATGCTGCGAGCCACCTGCTGAGTGATAGTGCTTCCGCCTTGGGCGTAGCGTCCACGCAACACGTTCGAAAAAACCGCGCGAAGGATTCCCGTGAAATCGATGCCCGAGTGCTTATAAAAATTTGAATCCTCGGCAGCGACGAAGGCGAGCGTGACATGGCGCGGGATGGACTCAAATTTTACCTGGTAACGCCTTTCGTTCGTGAATTCCCCAATCTTCCTACCGTCCTCGGCGTACACTTCGGTGGCGACGGGGTGCTTAAAATCCTTGAGTGAAGAAACCTCCGGAAGGCTCGAATAGATATTGTACAAAAAAATGCTTCCACCGATCGCTGCAACGACGGCGCCCACAGCAACCGTGATCGAGGCGGTTCGAAAGACGAAGCGGAGAAAACCCAAAAATTTATCTAACATGATTAAAAGTTACCATTTCCTTGACCGAAACCGCTTAAAGATTATCATGGTTTGGTGATGCAAAAAACTTATAAGCCAGAAGACTTAACTCCTACAGCACTCCAGGTAAAGCTTGCGGCACACATTGTGCGGGACATGAAAACCATGGAAGCAAATACAAAAACCCCTGTGGACCAGCTGGTGGAAACTGCCTTAAAAATGTTTATCGCAACGCACAGCGACTACCTCGGCCTTCGTAAGTAGACACAAAGTAAATTTGTAGACGGGGCTACTGGCGGAACTCCGGCGCTTTTTCAGGCAGTGGCTTCTCGCAAGCCTCCACCAAACGTTGCGCCTGTTCTAGGGCGGTTGAGCTGTTTTCGTAATCCAACTCCGCCTCTAAAACATCTTCTTTGGACGCTGCTGCCGTGCGGCTTAGCTTCACAGTGGCCTCTTTGCGGAAGCTGGCGAGCGCCAGCTCCGACTTCGCAAGGCCCCGTTCCGATCGAAAGACCCCACAGTCAGTGGACCACTGGGCTTCATAGAGCGCGTAAAGGCGACCGCTATCCAGAGCCTGATCGCCGCGTGCCACTTCGACTTTGTATTCCTGAAGACGCAAAGCGGCTTCGCCCTGCAAGATGCGGGAGGCGAGGACCTCTGAGTTCCAACGGGCGGCCTCTTTATCCCGCTCGCGCGTTAAGTATTCCTGCTGACTCATGGCCTGAGTCTCCAAAAGCTTCTGGGCCATATCAAAACGAAGGCTTAAGTTAGCTGCAGTTTGCAAAGCAATTTGGTGCTGAGACCTAAGCCTAATAAGCGCGTTGTTTAGGGCGCGGATAGCGGTAGCGCTGCTCAAATATTCTGAAATATCCTGGCGCGCTCCCGGAGCTTGCCCAAAAACGGCAAACACAAAACATAGAAAAGCGCACAGCGTAACGCGCACCATGATCCCCCCCCATGGAGGAGAGTATAGAATGAAAGCGACTCTAAAGGAAATTTTGGAACGCGGGTCGCTTTCGTGCTTTGCGTTATTTTTGTATTTCGGTAAACCGCTCGGGGATACTATAGCGGATATAATTTTCTACTTCCGTTGCGGTTTCTTCGAGCGCTTTCCCGGTGACGTCAAAGACAGGCCACCGGCGATTCTTTTTAAACAACGAGCTGCAGTACTCAATTTCTTCGTAAACGTGCTCCTGGCTGGCGTATGAGCCAGTCGGGTCCTCGCCCATTCGGATGAGCCGCTCGCGCCTTATCTGCATCAAGACTTTAGGATCGATCGAAAGGCCAATCACTTTTCGCTGATCGGTTAAAAAAAGTCGTTCCGGAAGGGGGATGTCTTTGACCACTGGGACGTTGGCGACTTTCCATCCCTTATAAGAAAGGTACACGCTCAGAGGGGTTTTACTCGTTCGTGACAGACCGACGAGAATGATGTCGGCATTTTCTAGGTTGTCCGCATAGCGCCCGTCATCGTGTTTCACGGTAAACTCGATGGCCTCGATGCGACGAAAATAGTAGTCATTTACCTGATGGAACAGGCCCGGGCGGGAGTCGGCTTCCCGCGTGAGGCGCTTTGCAAAAAGGGTCATCAGCGGCCCTAAAAGATCGACGCACGACACGCCGGATTCTTGCGCCAGTTTTGAAAGACTCCCCCTCAAAACATCCGAGACGAGAGTGAAAACAATCACCGCGCCGGTCTCGGCCGCCTCTTTCACTACTGGTATTACTTGGCTTTCAGTACGGATATTTTTGTAGCGAACTACTTTGACACCGTCCCGGAGGTACTGCACCAAAGCCGACTTAACCATTTGCTCTGCGGTCTCACCGGTGCCATCCGACACGACAAAAACCTGGAGCGAGTTTGAAGATTTCATGGACCCTCTCCCGAAACCACGTGGCGTTGTTTAAACTGAAGTTTTAGCCAACTCGCGGTCGAACGCATGACGCGGATCCGGAAGTGGGCTCCGTCTTCCAAGTACTCTTTTTGCAAGATTTTCGAATACTCATGGACCTGGGACTGAAGCCAAGTGTCTTGGTACGGAATCACCATCTCCATTTCGACCATGTCACGCTCGAAGAAGTCATAAATCGCGTTGCGAGTTCGGATCATGTCGCTGGGCTTAAACGCCGACACCACAACGCTTCCGATGTGGCTTCGCTCCAAAAGCTTTGGCAGAAAAATTTCTTCCACTAAGTCTGCTTTGTTAAAGACCAGAAGGCTGGGTTTCTCGCCAGCTCCGATTTCCTTCAGAACTTCGTTGGTGACATCAATTTGGATGCTATAGGTGTCCGCAGACAGGTCCACTACATGCAAAAGGAGATCTGCTTCCAGCACTTCTTGGAGCGTTGACCGGAAGGAAGCCACCAAGGAATGCGGTAGCTTTTCAATAAAACCGACCGTGTCGCTGAGAAGAATGGGTGGGCGCGTTTTTGGATCGATAATCCGGACGGTGGAGTCCAGGGTCGCAAAAAGGCGATCGTCGACAAAAACCTCACTCGCCGTTAGCCGGTTCATCAAAGTGGACTTTCCCGCGTTCGTGTAACCCACTACTGCCACGCGGAGGAATTTGTCGCCGCGGTGAAGGCGCTGGGTCGAGCGATCTCGGTTGAAGTGCTCTAATTCTGCTTTGAGCTTAGAAATACGAGCGCGGATAAGCCGTCGATCTAGCTCAATCTGCTTTTCGCCCACACCGCGCATTCCAATGCCGCCTTTTTGACGCTCCAAATGCGTCCAACGGCGAGTGAGGTGGGTCGCCAAGTACTCAAGACTCGCCAATTCCACTTGGTTTTTGGCTTCTTTGGTCCGCGCATGTTGCGAGAAAATATCGAGAATGACGCCTGTTCTATCCACCACTCGGCAATTCACTTCGCGCTCGAGGTTTCTTTGCTGGCTTCCCGTGAGCTCGTCATCAAACGCAATCAGCGAAAGCCCCAGTTCGGTGACTTTCCGCGCAAGTTCAGCCGCTTTCCCTTTCCCAATATACATGGCGGGATCCGGGCGCTGCTTTTTCTGGATTACCGATTCAACGACCACTCCCCCTAGAGTGGAGATAAGCCGACCCAGCTCCGCAAGCGAGCGTTCAACGGCGCGGGGAGTTTCGTCCGGTGTGTGGAGCGCGACCGCAAGAACGCGTTCTTCTTCCTCGGTGCGATTTCCAAAATGTTTTCTCAACTGCGCCCCACGGGGCCGTCGGTGCCCAGCACCACTCGCTCTAAAGAACCAGAAGGAAGCTTTCGAATCTCTTTTTCTAGCTCGCTCAGCGCTTCCTCCCCTTCGGTGAGCACGAGCACGTTTCGAAAGCCCATGCCTGCGCAGTTCGATGCGAACCCGTGCCAGTCCATTTTACCCAGAGGCTCCAGCGCCACTAAAGTGGTGAGCACTCGGTTCATGGTGGGAACAAACGTAGTTTTTGACGTCGAAGGCTCAAAAAGAAAGCGTGAAAGCAAACCGCCCAATTTCCAATCGAGGCACTGGACGACAGGGCTTGCTAGCGGGATGGGCGCTTTCGACTTTGGGAAAGTGACCCAAATGCAGTCATAGCTTTCATCGACAACTCGTCCCGGATTCCCGGCAAAGCTCACTTTGTCTATTTGCATCATTTCAAAAGCAGTGTAGCCCAACCCCGGGGAACCGGCAAAGATCCGCTACTTTGCCTTCCCTGGGCGGTCTAAAGCCCCTTTAACTTTATCTAAAATGCCATTCACGAAAGCAGCGGTGCTTTCCGAGCCAAAAGATTTTGCAAGCTCAACCATCTCGTTGATTGACACCGTTGCGGGAATATCATCGCAATGCTCGAGCTCATAAACCCCTAGGCGAACAATATTTCTATCGACCGCAGGCATCCGATCTTTCCGCCAGTTCTGGGTGTATTTAGCGATCGTTGCGTCGAGGCTAGGAAGCGATTCCGCGACACCCACCACAAGACGCCGCGTGAACTCGTCCAAAGGCCCACCCACAGGGTTGTAAAGGCTTACAAA
>JANPJT010000210.1:0-14277 GCA_031425635.1 Pseudomonadota bacterium
TGCAAAACTGGGTGATCCCAGTCAGGCCTCCAACTACCACGCATTTGCCAATCGTCACGTGCCCAGCGAGTTGCACCGAGTTTGCGAAAATCGCTTTCTCACCAATCACGCAATCGTGCGCGACATGGCAATAAGCCATCAGGTAAACATCGTCTTTGATGACGGTCGTGCCGTTCCCAAATGTCGTACCGCGATGGATAGTGACGGATTCCCGGATAGTAACCCGATCGCCAATTTCAACGGTAGTTGGCTCGCCCTTGTACCGCAAATGCTGCGGATCCCCGCCAATCACTGCGAACGGGTGAATGTCTGCATTGTCGCCGATGGTTGAATAGTCCCTTACGATGGAATGCTCACGCAAAAGGCAGTTTTTCCCAATTTTTACTTTCGCATCGACGACGCTAAACGCGCCGATTCGGGTGCCCTCTCCAATGACTGCGTCGGGATGCACTAGTGCCATTGCGTGAATTTCGGGCTTCATAGAGGCTTCCTTTTCAAAGATATCGCCTTTTCCCCCTCACCCTAATACGTTCGCTGAGCGGAAGTAAACTTCCCGAGCTCCTTAGCTGCTTTCGACAAGGGTTTTGGTAACCCGCCGCATTATAGGTCGAACGCAGCGCCTGTGGTATTCTTTAATAACCCCCCATGCGCCACTCCCTTTCTCAATCGCTTCCGGCGAGAAATGCGCGCTTCCGGCATTTTCTTGCGGCAAGCACGGTTTCCTTAACCGGATCCCAAGTATTCGACATCGCTATGCCCCTGTACGCGCTTCAACGCCACGGCAGCGCCATGGAGCTTAGCTTGCTGATGGTCTCCCTGTACTTACCTCATTTTCTGATGGCTCCCATTACCGGCTATCTTTCAGACCGAGTCCACAAAAGGCACTCGCTTCTCTTGGCGGACCTGGGACAAATTGCTGTCTTGCTTTCCCTTTCTCTCTACGTGTTGGCGGAAAAGTCTTCGCTTTGGCCCGTGCTCCTCGCCGTATTCCTGGTGAAATCTCTCATGCTAACCTTCGAGAACATTTCACAGTTTCAGATGATTCCGGCTTTGGTGGGGGACGCTTCGCTTGCGTCGGGAAACACGTGGTTTTTGTCCTTGCACCGGGTGATCCAGATCATCGGGCCTTTGCTGGGTGGAATGCTAGTGCACTTTTGGGGCATTCAAAGTTGCATTTGGCTCAACATACTCAGCTTTTCCGCAACCCTTTACTTTACTTGGAGCTTTCGGGATCTCGACGCAGTGCTGGGGTCGGGAGCTGTTGCGCAGAGTCTCCGAAGCTCCACCGAGCAAGTGGCTCATAGCTTCAAAGAAAGCCTCCGCTTTATTTGGAACTCGCCCGTTTTTCACCCCTTCATTCTTCTCATGTTCTTATGGAATCTATCCTCGCTGACATTGAACTCTCCGAGCCTGACCTATTACTTTACCGTGACCCAAAAGTTCTCCGCTGCTCAGTACGGCTTTGTGATGTCGGGGTTTGGAATTATCGGCATTGTCGGGTTCGTTCTGTCCCCCCAGCTTTATGGTCGAAGGCCCTTTACTCAAGTGTTCCAAAAGTCCGCTCTCTTCCAGGCCTTTTTTGGCACTCTCAGCGTGCTGCCGCTGGGGTTCCCGGTCCTGGTAGGGGCACTCTTTGGGGTTTCTCGCGCCGGAAGTAGCGTGCTGAGCATGGGGAGCTACTTCATCCGACAGACTCGGGTACCAAAAAGTCAAAACGGTTCGATCAACGCTTCGTTGCGCATGTTTTTTATGGCAGCCGCCCCGATATCAAGCCTCCTCCAAGGGTGGTTGATTGAAACCTACAGCGTCAACGTCTCGTTGGCGTTGGGCACCGTTTGCCTGTGGGGCACTTGGTGGTACTCCCGAAAATTGGCAGTAGAGATCCAGCGCGAGGAATCGGGGGCTGCGGAGTTTAGGGCGTTGGAAGAGTCCCCAAGAAAGCGCGCTTGAAGGTCTGTAGTCGGAGGTTCGCTCGCCCGCAACGGCGTCCACGCACTGCCTGAGCGCAGATCCCAAACACTTATTCTTCGCCGGAAGGCTTCGCCTCGGATTCGGAGGGCTCACCTGGGACACGGTACGCTTCGTCTGCCCACTTTCCCAAATCCAGACCCTTGCACCGAGGGCTGCAAAACGGTTTGTGAGGGTTCTCGCTCCAGACGACCCATTCCTTGCAAGTCGGACAACGGACCTTCATCTCTCCTCTTTAGAGGGGTTACCTAGAGAGCGCAAGCCTTCGGTTAAAGGGATGGCGGGCTTCTTGATAGCTTTCCGATAAAACCTGGTGGTAAACGGCCAAAACCTCCAGCGTAATCCGACTCCAGGATAAGCTTGAAGCGACCCACTCCTCGGCGGCCTTCAGCTTCGGTTCGAAGTCCGGAATCGTTCGACTTTCCACTGCACGCATGACTGCGACCAACGCGTCCTCACTCGATT
This sequence comes from Pseudomonadota bacterium, assembly GCA_031425635.1. GTDB lineage: Bacteria > Bdellovibrionota > FAC87 > UBA2466 > UBA2466 > JAIEOG01. Next base: position 2,434 of record JANPJT010000210.1, read on the forward strand.
CGTCGTAAACGCAATCGGGCAAAAACGGCACAAGGTACTCAGCGCTCCCGCTTTGTTTTGGAACGATCGGCACTCCGCCAGCTGCAAGCGTTTCAAACGGCACCCGCCCAAAGGCTTCTTCCCGAGTGGGGTAAATCACGGCCAGAGCGAACCGAAAAAGCGCGGTCTTTGCTTCCGTCCCAAACACGGGCGGAAGGACGTCTACTTTATTTGACAGCCTCTCCCTTTGTATCCAGCGGTTGAGCGTTCGCGCGTAGTTCTTCTCGGAAGGCCCGATGAGTCTCAAGCGCGCTTCGCCACCATCTGCCACATAACGGCGGTACGCACGGAGGAGGAAGAAGAGGTTTTTTCGGCTCTCCAAACGGCCAAAGTACAAAAAATAGGGCGAAGCGGGGTCGGTGTTTGTGAGCGTTCCGTTCGCTATCGGGTGTATTCCGTTGGGGATCACGGCAAGCTTATCGGAACCGATGTGGTAGGGCGCGCAGTGCCTCGACTCAAACCGGCTGAGCACTATCACGCGCGCAGCCCTCCGCGCATTCCGCCCCCCCAGAACCCAGTTGAAGACCTTTTTGGCTCGCGTGCGTCCGTGGCCAACCCAAAACATCCCCCGAGGTTGAACTAGGTACGGCTTTCTCATCGACCAGCACAACGCTGCGAGCAAGTTTACCGAGACTTTCCAATGGCCGTTCAGGTGCACCAAGTCGGAATTTTCGAGCTCGCGCCTCAGCCAATGTGACGTATCACGCCAAGCGTAGAAAACGTCACTAAGGGTAAACTCTTTGACACCTGTTAAGCCAAAACCGCTTGCGAACTTGTCGTCCAGCGAACCTTTTAGGCACAGAACAGACGTAGGGCATTGCCGTTGGAGGCACGCAGCGAGCGACGCCTCCGATACCGCTGCCCCCCCAGCTTGTGGCGATAGTACAGGGGTAACAAAGAGCACGTTCATGCGAAAAGTATAACACGTGGTCTACAGGCGGCACCGCTTGGATCCTTCCTTGCAATACTCCAAGAGATTCTGCGGGTGGCGGGCACTCGGCAGTAGCAGCACGTTTGTTGAGGCCGTCGCAATGAGATTTATTTTTTTGTGTTTAGCCGCGTTTGTAGCCCAAGGCTGTGCGAGATCCGACCTTCGGCTTCAATGGCCGGCGACCATCGTCGCCTTTCCGGGCATCGAAGGCGCCTCTTTGGCGCAGGTTACTCGCGATGTCGAAACGCTCAATCAGAAAGTTGGCGAACGAGTGCTCAGCATTTTTGAAGGCAGCGGCTCCCCTTTGACGATTTCCAAAGTATCTAGTTTTGAAACCCCTAAATCGCGGAACGCCACGCCCCACCTCGCTTTTGTGGCAGATGATCGGCTTGGTGCACGGCTCAAAGAAATCACGCGGATCGCAGGACGTGCCACGCTTTTTGAAGGTCGATGCCTCATTGAGTTGGGCGGGTTTTTGTTTGACGAAGGTCAAACGGAACTTCTAACCGCAGTGCTTTTACACGAGCTCGCCCATTGCGCAGGGCTTCCGCATGTTGCAGAAAAAAACGAAGTGATGTCGGACGTAACTTTTCCCTTCCCAACGTATACCGAACCTCAAATAGCTCGTTTTGTCGACGCATTGAAGCGTTCGATTGGTATTCTTTAGTCGTATCGTTTTCGCCAAACTGATACACTTTGAAGATGGAGCAAAAAGATAAACGCAAGCACATCAGGATTCGAGTGGGCGTCAGCGGGGTTGTCCGCACGCCCGGAACTCCCTCATCGACGATCCCTTGCGAAATTTTGGATGTCTCCTTAGGCGGCGCTTTCATCCACTGCACAGCCCCTATCCGAATTGGCGAAGAAATTTTAGTGGAAATTCACTTCGAGTCGAACTCCCTGCTGACTGGCAAAGTAGTGAGGAACCCGGAAGAAACTGCCAAGCTTTCGTCGGCCGAAAAGTCTGTCGTCCGCTGGGTACGCGGATCCTCGAAGTCTGGGTTCGGAGTTGAGTTCGTTTCGCTGAGCGAAGATAAAAAAGCTTTTCTCACCCGCCTGATGGCCTACTTTAGTTCTCTTAAAGGGTCAGGCGTCTGAAACCGTTAAGCGCCCCATAGCGTGCGGAGAACCTTCTGTTTTCGCGGCGGAGGAAATCTCGATGAACTGGGCCTTGCGTTGCAAGTCGGTAATCGTTGCAGCCCCGCAATAAGTGAGGCCAGAGCGAATTCCACCCAGGACGTCTTGGATGACGTTCTTCACCGGGCCCCGGGCTAACACTTCAATAGCGACGCCTTCGGCCGTTTTCCAGTCAGACATATTGCCCATGAAATCCTCTTGGGCTTCTCGAGAGGCCATCCCTCTAAAACGCTTCACGTGGAATGTTTTACCGGCCGCTGTCTTCTTTTCGATCAGCTCTCCGGGGGTTTCATTGGTTCCGGCTAGCATTCCCCCCAGCATCACAAAGTCCGCCCCTGCGGCCAGCGCTTTAACCACGTCGGAAGGGTAGCGAATGCCCCCATCGGCAATGATTTGCCTATCCACTTTGCGGCAATCCTGGAGCGCCGCAAGTTGTGGGACCCCGAAACCAGTCTTGATCCGGGTGGTACAAACCGACCCCGAGCCAATGCCGACTTTAATCACGTCGGCGCCAGCTGCCGCGAGGTAGTCAGCACCGGCGTAGGTAGCCACATTCCCGGCAATCACGAGGACTGAGTCCGAGAAAAGGTCTCGCAAAGTCCGGACCGTTCGGTTCACTTCTTTCGAGTGCCCGTGGGCCACGTCGACGCAAAGGATGGAAGCCCCCACGGCCACTAGGGCCTCTGCGCGCTCCAGTCCATCTTTACCAATCCCAATAGAAATCCCCGTTTTCGCTGGGTGCTTCAACGCTTTGAATAAAGCCACATTGGCTTCGATGGTCATGAAGCGGTGGACGATTCCCATGCCCCCCAGTTCGGCAATGGCGTCAGCCATTGCGCTGCCGGTGATGGTGTCCATGTTTGAACTGATCAGCGGGATGTCGAAGACTCGGTTTTTGGAGGCAACTTGAGTCGAGACATTTTGCCGAGACCGAATGCCGTTGTAGCCAGGGACCAAAAGGACATCGTCAAAAGTAAGCGCGCGAGAGTTACCAAACACTTAAAATCCTCCGTTCGGTCTCAACGAAACCGAAAGCCAAAAAGCACAACCATCCCAAAAACGAACCTGCCACCTACTATACCTGACCGAAATTGTCCACGGACTGTCGATAAGTCATCGACTTCAAAGGAAATGCTTAGTTCCCCTAAAGCCCCCAAGGAGACATCGGCGAGAGATGGCAGCCCCCGTGAAAAAGCAGGCCCGCCTAATACGCCCAAAGTTAAATGGGCTAGTGGAGCCGGATCCAAAACGAAGTCGACCCATAACCCCGGCCAAACGCTCAAATAGGAGCCCGACCGAAAGAGGCCATAGGTTCCGTCCACGCCAAGGTATACCGAACGGGCTCCCGGGGCCACGAAGCGAAACTGGGTGTTCAATGCCACCGCAGCCCCCTCTAGAACCAACACTCCGAGGCCTGAGAGAAACTCACTTCGGTAGGGCGTGGCTTGCCTCACGACCGGCAGGGTAACGGGTGCGGGAATGAACGGCGCCTCGAAAACCGGCTTTTCAACGACGACTTGCTTTTTGGCTTTGGCTTTTGCACCAGACGACGAAGTGGCTAAGACTGCGCCTAGCAAAAAACAAAGGCGCAGCCTAAAGAGCGAGTTTCCCAAACCTATGCCGTGGGCCCGACGGGGATATCGACCATATTCAAGTACATTTGGGCCTGTCGGTTTTCTGGCTCCAGAGAAAGGGCGTCTCGCCATTCGCGCTCCGCCTCACGGATCTGTTGCTGAGAGTGCAGTAGGATTCCCAGTTGAATCCTGGCTTCGGCGTTGTTCGGGTTTTGTGAAATCGTCTGTCGGAGAAAAGTGATCGCCGCAGTGCGGTCTCCAAGCTTTGAGAGGCACTTGGAAACCTGAATGGCTACCGCTGCGTTCGAAGGATCCAGGTTTAAAGACTTTTTGAACTCGTGGTTTGCCTCCGCGAAACGTTCAAATCGCATATACAAAAGGCCCAATTCGTGGTGCCTCGCGGCCAGCGTTCGGTTTATTTTTGGGTCGTGCCCCGGAGGCAGTTCATCCAGGTGCTTTTTGGCCTGGTAGAAAATCGCAGCGCCTTCTTTGTATTTGCCCACGTCGTTAAAGAGACTGCTTAAAGCAATCGCCGCCTCGGTAAAGAAGGGATCTAAATGCAGCGCATTTTGAAAAGCGATCGTCGCTTTTTTAAACTTCCCGCGCTTCGAATAAACACAACCCAAGAGGTGGTACGCTTCGGGCGAACGGTTGTTGAGTACAAGCGCCTGTTCTAGAGTCTTTTCAGCCGACGACAGGCTGCTTCTGGCAATGTCTTCACGAGCCATCCGGAGCAAGTCATCGACTTTTGGAGCCCTGGAGTCCATCTTTGCCCCCTTCGAAAAGGCTAGTTTTTCTTGGCGATACTTTCCATTAACGCCTGGGCAGCCCCAGCGTAGCTAGACGAGGGATAGCTTTTCATCAATCGGCCCAGCGCTTCCTCTGCATCGCTATACATACGGATATTATAGTAGCATTGCCCTAAGCGATAGAGTGCCTCTTCATCATACCCCGACTTCGAAAAATCTTTCAGGAGCGCTGCGTAGCGATAGCTCGCCGAAAGGAAATGGCGCCGGTTAAAATAAAAGTCTGCAACAAAAGCTTCGTGCTCTGCGAGCTTTCCCCTCGACTGAGTTATTTTTTCGTCGGCTTGGGCAGAAAACTTAGATTCCGGGAACCGTTGCTTTAGCAGATTGAACGAGTCAATCGCGCGGTAAGCAGCGCTTAAGTCTCTCGCGCTATTCTCCGGAATCAGGTTGAAGTACGACATCCCAATCTGAAACTGGACGTAATCTGCTTGAGGGTAGGAAGGGTGTAGTTCGCGAAAAATTTCGTAGGCGCTTTGGGCCTCCAGAAAACTTTCCTGAGCGAAGTAAGTATCGGCGATTTTTAGCTCCGAATCCGTTGCGCGAGGGCTGTAAGGAAATTTGTTCTTTATTTCCCGAAATTTCTCCAGGGCTACCAGAAATTGCTCGTCCTTTAAAATGCGCTCGGCTTCGGAGAAAAGGGAGTCGGGGTCGTCCGGATTCACCTCCTGGCTAACGCACCGTGACACCGACAAACCAACTAAGCCGGTCACTAGAAGCAGGGAAAAGGACCGACAGAACCTATTAACTACCTGATTTTTCAACATTATTTCTCTTTATTTGCGTCAATGTACCATAAGTCCTCTGCGGGGGCTACCCCCGGCTTAAGCGAAGCGTCAGACCTGCCGATACAGGTTCAATTGCCGCGTCGCGTCTAAACGCGCCGCTGAGGGGACTTGAATGAAAGACTCTCGAGAATATTGGATTCGAGACATCGAGCAGCTTTTAGACGAAACCATCGTCAAAGACGCTGTCGCCGAGCTTATTGGGAAGCTAGACGAAGCGATTGCTTCGCTTCCCACGGCGAGCCGAGACCTTATCACTAAACACTTTGATGGCGCTTCAGTGGAGCAGCTGAGCCTTGCTAACCAGCTATCGCCTAGCGAGATGCAAGAGCTCATCGATCAAGCGAAACGGGAGCTTGCGCAACAACTTAGGGCCCATTGCGTAGTGAAACAGTGAGAACTTACATGGAACCCGCAAAGAAAACTCAAGAAGAGCTTCAAAGCCTCGCCGAGCAGATGGCGTCTGAGCCCTTTTTCAAGCAGTTCGATCTCATTAACGGCACCTTGGCTCAAATCAACCTGCTCGTTGAGGAACGTGAATCGATAGCGGACGCTTCGAACCCCGAACCGGATTCCATTAAAGAAAGCTATCGCCGCTTCAAAGCCTCGTTCTGCCTTTTCCTCATGCACTTAGAGAGCGACGCTCCCCTGAACGACGAGCGGATGAATAGCCTGACCCTCGCACAATACCTGCAACCTTCACCGGGAGAGCCCGGGCCGGAAAAAACCGTTATGGGCCAGATTTTCAATTTCATGGATCACGCTACTAAGAAAAATGAAGTGAGCTGGGAGCCAGAGACACCGGTACCTCCGGCTACAAGTCCCCAAAGCGTGAAACCGTCAGCACGGGCCGCACGGGAACTCTATCAAGCAGCGGAATATCTGCGCTCGGTCCGAGTAAGCGACTACCCCCCTTTTTCCGTTGAGCAGCTGCTGCGTATCGAAAGCCAGCAACTTTGCTTTTCGATAGAAGCCGAACTCCAAGAGATTTTTAGCAAGCGAAGGGAGCTGTTCTGGGCTGAACGAAAACCCTTGATCGCAAGCTTATTCACGTCCCAAAAATGGGAGTTTCAACCAGCCCTCGAGAGTTACTTTCAAGGCTTAGTCGACAACAGCGACCAATGGAAGAAATCGGAGCGATTGCCGCTACTCACTTTCAAGAACGTCCTCCGTTTGTCGGATCAAGCCGAAGAAGATCGGTTCGCATCCTCTTCACTGGAGCAAGGGCTTTGGATTCTATTCTTTGGGCAAGACTTCGAAGAAGGCCCGATCCGCTTCACCAATAAACTGAAACTACCCAGCGAAGCGCCCTGTGGAGACATATTTCTCCGCCTGTGCCGAGTGAATCGTTTGAAAACTTCCATTCAAAACGCTTTAGCGACCGTATCAGAAGAAGAATGCCACGAACTTTGGAACCATGCTGAAGTGCTGTTTCGCTTCGCAAGCCGGTGGAACGATTCTCAACAGGGGGAATAGTGGAGTGGGCACTTATTCACCAGCTCAGCGAAAGAAAAAACGATCGGTCGCCGACACTTTGCTCGAGGCCGAACGCGAACACTTGCTCGACTGCCCAAACGCCGACTTACCTATCCGCTCGGCCGCTTTTCTACTGGACTTGATCTTTGTTTCTCTTGGATCTAGTGGAATCCACAGCTTAATTGAGGCCCTAAAAACATCCATTCCACTTTTACTTGGCATTGTTTCAGAGCCTAGCGCACCGCTTGTCATCTTAGGGATTACCTATTTGTCGTGGCTTTTGAAGACCGCCGCAATTTACCTGTATTTTGTTTGGAGCGTCATGCGCTTTGGAGGGACTCCCGCAAAACTGCTGATGGGGCTCCGAGTGATCCACATCGAAACCGGAGATCGATTAGACTACCGCGAAGCGGTGGTCAGAGAAATTGGCGGGAAATTCCTGACAACACTATCCATCCTGGGCCCCTTATTTTCGCTGCGTCGCCCCGATCGCCGAATGCTGCACGATCTTCTAGCCCGAAGCACCGTTAAAAACGTTCGGGGAGAACCATGATCTTGTTGGTACCCATTACTCCCGAGGTCCCGAAGAGGCACGCGCCCATGCTTTGGCCTGCGCTTCTGATTTTGCTCATTCTCGGCGTCGGGTTCATCTTGGGTTATGAACGCATTCAAGCGGACTTCGAGTATGTGAGTGCACTGAAACCTTTTCTCGTTACCGACGACGAGGGTAAGTCGGGGCTGTCTCCCGAAGCGCACGAGTACTTGAAAAAGCGCCCGCTGCTTGCGATTGCGCCGTCAAAGGGCGACTGGGACTTCGCCAGGTTGATCTACGCAAATTTTCTCCATGGCAGCATGCCGCACCTGGTTTTGAACTGGGTGGGCGTTTTCGCTGGGGCGCGGATTTGCACTACGTTTATTCCGTTTCTCTGCACCCTTTCCATTTTCATTTTGGGCGGAAGCTTTGGCCTTTGGTTGAGCATGAGCGTCTCATCCGAAACATCGGCATTTATTCCGCACATCGGTGCAAGCGGCGGAATTTTCGCTCTGATGGGTACGTACTACGTTTATAATTTCCGGTTTCGGACTCGGTACTTTTTCTGGTTCCCAAGCAAACACGGAACGATCCATTTAAAAACCTCCACTTTCTTTTTTGTCGATGTGCTCCTGCTGGAACTGGTGCTGTCCACCGGCCAGTTCCTACCCGATCGGATTGATAGCGTGGATCACATAGCGCACGTCGTAGGTTTCGGGTCGGGGGTATTGCTCGCACTAGGACTCCGTTTTTTCCAACAATGGCCCGCATTTCTGCAAACGCGCGGCGAATTCCTATTTTGGAAAGCTCGGAAGAAGGAAGCGCAGAGCGATCTTCTTCAAGTTGCTTTTGATACTTGGTGTGCTCTCCTTGCGATCAATCCGTACAACGATCAGATCAAGCAGCATGTGTGCCGGCTGCTTCGCCGGCACCCGCAGCGTTGGTCACTCACACAAATGGAACTCGCGTTTGGTACGTTTTCACCCACTTTTTTAAGGCTTCACCCGCACGAAGCTGCCGCGACGCTGTCTGCACTATTGAAGTCGGGTGCCGGGCTTCCCCCTCGTTGGCTTTCAGTCACGCCTTACGACAACATCATCCGCTTGGCTCAGGAAATGGCAAAAGATGTTGAAACACAGCCATACCTTCTGGAGTTTGTAAGCCTCTACCGACGGGCGCACCCAGAAGGTGGCAATACGGAAAGAAAACTGGAACTCTTGATGGCTAAGCTCAGCGCATTCCAGCCTTCCGCGGCGAACTCCCCGGTAGCTCGGCAAAAATGAGTTGGCTCTCGGCCCGTACCGCCTCCTATCAAAAAAAGCATGCCGAACGCTCCCTAAAGGGCTAAAACCTGAGCCATGTCGGAATTGGCTTTAATTCAAAAGTTAGAAGAAATAGCGACTCGGTGCCGAGTCAGCATCTTAACCATGCTTGAAAAGGCAAAGTCGGGTCACCCAGGGGGTTCTCTCTCTGTCATCGATTTGGTGGTAGCGCTTTTTTTCCACGAAATGAAACAGGACCCCCTGAAACCTCACTGGGAAGGCAGGGATCGATTTGTTCTTTCGAAAGGGCACGGAGTACCTGCCTTGTACGCCGCTTTAGTCGAATTGGGCGCCTTTCCGAAGGCGGAGCTGGACACTCTCAGAGTGATTGATTCGCGCCTTCAGGGCCACCCCGACAGAGTGGTTTTCCCTTGGGCAGAAGCTTCTACCGGCTCGCTCGGGCAGGGGCTTTCTATCGCACAAGGGATCGCGTTGGGCCTAAAATGCCAAGGTAAAGCGAACCGCGTCTTTTGCGTGATTGGAGACGGCGAGAGCCAAGAAGGGCAAATCTGGGAAGCCGCAATGTCTGCGCCGAAGTTTGGGTTGAACAACCTGATTGCTTTTACCGACGCAAACAACGGCCAAATTGACGGCCACGTGACGGAAGTGATGGACCTGCGCCCACTGGCGGATAAGTGGAAGTCTTTTCGATGGGCTGTTCAAGAAATCGACGGGCATGACTTCGGCCAAATTCTGGGCGCTTTGGAAACCGCTCGAAAAGAACCGGAGCGCCCAACAATGATTATTGCCCGCACGGTGAAAGGGAAAGGCGTCTCCTTTATGGAAAACAACATCGGATGGCATGGCGTGGCACCAACCGCTGAGCAATTGAAACAGGCGACACAAGAACTTTTAGGGGGGCGTAATGAGCGCTAAAGCAACTCGCGACTCGTTTGGAGAAACACTGCTCGCCCTGGGAAAAGAAGACAAACGCATCGTGGTACTCGACGCCGATCTCAGCGCGAGCACAAAGAGCGGTATTTTCGGCAAAGCCATTCCCGAGCGTTTTTTCCAGATGGGCATTGCTGAGGCCAATATGGTGGGCACCGCAGCCGGAATGAGCTTTACCGGGCTGATCCCTTTTATTTGTAGCTTCGGAGCGTTTCTCACAGGCCGGTACGACACCATCCGGATTTCGATAGGGTACTCAAAAGCCAACGTGAAACTGGTAGGAACGCACGCTGGGCTAGGCATCGGTGACGATGGGTACACCCAAATGGGCCTGGAAGACTTAAGCCTGATGCGGGGACTGCCCGGTTTCACAGTCCTGCAACCTTGCGATCACGTGACGACGGTGGCCGCTGTCCGGTTTGCCGCTTCGCATGAAGGGCCTGTCTACTTGCGCTTGACTCGACAAAAGTTGCCTCAAGTGCATACTTCGGAGAGCGCGTTTAAAATGGGGCAGGGGATTGTGCTCAAAGAGGGCGGCAAAGTCGCATTGCTCGCAAGCGGCGCCACGGTGACTGAAGCGCTTGGTGCGAGTCTCGATCTTGAGCCTTGCTGGGTAGTCGACTTTCCCACCATTAAGCCAATCGATCGCAATTTGATTCGAACGCTTGCACAAAAGTGCCAGCTCATTGCAACGGTAGAAGACCATAGCGTGGTTGGGGGACTTGGATCGGCCGTTGCCGAAGTTCTAGCGGAAGAAGGGTTTGCGGGAAAGCTGGTTAGGCTAGGCCTCCAAGACCGCTACGCAGAATCTGGTGAAGCCCCGGCGCTTTACGAAAAATACGGGATTTCGTCGGCAAAGATTACCGCTTCGGTTCGTGCGAAGCTAGCAAGCCTGTAAAAACGCATCCGCTAGTTCATGATTTCGCGGTAACCTTTCAGCATTGTCGTGAGCTTTTTGATATCGGCCACATCCTCTGCGTTGGGGCGTTGCTTTAGGTAGAATCGCAGGTCGTCTATTGCCTTGGAGAAGTATTCCATTTCGCAGTACAAGATGCCCCGGTCACGAGTGAGTTCGGGGGACTCTGGGTGGAGCGCTGTCAGGAGCTCCACTGTCTGCAAAGCTTCCAAGGCTTTGCCTTTTAAAATGTAGACTTGCTTCAGCTGGTAAATCATTCGGGAGACAAGCTGCTCAATGCAGACTCTTTCAAACAGGTTGGCCTGAAGCATGCGGTGCCTTTGCATGGACGCTCGAAAACGGCGCTGAAAATCTGCAGTGTTCATCAGCTTTCCAGAGTCAAAGGGGTCCACATAAAAATCTCCCGCATCGTCCAAGACCCGAATCAGGAAGCCACCCGGCAAGGCAATGCACTCGTGAGGCACTCCCACCTGTTCGCACAAAATGGAATAGATGACGGCAAGCGCCAGAGAACTCCCCACCTTTTTCTTTAGAACGTGGTGCAAGAAATAGCGGTTTGGGTCATCAATAACGCGTTTATTTTTTTCCGGTGAGCTCTGCAGCTCGAGCTCTTGGTAAAGCGCTTTGTTAATTGCTTGAACCATGATGACGCAATCTTGGTGGTGCCCTCGACTGAGGTGCCACACTCGGGCAGCTAGGGCCAGGAAAGCGTCGACATTGGCCTCCATTGAGAACCGAGGATCTTCGATCTTACCCAGCAGAAGGGCCGCTCGCATCAAGTCGTCACGGTTCAAAAACACAACAAGCTCGTCTTTAGTTGTTTTCATAGTTTGGTGTGCAGATGGCAGATCGGTGGATTTAGATCTGGCTAAGTTAGAGAGATTTTTAAGATTGGTCTCCCGGGAACCGGGAGATAGATTCGTCTACTTCTTAATTCTATCGCCTTACGGGAAACGGATCAATCCAACAAAATGGAATTTTCGTGGCCTGCTGCGCTACTCTTTTTGGAATAGCGTGAGGAAGAAAAACAAGGCTTTGCGGGCATGCATTAGTTTGAAAGCAAGGCTACGGCCTCCACGGCCTTTGACCACCGGCGCATCTTAGCCACACGCTCAGGCGTTTTAATTTCTGGCTCAAAGGTATGGGTGGAACGCCACAGCTTTGCAATCTCGTCTTGGTTCTTCCAATAGCCGATCGCAAGTCCAGCCTGCAATGCTGCTCCTAACGCAGTGGTTTCAAGGGTTTCGCTTCGTATTACTTTCGTACCTAAAAGGTCCGATTGAAACTGCATCAGGAGGTTGTTCGCAGACGCCCCTCCGTCGACTTTCATGGAGCTTAAGCGAGATCCGAAATCGCGCGTCATCGCAGACACTAGCTCAGCCACCTGAAAGGCAATGCCTTCCAGAGTAGCTCGCGCTACATGCGCTTTAGTGGA
>JANPJT010000211.1:0-9065 GCA_031425635.1 Pseudomonadota bacterium
TCGATAATTTTTATGAATCGATAGTATTTAGTCTATGATAGGCTAAAGGCATGGTTACCCTCACGCAATTGGAGTACTTGCTCGCAGTCGACCGTTTCCGGCACTTTGGGAAGGCAGCCAAAAGCAGCTTCATCACGCAGCCCACGCTGAGCATGCAGATCCAACGGCTCGAGGCAGAGCTAGGGCTCCAAATTTTTGATCGTTCAAAAAAACCGATTTTGCCTACCGAAGTCGGCAAGAAAGTCATCGAGCAGGCCCGCATCGCCGTCGCCGAATTCAAAAAATTGCAAGTCGTTGCGACCCAAGGGACCCAAACGCTGTCGGGGCCGTACACGCTTGCCGTGATCCCAACGCTTTCCCCTTACCTCATCCCGCTTTTCATAGGGGAGTTTGCCAAAAAATACCCCCAGGTGGAACTCCGGGTGGAAGAGCTGCAAACTTCGCAAATCATCGAAGCGCTAGCGAGTGAAACGATTGATGCTGGCCTACTGGCAACTCCCTTGAAAGAGCCGGGAGTATCCGAAGAAGTTCTTTTTCAAGAGCCATTTCACCTCTACGTTTCGAAAAATCACCCTTTGGCTAAAAAGTCGAAGATCGAAGAGTCCGAACTCGACGGGAACGATGTGTGGCTTCTGAAGGAAGGGCACTGTTTGCGCAACCAAGTCGTGGGGCTTTGCACGCTCGGCGATAAAGCCTGCGTCTTTCAGAATGTGCATTTTGAAAGCGGGAACTTAGAAACGGTGATGGGCTTAGTGGATCGAAACGGGGGCTACACGCTTTTGCCTACTCTAGCGCTGCGCCACCACGAAAAGTCAGGCAACGCGAGGGCGAAAGTTTTGGCTTTTTCAGAACCCGTACCCGCACGCGAAATCAGCCTGGTGCTTTCGAGGCGTAGTTTGAAGCGGCCCATCCATGTGGCGCTAAAAGCAGTTATTCTGTCGGTCGTTCCTCGGGAACTAGTTTCCCCCAAACAAAAGCTCCAGCGCATAGGAATCCGCTAGGGTTTCTCCCAGAAACCCGGTGGTCGGCGCCGCAGATGATAGCGACACGTGCCCAGGCACCGGCTTCATTCATCTAATGCCACGCCGACACCAGCCGATCACTTTGGTGAGTGTTTGAGGATTAGCGGTACCGCGTACCATGGACGGGTGATTTTTTTTACTGCAGGAAATCTCTCGATTTTTCAAAGTAGAGGATTTGAGCCCCCAACCTTTTCCCATGAAACCGTTACCGCCGGCAAGGAGCCCTTAGGAACCGAAAACGCATCGGCGGTACGAGCGTCTCCGTACCACTAAAAAGCAAAGCTCGTTGGTGTGTTTCTGAGGAAAAGGTTGGGGGCTCAAAGCCGGTGGCATAACTCGGTCGCATTGACACGAGGACAACCTCCCGCTTCTAGGAGAAAAAGTGCATCCGCTAAAAGCGGCGCTGCCTTCGCGAAGGAGCTTGGGTGGGCGCCTGGGCTTTCGCCGCCTGGGCTCCCGGATCGAAGATCCGGTTCGATTTATGGGGCAGCCGTTTGCCAAGGACCTCGGATGAAGCGGCTTGACTCAGCAGAGCGTAAAGATCGGTTTTATCGTAAACCGGGTCCCGGTTCTCCGACTTTACGAGTACGTCTCGCCATAACAACGCCACGGAATGTTTCTTGGTTTCCATTTTGCCCGGCTGGTTTGGGAGGGGCACCTTAGCGACCCCATGCCAGGCGGGGTTGATTAGCTTCACTTGGTTTGCAAAATCACCGGATTCGTCCCTAGTGCGGGCGTCTACGAGCGGCCGATGGATATTCACCGGCATTCCGTCTTTAAGCTCGACTCTCCATTCTAAAACCTGGCGGACGAATTCGTAGTTAGAATCGTCTTGGTTTGCGAACAGCCCATTGCCTTTGGAATCCAAAGCGCTCGCTTTTTGAAAATAAACGTGTCCTCCGTGCCTGCCGTCGGGGAATCGCCCTAAGAACGTCTCGCTGCGGAGGGAAACGCTGGGTCTGCGATCCTCGGCACGGACCAAAGCGGTGGGCATCTTCGAGTCGGGAAACCCGTTTCGCATATAAGCCGCCTTGTCTTCTCTCACCACAACCGAAGGCGCTGCCGACCGTTCGGGAGCGGTCTTAGGGGTTTTTCCCGACGCCAAAGCCGAAACGGTTCCCGCCGGCCTTGCAAACCACGCTTTCACCCAACTGTCTGCGTTCTGCGCGTCCTGGACCAGCACCGCAGAAGAAACGAGGTAGAGGCAAGTCCCCTGACCGCTGGCATCGGGGAAACCCACCAGCTCGAAATCGAAAACGGCTGTCTCAAAATGGCCTTCGACGAAATCGTCGTTGTCTCTGGAATAGCCCGCGCGCACGAAAAAAGTAGGCGCCTTGCGATCAGTAGCATCGTACGTGTAGTGCAACGGGCAGTCCCCCGCCGACAGGGGAAAACTCAAGCCGCCGCCAACCACGAGAAAAGCGAATAAAAAACGCATGCAGTGTTTTACAGGAACCGCCTAAAAACCTCCAGCGCACAATACGTCACCTGCCGCGTCCCAACTAGACGGCTTGCCTGGGGTTGGTTAAGATTGTTCCGGGTTTTCAGGACTTTACGAACGGGGTTACGGTGCGTGCGATTTTGCTCATAATGGGAACTTGGTTTGCGCTTCAAGCCGTTGGAGCCACCGAAGGAGGCCCAAAGAAGGTAGCCCCGCCGAAGGGCTCTCCGCCGCCAGCCCGCCGCCTCTCCATGGACCTATCGGGAACCGGTGGCAGCAGCCAGGGCCAAAGCTTTTTAGAGGCCTCGCTCGGACTCAACTACGCTCTTTTGGAACAACTCACGTGGCGAAACGCGCTTTTCTTCCGACTCTCGGGAGTCCCGGCGAACCTTCTGGGCCTGGACTCCTCGATTCGCGCGCACCAGGACCTTGAGCTCGGGGCCCTAGGGGTTCGAGGGATTGCAGGCCTTGGGTACCGAGTGGCCACCGCAGCAACCGCGATGGCGCCGTTTGTCGAAGCGGGGGTGGTTTTCTCAGTGGGGAATTTTGATTTCGGCCTAATAGGCAAGTACCTTTTCCTATCGCTGCATAACGCTTCCGAGCCCAACCAGTTTCTCTATTCAATCGTGCTTTCCGGATCCGCCGTGGTCTTTTAAGGAATCAAAGTGGAACCTTCGCAAGTTTTAAAAAGCCTTGGGTGGAATCGCTTTTTTGAAGCGCAGCTGACAAAAGAAGAGGTTGCGCAAAGCACCTTGGCCCGCGTGGTAGAACCTTCTCGAGGCCTCGTTAAAGTCTTGGGGGCTTTTGGAAAATCCTGGGCGGAAAGCACTCTGGGGCACAAAGTCCCGGGGCCCGCAGTAGGCGATTGGGTAGTGGGCAAAGTGCGCGAACTCGGCGCAGGGGAAAAACGCTTTTCCATTGATCGGATCTTGGACCGAAAAAATAAGCTTTCACGCGAAGCAACGGGCGGTAAGGGCTATGAGCAGATCCTTTGTGCCAATGTCGACCAAGTCTTTCTTGTTTTAGCAGCTAATTTGGAGCCCAACCTGCAAGGGATTCAGCGAACGGTAGCAGCCGTGGCCCAAAGTAAAATGGAACCTCTTTTTCTTATCACCAAAACCGATGTGGCGCTCAACTTGGAAAAACTTTGCGACGCGCTGAAGGCGTGTGCGCCCGGGATACCTCAAATTTCGGTGAGCGTTAAAAAAGCCAACGGATTGGACGGTCTCCTAAAACACCTGAAGGCAGGGACTACTTCAGTGCTACTGGGGGCTTCGGGAGTGGGAAAGTCCTCCCTCACGAATTTTCTTTTGGACAGCGAGGTTCAAAAAGTTGCGGAGGTTCGTGAAAGCGATCAGAAAGGGCGGCATACGACGACGGGCCGCCAGCTTTCGCTTTTACCTTCGGGCGCCATGCTGATCGACTCCCCCGGCATTCGGGAGTTTCAAAGCTGGGAAGACGCTCCCGCCCGAAAAACCACCAAATCTAAAGGACGCCCGAAACCTGAGAACCAAACTCGCGGACGATACCGTTCAGACGACGAATAGAGGCGGCCTTCGCTGTAAAGTCGCTCTTCACCTGCTGCCCAAATCCGATACACTTCTTTTACTGTTGATAACCACAAGTTCCATCGCCACACCTCAAACCGTCCAATTGTACGACAACTGACAACGTGGTTTTCGCCTGAAAAAGCCATAGGCAGTGCTCTTGCATGCTTATTCCCTTCATAGGCCTAGCAAAAACTTCATGAAGCAAACCTTGCACATTTCGACATATTCTTTGGTGGCCGCGTTGTTTCTCGCGACAGGCTGCGGGCTTAGAAAATCCAATCCCGAGCCTGTGCGAAAAATTGACTCCGTTACCGGCGATCGCGCTGCCGGAAAAACACTCTATGCGCAAAACTGCCTAAGCTGCCATGGAGCGATTGACTCAGGCCCGATGCTAAACAAAACCGACTCGGAGATACTCGCAGCGATCCAAGGTGTTTCGTCTATGCGCTTTCTTTCGTCGCTCAGCGAGGAGCAGATCCGATCGATTGCCGCCGCGTTGGTTCCAGAAGAAGACGTGACCGCGCCCTCCGTACCCGCTGGAGTGAGAGTGACGACACTGGGACCTACTTCCCTGAGCTTGCAGTGGAGAGCTTCTACCGATGGTGAGGAAGGCAAAGGGGTTGCGGGTTATAAGGTTTTTTATGAAAATTCCGAAATCGCCTCACTGCCCTCAACTGACTTGGCCTTGACGGTAAGTAACCTGGTTCCCAGCACACGCTACGAGTACCGCGTGCTGGCTTATGATGGTGCGGGCAATGCGTCGGCCCTCAGCGCCCCTGCATCGGGGGAAACCGCTCCGCCTCCCGCTGTGCCGGATACAACTGCACCCACTGTCCCTACGGGGCTTTCGGCCACGGTGGGCAGCCGAAAAATCACTTTGGCTTGGACCGCTTCCAGCGATGAAACGGGTGGTTCGGGTTTGAAAAACTACCGCGTGTTCCGCAATGGCTCGCTCCTTGCCACAGTAAGCCCTACTTCGGTCACGTACGATGACCTAAACGTCATGGCAGCAACCAGCTACAGCTACCAAGTTTCGGCGCAAGATGAAGCTTTGAACGAATCGGCCAAAAGTATCGCTGCGGCCGTAAGGACAGAAGCTTTGAATGGAGTGCAACTTTACGCCAACCATTGCGCTGGCTGCCATATGCCTTTGGCGAGTTCCAACGAACGCAACACAACGGCCCAAGCGATTGCAACAGCCATTGGGAATGCCAACACGCCAGGGACTTCTGCTCGCATGTCCAACCTAGCCAGCTTGAAAGCGCTGACTCAGGAAGAAATTGCGGCCATCGCGCTTGTTTTATCCGACGCATCCGACCGAGATGCGCCGACGGTGCCCGCTAGCCCAACCCTTGTTTCGCCAGCGTTTGACCGTGTCACGCTTTCTTGGGACGCAGTGAGTGACCCCGGGAATTCCGGGGTTCGATCGTACCGAGTGTACCGAGCCAACACCGTCGTCACGACCGTTGCTGTCTCGATGCCGCCCCAAGCAAGGCTCACCTTCACCGATATCGGGCTTACAGAGCAAACTGCGTACCGCTATTCTCTCGATGCAGTGGATAACGCTGGGAACATTTCCGCTCGTTCGGCGGTCGCCTCTATCACCACGGGACAAAAACCAGCCGAGCCGGATAGAACGCCTCCCTCGCCTCCCACGGGGCTCTCTTTTGTGGCGGGGCCCAACAGCATTACGCTGAGTTGGAACAAGCCTGCCGACAATGTGGGCGTTACCAACTACCGCGTCTTGCGCGGAACCACTTTGCTGCCGACGGTCGTGAACGAACCAAACCGCTCGCTGGCCGATGTGGGGCTAGCTTCTAGTACGGCTTACGCATACCAAGTAGAGGCTTATGACGCCGCAGGGAACAAAACGCGATCCGCCGTGCTGAACACCCGAACAGCAGCCCCTAATGGAACTTTGCTTTACACAACTCGCTGCCAGAGCTGCCACGGCACTCTCGCTGCATCGGATTTGAAATTTCGGGCCCCGGTAGTGGCAGCTTTTGCCACGCTTTTTGAAAACGCCATTCGACCCGTTGCGCAAGGGGGCGTGCTTGCGATGCAAGGTAAGGGGCTCCCACGGAATGAAGTGGAAGCTATCGCTGCTTTGCTGGTGGGAGAAGAAAGAGCAAACCCCGTTCCCTCTTCGACTTCGGCTTACGCCTACTCCGTACCGCTCGGGACGCGAAACTATGTCGCTTCTTATTTAGCTCGGATTTTTCTCAACTTAGCGGCTGGACAAACGGCTGAATCCTGCGCTTCCGCAGCCAGCCCTCCCGCGCTCTGCACTATCATCGCCAACACAGTGCAAAACCGCGTTTCGGCTTTCGGCGGTAGCTGCACGCTGTATGAGGGTTCTAGCTGCAAAGCAAACCGGAATGCCCCTGAAGCTTTTACGGCAGCAAGCCAAAGCCCGTTGACCAGCACCGCCAGGGCCGGCAGCGCACTCGTTGTTTGCGCAGAGATTATGCAACGAGACGATGCCGTAAACGCTGCCCTCTCAAAAGTTTCCCTCACTGGAAACGCAGCTTTTTCCGATGCCAATGTAAGGCTCGTCTATGGCCTTTTTTTTCCGCTCGTGCCGCTAGATACGGCCTTGCGTTCCAGCCTCCAGGAAATTGCGACTCGAGCGAGTACGGCAAGACTTTCAGGGCTTGATGCATGGCGTCTTGTGATGCTTCCTCTTTGTGAAGCGGGCGCACTGGAAGGTTTATGATTAAACAGATTGCCATTTTGATCGCGTTAACCACACGCGTCGCGCTTGCCGAGACACAGCTGACCGAGCCTCAGCTCTTCTTGCGCTGTTATGCACAGCTGACTCAAACGTCTCTCGATCCGCAAAGTTCTCTTTTACTCCCTGTCCAAAACGGCACCAAGACGGCGGCACAAGCGTGCCTTGAAATATTTGATAGGGGCTCGCTCACCACGGGCGGTACTACGTTGGTTAACCGTCAGAACGCGGTCTCCCTTGCCGTCCTCAACACCCTACACCGCCTGCACGCTTCTTGGTTTTCCGAACGAGAATATTTTGTGTCCGGTGCGGGTCCCGCAAACCAAGGACTACGCGACTATTTTGACACCGACAGTCCGGCATTCTTTTTCACACGAGCAGTCTTTCGTCCCAATACGGATTTCAAAACGGTGTTGACTGGAACAAAACACTTGCGTGCGATTCGATCTGATAACGATCCGCTCAAAGGGATTGCTTCGAATAATACGAAAGCGCAGACGATTTTTGGCGATAAAGCGAAGTTTGCCGCGATTGGCGCCCTCCAAGGCATCGAAGAAACTGGGACATTGCCTACGAACTATTCTTTTCTCACTAGCAACGACCGGCAGCTTACCGGAACAGTGAACTTAGGCGCGCATTATGGAGGAGGCGTCCTAGGGTCGTTCCCTTACCTCATGCTAAACGTCCGATCGGATCGGAATTTTAGGAGCGACGGCGCGGTGGAAATGCCCAGGAAGTGGGCAAGGGCTGTTTTTTCCGATCTCCTTTGCCGAAGTCTCCCAGTAGCGAGATACGCCGACGTCGGCGTCTACAAAAATAGCGCTTCGCCAGTCGCCTTTAGAAAGTCTCAAGGCTGCGTCCAGTGCCATACGTCGATGGACCAAATGGCAGCCGTTGTCCGTGGGTTTAGGTACTTGGCGTTGGATTCCGGTTCACGCCCTGAAAGCCGTGGGCTCGATACAGGGAGTGTGGCGCCCCCCCAAGCGGGACTGGCCTCAGAAAGCGAGTGGCCAACAAAGTCTGATAGCTCCTACCACTTACGACCTCCAAAGGGAGTTCTTTTTTATAGAGACGCAACTGGAGCCCTCATCAACTTGCCCGTAAACGACTTGGCCGATCTAGGCGACACGATGGCTCGCCTGCCGGACTTCTACCTTTGCGCTGCCAAACGTTACTATGCTTACTTTACGGGCGTTGACGTCGCGATTGAGGACCCGGTCGTGGAAGGGCAAACTTCCCGAACAGATAAGTTTCACCGAGCGGCAGTGGAAAGACTAGCGACCACTTTGCAAACTACCCAAAGCGCGAGAGCTACGATTTTCCAACTTTTTCAGCTCCCTCAGTACCGGAGCTCAAGCTTCAAAGCAGAGAGATAACCATGAGCAATAAAAGAATCGGGCGGCGGAAATTCTTGAAGCAGTCGAGCGCGCTCGCTGGAGCCACTTTGCTGGACTGGCCGATCTCTGCACTCATCGATACTATCCTTGAAGGAGCGGTTTCGAAGGCGATTGCAGAAACCGGAAGCGCTCAACCCCGCAAATGGGTGGACTTACGCCTGCGAGGAGCGCCACCTCGCTGGGTTTTTGATTTGGTACTTAAAACCGGGGCCGGCGACGACACCACTTTTGTGCCGCCGCCGCCAGGTGGTTCACTTGCTACTCGGTTCGTCGCAAGCGGAGGCCGGTATACTTCGGCCATTTATTCCACGACAACGATTGGCGGGCTAAGACTCCCCCACGTTTGGCAGTTCTCAGTCCCTACCACCAACGGAACTCGCCCCATGAGCGATTTACTGCCAGGGTATCTGGGTATCCGCGGGATCCACACTGGAAATCCGGCGCACACGGGATCCGAGTCTTTGCACTTTAGACCTCAGGGTTCTCTGCAAAGTTTACCGGCGCTCGCGGGAGACGCGTCGAACGCTCCGATTCCAGCAATCGACACGACCGTTGCCGAGTTTACGTATACGTCAAAGGTGGGCAGGTCGTCTCTTCCTCTCGGTGGTGATCTGATTACCTCGCTCCTTTCCCCATTCCGGTCGAGCAATGCCACCCTGACGCTTAAGCAAAAAGAGGCGGCGGTCCAAAGCTTCGTTGATCGATCGAGGGCGCTGCTCTCAAATAAACAGATAGCCGATCACCCTGATGCAGCTCGGATTCGCCAATCGGTGCTCAGCGCCGAAGCGATGATGAGGAAATCTTTGAACGGGATGGAGGCCCAGTTCTCGGCTCTTCTTACAAAGTACACTGGCCTCGTTCAGGCCAGCCTTGCGACGACCATCCCTGGGGTCAACGATCTTCCGATAGGCCCCGCGTCGGGAC
>JANPJT010000212.1:0-8918 GCA_031425635.1 Pseudomonadota bacterium
AAAAGATCCACTAGCTCAGAAGATTGAGCAGAATCCATGACAAGAGGCGGCCCCATTACCACCAAATCCCCGTGTGTTCCGTCCGCCTGTCCCATGTTCGGCCAGAGCGTTAGGCCGTTTTGAAACGCAGCAGCCACAAAACCTTCTACTATCTTACGAGACCGGTCAAACGGTTGTTTCGTCGCTTTGTTTTGGACGAATTCCACTCCTGCGAGCATCCCGATCCCTTGCACCGAACCCACAAAGGGGAGCGGGAGGATCTGTTCTCGAAGCGCCTTTTGCCATGTCTCGCCCACTTCGGCGGCGTTCTGCACGAGCCCGTGTTTATCAAAATAGCGCAGCACTGCAAGGCAAGTGGCCGCCATGCTGGGCGCTTGGAGGTAGGTTTGGGCATGCTGAAAATAGCCGGCGCCTTTTTTCATTTCGTCGACGTCGGCCCCACGCACGAGTAACGCTGAAACCGGCGTGTACCCACTGTTGATCCCTTTTCCGAGAACGGCGATGTCGGGCTTTAAGCCGTAGTGTTCGGACGCGAAAAACTTCCCCGTTCGGCCCGCCCCGCAGAGGACTTCGTCGGCGATGATTAAAACGCCGTGCTTCCGACAAACGGCGGCCACTTTTTCAAAGTACCCCGGCGGCGGCGTTGATGCGCCGCAGCTCGAGCCACTCACTGGCTCCACTAAAAAAGCAGCAACCGTTCTAGGCCCCTCTTTTTCAATGAGCGCTTCCAGCTCAGCCGCATAGAAGTCGGCTCCTTGGGTTTCATAGTCCACTGGGCAGCGGTAACCGTAAGCTGCGCTGACTGTCGGAACGCGGGAGAGCAAAGGGCCAAAAAGTTTTTTGTAGTGCGGGCGGCCCGAAGCAGAAAGCGCAAAGAGCGTGTTGCCGTGGTAGCCGGGGGTGCGAGCGATGAACGTAGTTCGCTCGGGTTGCCCGCGCTCTACCCAGAGTTGGCGGGCAAACTTAATGGCGGCTTCTACTGCTTCAGACCCCGACGATAAAAGCGCTACTCGGTCTAAGCCCAACGGGCGGGCCTTTTCAGCGAGCAGCTCAGCCATTGCTTCCATGGGCTCCGAAGTAAACTGAGTGCCGTTCACGTACGCTACTTTGCTTAGCTGCTCCGCAATAGAATCCGCAATCTCTTGCACCCCGTGGCCGCAGCTCGCGACCAAAGCACCGCCCGCAGCGTCCAAGTATTTTTTGCCTGCTTTATCGTAAAGGTAAATCCCTTTGCCGTGGGAAATCACGGGGAAAGACTTGGTCAGGTTGCGCAGTAAGACGTGCCCTTCGGGGTAAGTAACCGTATCCATCTTGGGTCCCAGCCTACTCGATGTCTTTTGCTTGCGGCAATGGTTAGGAGAGTGGCGGCTCGATTACCACCAGCGCTTTGGCGCACGAGTCCCCTTTGTACTTTCTTCCAGTAAAGCGCAGCCGTGCCATTCGCACGACTTCGGCGTAAAGGGCGTGGCATCCGGCGAGCGCAATGGTCCCGCTCTTTAGCGCTGCGCAGTAAGGGCCCACCGGCGTGTTTTCGGTGAGCATCGCAGCGGTTCGAACGAGCGGGACGACGCCATTGAAAAAAAGTCGGAGAGTCAAAAGCTGTTGTTTTTTTAAACTCGCTGCCAGCCCTTCCTTCCCCTCGCGCCGGGCCTTTGCGACGCGCTTTTCCATTCGCGCTGCGTACCGATCGACGCTTGTCTTAGCGAGGCCGAAAGCGAATGATGACGCGAGTGTGTCTTGGATAGACAGGCCGCCTTTGGAGGGGATCGTAGCGGCGAGTGCCCCGTTCACTGCCACTTCTTCCGCCACATTCACGAGGCCCAGGAAATAGGGGTTCACGTCGATTTCTAAGGAATTCTGGTGGCGAACGACAATCGCACCCTGTCCCTTGAAGTCGAACACCGATTTGAGGTTCGCGAAAACCTGATAAAAGTACAGGGTTAAAAGGGCGCTCGGGACGAGAGTGATTTTGTTAGCCAGCGAGAGTCCGGTGAGCAGGATCGCATTGTGGATAACCGAAGTTTCGTAAAAAAGGCTGCGTTCTTCTTTTGAAAAAACGCGGAGCGGCTTCACTGGGTGCAGCTCCACAGGAGTCACGCCGGTCGGGATTCCCAAAAAGTCGATGAGCCGACCCGAAGGCGACTGGGTTTGTTTCCCTTCAAACCCTTGTAGTTCGTACCCTACTTGAACGGCTTCCTCGGTTATCGCGGCGTACTCTTCTTCGGTAACCAGTTTCGCATCCACGTCGGCGCCTTCAGCGGATAGCCGAATTAAGAGCTTCTGGAGTAAAGGGGGGACTCCTCCCGTCAGGCCGGGCGAAAAGTAGACTTTTGCCGATTTTCCGATAACCGGGCGTTCGCCTGTCGCAACCTGCTCCAAGAACTGTTCCGCCGGAATAAACTCAGAGGCACAAGCCGCAAACACACTCGCAAAGAAAAACACCAGAACCAAAACGCGCATAAAATCTCCACAGGCAAAAAAAAAGAAGGGCTGTCTTTATTGCGCGAGTCGCCAGCGGTTGCCGGCAGGCGAGCCATCACCCGAGAGAAACATCGGGCTGGGAGAAGAAAGGTTCAGGTGCATGGGAATCAATGTACTGATTGATCAGTACATGTCAAGAGTGGATTCTTTGGTACAAAAGTCGGGCGCCTTTTCCGCCTGTTTTCAGCAAATTTGCCGCATGGGTGACTTTGGAAATGCTCACCCCCGCTTTTTTCTGCACTTCTCGGTGGGTAGCCCCCTCTAGCAAAAGCGAGAGCGCTCGCCACCGCTCCAAAATAGTGTCTATCTCCGGCGGCGTAAAAAGGTCGGAAACCACTTGTTCAAGTTCTTTTGCATTTCGCGGGGCTTGTAAGAGAGCCGCTAGTTCCGCAGTCGCTTTTGCCATTGTTTCACCTCGGTTGAGAAAGGATAATCCGGCTTTACCATTTTAACTGGGAGTCACTTCGACATCCGCTTCCAAGGTTTCTGGGTCCAAACGGATCTGGATTTGGAGCGGGCGGCAGCACACAGCACAGTCTTCAATAAAGGACTGGCGAGTGCCTTGGCTCGGATCGACGGGAACGCTAATGGGCTCTCCGCAACAGGGGCACTGCGATTCGACTTCATCAAACTGCATGGGTTCTCCAGTTTAGGGGCCTGTGTGTAGATAACTCCTTATGGGCTAAAAGCGAAAGGTGCGATTGGAGCGATTTGGCGGGCTCCTTGGATTAGTGTTAGCCTCAGCCTTATGAAGCATTTGAGCGATTTTTCTCGCCCCGTGTACGTAAGCAACTCTGTCCGAACGCCCATCGGAAAATTTGGCGGCACATTGAAACGTTTCTCCGCGCCGGAACTGGCGTGCACCGCTTTAAAAGAATGCATCCGCCGGAGCGGGAGCCCCACAGCGGCTGAGTGGGTTTTTCTAGGGCACGCGCGCCAAGCGGGCGCAGGCCCCAACCCTGCACGCCAAATTGCGGTCCTTTCGGGTCTGGGTGAATCGGTTCCCGCAATCACCGTGAACCAAGCCTGTGCTTCGGGGCTAACGGCAGTGTTTGCTGCCGCAGAGAAAGTGGGCGGGGGCAGAGCAAACCGCATTTTTGCGGGCGGAGTCGAGAGCATGTCGAACACGCCGTACTACTTGATGCAGGCCCGGTGGGGGCAGCGGTTAGGGCACTCTAAAGTCATCGATGGAATGACCCAAGACGGCTTCCAGTGCGTGCTTGCGGGCCAGCTCATGGGCGAAACGGTTGAAGCATTCATTGCTAAAGAGCGGAATATTTCGCGAGCCGATCAAGACGCTTTCGCGCTCCTTTCCCAGAATCGAGCCGAGAAAGCGTGGGCTCGAGGGGACTTTCAGCACGAAGTGTTTGAAATCGAAAGCGATGGTAAAGCGCCAGGGTTGGGCACTGACGAACACCGTCGCTCGGGCACCACGCTGGAAAGTTTATCCCGCTTACAGCCCGTCTTTGATTCGAAGACCGGGACACTGACCGCCGGCAATTCGAGCGGGATTGCCGACGGCGCGGCTTTCATGGAAGTCGGCTCAAGTAGCACGAACGCCGAAGCGGAAATCTTAGGCGTCGAAACGGTTGCGCTAGATCCGCGGCGCATGGGGCTTGGTCCCGTCCCTGCAGTTTCCGCACTGCTAAAGCGCCACGGACTGGCGACTAGCGACATTGAAGCCTTTGAAATCAACGAAGCGTTCGCGGCCCAAGTGATAGCTTGCCAAAACGATCTCAAAATTCCTTTAGAAAAATTGAACGCCTGGGGCGGCGCCATTGCGTTGGGGCACCCGATCGGGGCAAGCGGGGCAAGGGTTTTAGTCACGCTCCTGGGACGATTGCGAAACCAGAAAGGCGCACTCGGGGTGGCAAGCCTTTGTGTGAGCGGGGGGCAGGGAGTTGCGGTTCTAGTGCGTCGCTTGTAAGTGCCTAGTTCTTTAGCTCGTCGCGCAAGGCTTCGAACGCTTCGATGCGGCTTCTTCTCTCGGCAGAGTCTCCAAAGGACTCAATTTCCTTTTCTACCGCTTTAATCTTATCGTTGAAGTGCTTCACCACCGCCGGGTCTCCACCCGGCCTTTCTTGGTAGGCTTTCGCGGCGGCCGCATTTTTCTTGGCGTCCGCCGCAGTATTTAAGATTCCGTGGAGCTGAGTGCCCATGGCTTTCGCGTTTCCTGAAAAGTAGTAGCTTCCAAAAGCGACCGACGCAGAGGTTGCGCCCACCACTAGAGCCGTTTTAAAAAGTCGCTTTGAAACGGTGGCTGCAAATTGGATGCGGGCGCGGTTAATGTACCGTTGCTCCAAAAAGCAGGTAAAGCTTTCCGGGGACTCGAGCCACGCTCGGTACCCTTCTTCTGTGGGAACATAGCGTTTGAGCGGATCGTAAAACATCCACACAAAGTAAAAGCCCACTCCGATGGAGGTACCGGCCCACCCCAGCGGCCGTTGCGACCTCTCCTTTAATTGCCACTCGAGGTCGGGAAACCGTTCTCGCACCGATTTTAGAAAGGCGTACGTCCGAGAAGCAGACTGCTCGAGCTGTGCCACGAAAGCCCGAGGGTAAGAATATTTCCCGGAATACAACGGAGTGCTGACCCACGGCGCATTTCGGGAGAGGGCTGCAGTCTCGGCTTTTCGAAACCCTTCGGAAATGGCCACTAGGTTTTGGACCCAGTCCAGTGTGGTTTCGGGACGGGACCGCTTAATGCTAAAAACTACCGCAGAGGGGGACTTTGGAAAGCGCCCCCGCAGCAGCCCAGCCCAGCGGACTTTGGAAACCACGTTTCCGAAAGCAAGCCGCTTGGGAACGTCGCGTGAATAGACATCGATGGATTTGTTTTGAAGATCTTTGATGGATTCCAGAAAAGGTTGCTCTGGAAGCATAGCCCCCAAAAGAGCCGCCTGGCTTTCAAACGATCCCTCCTCGCCCAATCGCTCCAGAATTTTTGATTCGAGGGAGTCTGCGGAAGAAGCCGAAAGAAGGTCCGACCAAGCGGCGAGCGCGTCGTTGTATTTGCCTTCGTTAAAGGGAACAGGGAAGAGAATGCTTTCTGCGGCTGCTAATACATTGGTGCAGAAGCTGGCGTGAAGCAGGGTAGGGAAGCAAAGGCCGAGGGCAGCGAAAAAGGCTAGGAAAATCCTGCCCGCGCGCGCCCTCGGCCCTGCTACTAAACGAGGAGCGAAAAACATGGGGGTCTAAAGGGCTTCCCACAGCATTTTAAAGTAAACTGCTTCACCCTGTAGGTTCACCGGGCTAGTTTGGTCCGACAAAACTCGAGTGGTGAAAGGGTTTACCAGGTACGCGTCAAACTTTGGCACGGGCAGGTACTCATACCCGGCCGGGCCAGAGAATGCGATTCCCTCGAAACCCATAACCCGACCATGGATAGCTCCCACTCCGGTGAAGAGATTTGCCATCACTTTATTGTTAGAGGCGGAAGCGATTTCGCCAACCACACCCCCATACCAACCATCCAGGTCTTTTAACGTGATTTTCTTAGACTTTGCATTGTCGATGACGAAAAATGTAACGCCGATTTGTGGCTCGCCTCCTCCTGCGTTTTTCCACTCCGCTTGCCCGCCTGCAAAGCCAGTCAGCGCTACGGTGGGAACGGAAGCCGAAAGATCTTCCGGGTGCACACGGTGCGCTAGTGTCACACACACGGATGCTTGGCCCCCCAGGGTCCCGATGCGGGAAGGAAAGAGCCCTAGTTCACCGCCACCGCAAAGGTTCATAGCGGCAACGACGACGGTCGGCTGTTTTTCAATTGTCTTGTCGATTGCTTTTGCTGCTGCCGCTGCATCTAAAGTGCTTTTTCTTAGGAGCGCAATCGCATTGATTTGTCTTTCTCGCTCGGGGGATTCGTCTTGCTTCATCACTTCCGCTTCTTGGCTTGCAATGAGCGCGAGGGCGTCTTTGAGTAAAGTCGTTGCTTTGGTCGCTGCGAGTTCCACTTCTTGGGAGCGTTTCTGGTCAGCCGTTACTGCCGAGTCTGCCACTATTTCGGTGGGGTCTTCACAAAATGCGGGCACTGACAGAAAGGCCATAGCGATGAGCCCTGTTTTGAAACAATTCACTGATTCCTCCAGGAGAGATGGTTGTTATGAACTGGAGGCGAAGTACCACGGCGAACTTTCAACATCAAAACAAGATAGCGCGGTGAGCTAAGAGCCGAAGACAAATGTTTCAGCAAAATCCCTAATTCTTTTTAACTTTGGAAGGAACAAAAGGCGTTGGGTGCACGTGCATCGGAACAAATTGATCGCGCACTTCGAGAAGAAAATCTTTTTCCTCTTTCACCGACGCATCGACAAAGCCCATTGCAATGGGGTGGTGTAAATGAGGGCTAAATGCCCCGCTGGTGATGGCCCCCACCAATCGCTTTTGGGGAGTGAAAATTTTCGCTCCCTGCCGCGCCATCCGGCGATCTTCCACGGCGAACGCTTTGAGCTGGCGTTTGGAGCCAGACTCAATCCATTTTTCGAGCGCCGGTTTCCCGACGAAATGCTCTTTTTTCATCTTCACTACCCAAGAAAGACCTGCTTCAAAAGGGTGTATTTCCGTGCTGATCTCGTGCCCGTGCAAAGGGTATCCCATTTCTAGTCGGAGAGTGTCTCTTGCTCCAAGGCCAATCGGGGAAAGGCCTTGAGGTTGCCCTTTTTCCAGCAATCGGCTCCAGAGTGTTTTGGCAAAAGAGTTTTCCACATAGATTTCAAAGCCGTCTTCTCCAGTATAGCCCGTGCGGGACAAGTAGCAAGGGAAGTCAAAAATCCGGGTTTCTACAGCGTGGTAGTACTTCAGGTTTTTTGCGACCCCCGATGGAGTGCAGGATTCGATAAGGCTCTCCGAGGCAGGGCCTTGGATGGCAAGTAAGGAAAGTGCGTCGCTTAAGTCTTGAAGCTCGACTCCGGCAAGGCGTTCTTTCATCCAACGGAAGTCTGCGTCGCGGTTCGAAGCGTTCACGCAAATAAAGACTTCATCGCTCGATCGCCGGTACAAAACCAGATCGTCGATCACTCCACCCGCTTCGTTGAGCAGCAAGCTATACTGTGCTTGCCCTAGAGCGGTTTTAGAAAAGTCGTTCGTGACTAAAGCGTTCACTTTCTCCGCTGCATTCACGCCGCTAACGCGAAACTGCCCCATGTGGCTCACATCAAAAAGCCCAGCCGCCGATCGCACGCACTTGGCTTCCTCTAGCACGCCCGCATATTGAACCGGCATTTCATAGCCCGCAAAGGGAACCATCCGTGCCGAAGACTGGACATGTAAGTCGTAAAGCGGTGTGCGAAGAAGATTGGCCATGCTCCATTTTTAATGGGGCGGCTCTTCAAAGCCAAGCGCTTAAGCTGCTTCTTCCGCTGCCTTCGCTACCTTTTCCGGTTTCGCCGGCGCTGCAGGGGCATGCGCTTGCTCCATGCCTTTTACGTAATAGTCTTGGAAATGTTTTTCGCAAAAACCGTGGCGGTTCGTCGCCATCGGTTGCGTGCAGGCGTACGTGTGGCAGCGCGTGTAGCGCGGTTTAGCCAATTTGCCGTGCCGCCAGGCGCGGTAGTGCGCTTTGCAGTACCCTTTCGCGCGGTACTCCCGTTTGCAGCCGTCGACAGAGCAAGGCTTCACGGCTTTCGCGGAAACCTTTTTAGGTTTCGCTTTCACCGCCTCAGCGGCGCGGACGGTTTTTTTCTTGGGCGCCTTAGTTTTCTTTGCGCTGGTTTTCTTTGCTGCGGCAGATTTCTTTTCCATCCAAAGTCTCCTATGAGTGCTTGTAGAGGGTATCGGTCAGCGTAACGCAGAGCATTAGGACTATGGTGGGGTGGTGGGTAACTAGTTGGAGTTCTGAAGAAAGTTTGGGTGCTGTTTCTCAACTATAGAATTGGGCTCGCCCTACTGCCCTCCCGGCCATCATTGCGAGTCGCCGAGCGGCGAAGCAACCTAAGACCGGTGCTCATCGGCTGACAAAGTTTCAACGACACCGCGGGTAAAAAGGTTGCTTCGCCCTACGGGCTCGCAATGACGGAAAGGCTATATAAGTGGGCCCGCCTTGCTGCCCTCCCGGCCATCATTGCGAGTCGCCGAGCGGCGAAGCAACCTAAGACCGGTGCTCATCGGCTGACAAAGTTTCAACTACACCGCGGGTAAAAAGGTTGCTTCGCCCTACGGGCTCGCAATGACGGAAAGGGGACGGGAACGGCGGCTCGCTGCTGATCGAGTAACGCGACCCAGGCCCGTTTAAATATGCAGGCCTTCAAAAAGCCAAGTTGCTTTCGGCTCGTTGAACCGTTTCCGAGTCAACCCTTCGGCGTCGATGTGGATAAAACGCCGTTCGAGGACTAAGTCGGCGATTGCGACCGCGACGCCGTAGCTTTGCATCACGCCTCGGCCAGTAAAACTATGCGCTTCCAGCACGCGCTTGTGGTCGGGCAGCCACCCTAAGATCCCCG
>JANPJT010000213.1:0-5958 GCA_031425635.1 Pseudomonadota bacterium
GCGCCGCCAAGGGCGTGGGGCTCGCCGAACTGGTGACGCAACAGGGTGCTTCCACCAAGAGCTTGCCCCAGGTTTGGACGAAAATTGCGCTGGAGTCGAATGCGACTTCGACCGTCGAAAATGCGATTTACACCCGAGAGCATTTTAAGCCGTCGCCTGTAGACCGCATTGTCCTGGTAACTTCCGACTACCATATGGGCAGATCGCTGGGGATCTTCCAGAGGGAAATCAAGGGCACTGAAATTGTGCCTTTCGCTGTTCCCTCCGTATTGTCGGGAAAAGACAGCCTTCATTTCATTTTTAAAATTGGGGTCGAGTATTGGAAGACTTTGGTTTACGAAATCTCTCTTTGGCCAAGAAGGATGCTGCTGTAGCGATCTCCGGCCCCTTGCCCGGAACGGAGGAATTCCCGAGCTTTACGACCTTGAGAAGAGAGCGAGCCGGGGTTTTCAAGCAATGCTTTAACGCGCCCTTCTAGTTGGAGCGCGTCCATTGAAACAGTGAGCCCACCACCGGCCATCTGCATCGCTTCGTACGAGTTACCGATTTTAGGCCCCGTCAAGATCGGGACAGAGTAAGCCGCGGGCTCCAGCACGTTATGGACACGCTTTCGGAACGCACCACCAACGAACGCGAGGTCCGCGTTTTGGTAGAGCTCTGCGAGCCCCCCCACCGTGTCTACTAGCACCACGGAAGGGACCGAGGCTCCCGGTTTCAACCCACTCCATCGGACGCAATAAGTTTCGAGCGAATTCACTGCCCTCTCAATTTTCGCAAGGAAACTGGGTCTCGGCTCGTGGGGAACCAGAAACACTTTCCAGTCGGGCCTCGCGAAGAAATGCGGGAGCGATAAAAGGAGGGCGCCAAAGTCTTCTTCCCAAAGGCTTGCGGCAATGAACCAGCGGGTTCCCGCAGACTTTTGAATCGGGGACGAAGATCCGAGGGCTTGCCTGGCCACCACTCTTTCGATGCGGGGATCCCCCACTGTCTCAATGCCTCGGTGGCCCAGTTCACTTTTGAGAAAATCGGCTGTTGAGCTATCTGTCGTTCCCACAAACGTCATTTGACGAAGCCACTTGCGGTAAATCGAAAATAAGCGCCGGGCCTTCCCTTTCGAAAAAAACACGGCAAAAGCGTACACCGGCACTTTTCTTTGAAAGGAAGCTTGCAAAAGCTCGGGCCAAATTTCTCTGTTCAGGAGGATCAAAGCTCTTGGGGCAAGCCGCCGGACATAACTGCGTGCCGACCAGGCGAAATCAAAGGGCCCGTAGTCGGCAGCGTCCCAGGGCAACGCCTTGCCCGCGGCGAGCCTGCGCTGGATTTCTAAGCGGACCGCTCTCTCGCCACTCGGAGAAAAATAGCTTAAAAAAATGGGCGCCTCGGGATCTTTGCGCTTCAGGGAATCCAGGATCGGAATGGCCTGTTCGAACTCGCCGCTCGAGGCAAAGTGGAACCAATACGGAGACGACAGCCACTTTGCCCGGTACTTCTGGACCCTCTGGTTCAGCCCGATCCTTCCCTGGAGCCCTTTTTGCACTTTCGGGAGAAAAGGGGACACGCTCCACAGAAACACAAACGAAAGAAAGTAGAGTGGGCGGTAGAGAAGCAGCATCACACTGGTTTTACCAGGGTCTGATCGAGGCGCAAAGCTTCGTCATACACCCGCGACACATCGGTCAGCTCCAGGCACCAGCGCTTGGTTCGAATGCACGGTGCCTCCCCGTTTTTTGAACACGGGCGGCACCAGAGTTTTTGCTCAACCACCCTAGAAAGCGGGTGAAAGGGGAGGCAGCCTAATTCCGCAGAGGTAGGGCCAAACAAAATGACGCTGGGTA
This sequence comes from Pseudomonadota bacterium, assembly GCA_031425635.1. Classification (GTDB taxonomy): domain Bacteria; phylum Bdellovibrionota; class FAC87; order UBA2466; family UBA2466; genus JAIEOG01. Next base: position 1,836 of record JANPJT010000213.1, read on the forward strand.
TGCCTAGGGCGTCGGCGAGGTGCAAAAGTCCGGTGTCGTTAGAGATCGTGAATCGGCAAAGCTTCAAAATAGCCGCAGACTCGAGAATCGTGAGTTTCCCTTGCGTATTGATCACTCGTTTGGGGTCCAGGCCAGAAACGATATCGTTACAAAAAGTGTCCGAAGGCCCCCCAAAAACAACCATCTGGTAGGGCGTCCCTTCGCAAAGCTTCAAAAGTAATTCACGGAAACGCTGCGGCGACCAACGCTTTCCAGGCCACTGGGCAGACGGCACTACCCCCACTCGGAGCGTCCCGTCGTGAGAAAGCCCAGAGCGGGCCAATGCGGAAGATTCGGAAGCGTCATCCACGAAAACTTCTGGCCCTTGGTTGTCGTAGCGGACCCCTTCGCCTTTCAGCGGTTCGACAAAGCGCTCTAAAAACCTTTTTGAATCCAGCAGCGGGAGCTTGAACGTGAGCGCAAGCGCTCGTCGTAAATAATGCTTTTTGAAGTAGAAGCGTTTTTTGGCGCGGATCCACGGCATGAGAAGTCGGGTTCGAAGGCTCCGGTGGGCGTCGTAAACGAAATCGTATTGCTCGTTATTGACTAGCTTCAGCAACTCCAGCAACCCTTTCCACCCTTGTCCCTTGCGGAAACCGACCACTCGGTGCACATGCGGGTTAAACCGCAAAAGGTCTACATACTCTTGCCGCACTACCATATCGATAACTGCGTTTGGGAAGGCTTCATGGAGCGCCCGTAACGACGCGGTTGTCATGACGATGTCGCCCAGACTAGAAAAGCGCAACACGAGGATCTTCTGAGGCCCCGTGATCACATTTCGGTCGGGCAAGAAATCCCCAGAAGTGAAAGGCCATTTTCCAGCGTTTGGGCCGTCGCCTGCACCAAGCTTAAGCGGACCTGCACTTGCGCTGGGTCGGTCGCTTGAAGGACGGGCAGTTGGTAGTAAAAGCGGTTGAGCGACTTCGAAATATCAATGAGGTACCGGGTCAAATGCACCGGATCAGAATCTCGGAGGCACTGGTGCAGAACGGTGCCTAGCCGCCCAATCGCGAGCAGCAGGTTCTCCTCTTCTTCCGCAAAAACGTACCCCGTGGGGGCGTCCTTCAGCGCAGCGAGTGGCCCTTTGAGTTCCGCTTTCGCAAGCAGCGATCGGCAGCGAACCAGAGCGTACTGCACGTACGGCCCGGTTTCGCCATCGAGAGCAAGCATTTGTTCCCAGTTGAACTCAATGTCGCGCTGACGGCTCGCGGAAAGTTCCCCAAAAATAATCGCAGCTGTCCCGACCATTTCAGCAATAGCTCCCTTGTTTTGGAGATCGGGATTTTTCTTAAGGGACTCCGCCATCGCCCGTTCTTTTGCTTCGTCCAAAAGCGCATCTAGAAAAATGACTCTGCCTTCGCGCGTCGACATTTTCTCCGCGCCAAAAAGGACCGTGCCGAAAGAAAGGTGCTCGCACCGGTCGGCCCACTCCGTCCCCATTTTTTTAAGCACCCCGAACAGGAGCTGAAAATGCAAGCGCTGTTGCTCGGACACCACGTACAGCATGCGATCAAAAGAGAAACGCTTGTACCGATCGGCCGCCGCCGCAAGGTCGCGGGTTAAATAAAGTGTTGTGCCGTCTTTCTTTTGGATGAGTGCGGGCGTCGAGATGCCCTCTACCTCGACAATCCAAGCCCCGTCGCTCACCTTGGCATTTGCTTTGGCTTTCACGTCCTGCAGCGTGTGGTGGATCGAATCGATGTAGGCGCTTTCGCCTTCAACATGATCAAACTTCACCGAGAGCCTTGAAAGGGTTTGTTCCGCTGACTTCAAACTCAAGTCTCGAATCTGTTTCCAAAGCGCCTTGGTTTTTTCGTCCCCTGCCTCAAGGAGTTGCAAACATTTGGTCGCTTTTTCGAGGTAGCTGGGATCTTTTTCCGCTTCTTGATGGAATCGGACATAGATTTCAAAAAGGTGATCCATCGCTTGGGCCAAAGGACCCGAAGCCAAGAGGGCCAGATCGCCCCAAAGCTCCACAGCGGCGAGAAGGCGTGCGAACTGACTCCCCCAGTCCCCGACGAAATTAATCCTTTCGGTCTTGTACCCTAAATGATCGTAAATATTTGCAATCACGTTGCCGAGCAAGGTGCTTCGAATGTGTTGGAAAGCGAGCTTTTTGGCGATGTTCGGAGAGCAGTATTCGATCAAGATCGTTTTAGAAGCCCCCGAACGATCCGAGCCATAGGCCCTTCCTTTGGCAAACACATCGCGCGCGATTCGCTGGTACAGCTTTGTCGTGTTCCAGCGGAAGTTCGCGTAAGGGCCCGTGGCAGTAACCGTAACTTCGTCTGTGGTCAGGGCGGTGGCTAAGTCTTTGGCCACTTCATTCGATGGCTTGCCTAAAAGTTTAGAGGCTTTAAAGCAGGGCAGCGCCAAGTGCCCCAACTTTGGGTTGGGGGGGGTCCCGAATTCATTTTGGATTGAATCCGCTGTGAGCCCCTCATGATTCCACTGCGTCTCAATTTGCGCAGCGAGTTTTTTAGTCAGTTCGGAAAATGGCATTGGTGCAACCCTGTGAAAACCCAGACCCTAACTCGGGAACCAAATGACTACAAGCGGTCAAGCTCAGGACTTACCGCCCTATCTGGCGGTTTTCTTTTTCTTCCAATGATTTCTTTCTGGAGTTCCTGGGCCTGAGTCAGCGGACCCAGGGGATACGGTAAATGGCAACCCAGCTGGGGAGAAAGTCGGTGCACTCGGGGAAGGCGCGTTTGAGTACTCGAAGTCGTTAAGGGGTAAATCTCGCGAGAAGACGAAAGGAGGAGTTCCGTCACCCGCCTTCGCTCGGCGTCACTGGAACAGCTCTCCAACCCTAGCGAAAAAGGGGTTTCCCTCGTTTTTAAGGTCAAAAAGGGGAATAAATGGTTTAGGCGGCGGAGAGCCTTTTGGAAGCCGTCGACGCAGGCTTCAATCGACGTAGCGGCTCCGCTCTCAGCCCAAACGGTGAGCTCACGCAAATCCGCCGACGCCCCTAAGGTCACCGGCCATACCTCCGCGGTGGGGTCGGGCATATTTTCTGTATCGAGCAAAAAGTTCAGTGGAGCTGCGGCCGGTGGAACAGCGTCCGTCTCGACCCGAAGCGTAAAAGGGTACAGCGCCCGCATTTTCGCAAGTTCGGGCCCGGTCCCCAAAAGAGTTTGGAAAGATTCTGACGAACTACTCAACGCCCGAGTGGCGCGCGCGTCCAAATTCAGGACCCAATGCTGTGAATCCACCTGGCCTAAACCCCTAAAGTCGATTGCGACCCGCTCAGCACCTTTTCGGGAAACTTTTTCGACTTGGTTGTCGGTCGGCGAGAAAAGGGTTCGCTGGACGCTCGCGGGGAGATCTTTTTCGGGTGTCCACCAGTGCAAGTTTACAAAAAGCCGAGAAAAGTGCGCGAGCGTCTCAACGTTGAGTCGAGTGGACCGCCCCAGAAAAGACCAGAGAGACTGAGCCAGACCTACTAACTCGGGATTCCGTCTCAGGCAGTCGGTAAGCACCGCTCGGTCTCGGGCTGACGGGCTTAGGAGGTTTGGGACTGAGCTTTCGAGCGACGGTAGAAATTCACCGTAACGAGCCTTCAGTTCCTTCGCATTCCAGGTGAAAGTCTCGCGTGGTGTGATGAACTCGCAAGACCAAGGCGCACTGGGGGCGATCCCAAACAACGGGCTCAGCGCGGTCGGGAACGCAGTCGGTGTGGGTAGAGTATCCAAAGAAAGCCAGCCGAGCCGCGGCTCTTCGCCGACCGCTCTCAGAGCTTTGTCGAGAGATTCCAGGAGCCAAACCCCGGCGGGTTCATTCCCCACCACCACACAGTGAAAATCCTCGAATGCCACTTGCCAACCCCCGTTGCTTTCTCTGAAGATACTTCGGTGGGGCCCGTTTTCAAAGGGAGGATTTTTGAACAGATCGATTTGGGTGGCTGCGTTTGCATTTTGTTTCACTCTGCACGGCGCTACGCCGTTGCGCGAAACAGGGACTTTTCTTCTGCCTTTGGAATGCTCCGAACTTTTGCCAGACAACACGCCCTTTGTGCACTTTCTTGAGGCGGTTGCGCGCGGAGGACTAAAATCAGATAAGCGGCTATCGGAAAGGCTTT
>JANPJT010000214.1:0-19634 GCA_031425635.1 Pseudomonadota bacterium
CGGCGAACAACCCGAGCGGGCGAGGGCTTATACCTTATTTTTTGAAATTGCTTGGTATGCCCCCAGCAGTAAAAGGGCGCCAATCACGGAGGCGATAAAGCCCGCTGGCTCACCGACCTGGTATAGGCCCGCGGCCTGGCCTAACCAACTGGCCAGGAATGAACCGGCAATCCCGAGGAGCGAAGTAGTGATATACCCTTGCGCGTTTCTTCCTGGGTAGATCAGTCGAGCCACCAAACCCACCAATAAACCGATCACCAATGTTACAACTAGCCCCATCTTGCACTCTCCTATAATTAGAGGAACCTCGGCCCAACACCTTGTCGAGAAGGTTACTTCCATCGAACGCTCTGTTGCAGTTCGCGGGCCGACCAGAAAACCTCACTGTCTTTTACTGGCACATATACTGCAAGTCAAAAATCCAAGGAGAAAACAAAATGAGACTGATGAATTTAGCTCGGTGCCTAATGGTTGCAGGAATAGTATCTAGCGCGGCAATGGCTGCTACGGAAGAGCCAGGTGAGTCTTCCGCTAATGCGTACTGGAGAGAATCATCCCCCTTAAAGTTCAACGTTGGGGGCGGGGCTTCGTACTATAATGGGAACACCGGGTGGGGATTGACGACAGGTATCGGCACGCGCCTTACCGAGGAATCGCCAATTTTTGTGGGAGTGGATCTGGGATTCAACTTCTGGAGTGCTAATTCGTCCCTTACCTCAACCTCACTGAGAGCCACTGGGATCTCACTGTTACCCACCATCTCGTATGGTTTCGAAATCAGTGGCTTGAAGTCCGTTCGGCCCTACATGGGACTCGCGCTGGGACCCATGCTCAACATTGAATCTCGAACGGAGCTCGGGGTTGATAGCTCTGGAAGCCGCGTCCAATTCGTTCTCTTACTACGCCCTGGCGTAAATATTGGAATCAGCGACCAGCTTTCGCTGAATTTGGAACCGAAGTTTGGGGTTATTGCCTCTAGCTTTGTGATTCTACCGACTGCAAGTTTTGTTATCGGGATGTAGATAAGGAAGGTAATCCATGAAAACAGAAACAAAAGATTCGCTCCGGATGGTGCGACAACGTAAATTGCTCAGTCAAGCAGGTCGAACGCAATTGAGCAATGTCTACACGGTGGAACCGAAATCTGAAGTCCTCAGTTTCGAATTTCTTCCCCGTTGGTGGAATATGAAGCCAGAAAGAAACTAGTGAGCTATGTCAGGGTTTCTGTTCGCGACAGGGATTGAGAACAGTTACCCTGTGATCAAAACCGGTGCCCGCATTGACCAAATGGAAAAATGCGGGCACTACACTCACTGGAAAAAAGATTTTGAGCTCGTCCAGAGCTTAAAGATTAAATACCTGCGGTGGGGTCCAGCACTCTACAAAACCTTCTTGGGGCCGGAGCGCTACGATTGGGAGTGGACCGATGCGGCCATTGCTGAAATGGAAAGCAGGGGTATTCAACCCATACTTGACTTATGTCATTTCGGTTTACCTGACTGGTTGGGAAACTTTCAAAACCCAGAGTTCCCCGAATATTTTGCCGAGTACGCTGGCGCTTTTTCCAAACGCTTTTCCCATGTGAAATATTGGACTCCCGTGAACGAGATCCTGATTACTGCGCTCTTCTCGGCGCAGTACGGTTGGTGGAACGAATGTGAAAGCTCGGATAGGGCGTTTGTCACTGCATTAAAGAATCTATGCCGAGCCAACCTTTTAGCAATCCGCAAGATTTTGAAAAATATTCCGGACGCTATTTTTATCCAAAGTGAGTCCAGTGAATATACCCACGCTTCGAATCCCTCACTCAATAGCACTGTCCACTTTTTAAATGAACGTCGTTTTATTCCTCTGGATCTCACCTATAGTCGCTGCGTTTGTTCACACATCTACCGGTTTTTAGAGAAGAATGGAATGACGGCGCAAGAATATGACTGGTTTATGAACCAGCAACTCCGAGCCCGGTGTATTATGGGGACGGATTATTATGTAACCAACGAGCACTTGCTGCAGCCCAATGGAACCACGGTCCCCGCCGGGGAGTTCTTTGGGTACTATGTAATAGCGCAGCAGTATCACCGCCGATACGGCATTCCGCTCATGCACACCGAAACCAACATCCAGGAAAAAGACGGTTCCTGCCAGTGGCTATGGAAAGAGTGGAATTCGATGCTGCGGCTGAGGCAGGATGGTGTCCCTATTGTCGGGTTTACTTGGTATAGCCTGACCGATCAAATTGATTGGGATATTGCTCTTCGGGAAGAGCGGGGAAAGGTTTTTGAAGTGGGGCTTTTTGATCTCAATCGAGAAATTCGCAGCGTGGGGATCCACTACCGAAACCTAATCGATTACTGGCAGGAAATTCTCCCAGCAGGAAGTTCCGCACTCAATTTGGTGTAGCCGGTAGGGTGAAGCGTGTGCCAGCGCCAAGCATCCGTCACGATCCTTCGCAACTGCGTGCGGATGGGCCTCCACTTGAGTTCATTTCTTGCGGAGGAACTATCCGCCACGAGGACCGCTGGATCTCCGTCTCTTCGCGCTAATACCTTTGTAGGGATTGGTACACCCGTAACTTCGCCGCACGCATCGATCACTTGCCGTACACTAAAGCCGCATTCGCTTCCCAGATTATAGAAGGCCCCTTTCCCAACACGGATAGCCCCCATCGCAAGAACATGGGCCTCGGCCAGGTCTTCCACGTGCACATAGTCGCGGATGCAGGTGCCATCAGGAGTCGGGTAATCACACCCAAAAATCGACGCTTCCGGCGATTGTCCAGCCGCCACACTCAAAATTCGGGGCAATAGGTGGGTTTCCGGTTGGTGTGCCTCTCCCAGCAACCCCGAGACGTGAGCGCCCGCCACATTGAAATAGCGGAATGCGATGAATCCCAAACGATTGGCCCTCGCATAATCTTCCAGCGCCCACTCCACCATCAACTTAGACCGCCCGTAGGGGTTGATCGGGCAACGAGGTTGGCTTTCGGAAATCCGGGGAACGCGGAGATCGCCGTAGACCGCTGCGGTGGAAGAGAAAACTATTTTTCGGACTCCTTGACGGTGCATGCTGTCCAAAAGCGAAAGCGCATTCGAAAAATTATTCCGATAATATTTGTCAGGCACCGCAACGCTTTCGCCTACTTCTATGCAGGCAGCGAAGTGTATTACGGTTTCGACGCCAAACCTTTCGATAGCTTTTTCGATCACCGCACTGTTTTCAATACCGCACACGACTAATTCAGCACGGGAATCGACAGCCTCTACAAACCCGTGGGAAAGATCGTCGACTGCCAAGACCCGATGGCCTTCGTCTAACAAGGCTCTAACACAATGGGACCCGATATAACCTGCGGCGCCCGTTACCATGACATTCATAGATGCTCCTACCACAGCTTAGGCAGCCCGCGCCTTGGTTTCGGCTGGCAGCGGCTCGCCGCTGAATTTCGGCCACAGGTGAGGCTGGCCTTTCAGTGTTAGAATGCGCGCGGCGAGATCCAACGATTCTCCAATCACCACGTGCATATCCAGATACCGGTAAGTCCCCAAGCGCCCAATGAAAGAGACTTTTGGCTCAGACTCTGCAAGCGCCACGTAGGACCGCAGCAAGGCCTTATCATTGCTTAGCCGAATTGGGTAGTATAGCGTGTCGCCCGATTCCGCCAGTTTACTGTATTCCGTGAACCAAACCGTCCGATCGTGGCTTTCCCAGGGCGCAAAGTGTTTGTGCTCGGAACGCCTCGTGAAAGGAACGGAAGAGTCGCAATAATTGACCACGGGGTTTCCCTGAAAGTCTCCCTCGGCCTCACCACGAACAAATACGAGGGATCGATAATTGAGCCGACCAAGCTGATGGTTGAAGTACCCGTCGAGCGATCCGCTATAAAACACATGGTGAAACGAAGAAACGTCCGTTCGAGCGAAAGCAGTGCCGCCATGGACCCGAATACGGGGGTGCGCCAAGAGTTTCTCTACAATCTTGGTGTAGCCTTCGATCGGAATCCCTTGGAAACGGGTAGCGTAGTAATTGTCATCGTAGTTGAAACGAATTGGTAACCGCTGGAGTATGGAAGCAGGCAACTGGCTCGGTTCCATTCCCCACTGCTTTTTTGTATAGCCATAAAAAAAGTTCTCGTAGAGTTCCCGGCCAACAAATTTCAGGGCTTGCTCCTCGAAATTTTGAGGCGTAACTATCGATCGATCCCCCAACGACGACACAAACTGTTGCGCTTCCGAAGGATTGAACTGTTTTCCAAAAAATTGGTTGATTGTTAACAAGTTAATGGGCAGCGAGAAAACCCCGCGCGCAGTGTGTGCTTTGACTCGGTTGGTGTAAGCTCCAAAGCGCCCGAACTTCTGAACATAGTTCCACACATCCTCGCGGCTAGTGTTAAAAATATGGGGTCCGTAAGCGTGCAATAGAATGCCGGTACTTGGATCCCTTTCAGTATGGGCGTTGCCCCCGAGGTGGTTTCGCTCCTCAAATACTTCAATCTTATAGTCGCCGTTTTGAGCTAATTCATGTGCTAAAACTGCGCCCGCGAAACCTGATCCTGCAATCGCAATGGATTTCATGCCGACATAACCTCGTTTGAATGGGGAGGGACGCATAGCGAGAGCGCCTGTTTCCACCGATTTAAAGCATCACTCAACGCTGGAAGCTGTTGCCCTCGTCCGCTGGTAAGCGCGCTATAATGAGGCCTCATCGCTTTCGTTTCAGTGTGGGCGGCGAGGACCGAATGGACCGAGAGAGGGTTTGCACCTGCCATCGTCAAAGCGGTGCGCGCGAAATCGTACCAGGAAACTTCCCCCGAATTCGACAGGTGCCAAAGCCCTTTTTCGCCGTCAATCAGCAGATCCAGCGACGCATTCACTAAATCCGGGACGTAAGTCGGTGTCACAATCTGATCGCTCGAAACGTAAACCCGATGATTTCTTGCGACTGATCTCAAAGTTTCGGCCAAAAAATTGGATTGATCCCAGGGGCCGAAAAAAGCGCTCGTTCGGACAATGAGTGAGTCCGGGTGCACTCGGGCGACTCCCTGCTCCCCTAAAAACTTCGACTGGCCGTAAGTGTTTAGCGGGTTGGGAACGCAGAATTCCGAGTAAGGCGCTTGGAGGGAGCCATCAAACACTAAGTCGGAAGAAAAGGTTAGGAACGCAGCGCCTTTTTTTTCGCACTGTTCAGCCCAAACGGTAGGCAGCAGCGTGTTCACCTGCTTGCACAAATCGGGCTGCGACTCAGCTAAATCGACGTCTACAAAGCCAGTGGCATTCACCACTGCCCACGGCCTTTTTTTCGCCAAAAACTCGCACACCCCGTCCGGAGAAAAGAAATCGAGGTCGTTGCGTCTTACCCGAATGTGGGGGATGCCCCGTTGTTCGCAGAGTATCGAGAATGCTGTTCCTAGCGTACCCGTAGAACCAAGGATCAAAATAGGCGCCGATCCGGCGATTTTCTTTTCCCGTCCCTTCGCTTTGGCCCACCAGCCGGGCTGGTGGAGGAGTGGGTGGCTCGGTTTGGTTCCAGTAGTGTAGTCTCTCAACAATTTGCCCACGGCAGTGATCCGCGGAACCGGGCTACGCATGTCGAAGGCCCCGCTTTCGTAGTGCCCGCGAGATTCCGTCACTAAGCTATCCCAATCATAGGATCCCAGGAGAGCCCAAGCGCAAAGCGCTTTCACTGGAACCCCCTTGGCCAGGCAATCGTGGGCACCTTTCCACGCGTCCTGAAGCCATCGAATTTGTTCTTCGCGAGTGCGGCCCATATGTACTTCCGTCAGGCCTACCGGAATTCCATACCGTTCCCAGGCCTCCGTCAGAAGCTCCTCGAAACAAGGTTCGGTTCCAGGTAGCGCCCGAACCGCCGCCACGTCTGCATACTGGTGCTGGCCGTTTCCCCCATGCGAACAAATGGGGTGGGCGCTAAAGTTTAAGTCAAGATAGCGATTGCTAGTAACATAGTGATTGATGCCTACCACCTCGGGGCGAATGGTTTCTCGTTGGAAGAAAGCCAAATCCGTCTCGCTCATTCCGTTTTCGCGTAAGTAGGCGGAAAGTGGGTGCGCCTCATTCACGGTGCCGCAAAGCAAGTCGAGGCTTAGCCAGCGGCGATGATTTTCAAAAGCTACTTGGTAATCGAGTTCCGAAGAACCATAAACGGTTCCCAGATCCTCCGTAAAAACTAACTTTGCCTTAGGGTTGATCTGCCGAATGCGTTTCATGCTCAGTGTGATGCCCCGAACCTGGTTCGTCAGCGCGCGCACGAAAGATCGGTCGTTACGATGGTGTGGGTACCAGTGGCCATATAGCCCGCTGAACCGAGCCGTTGTGAGGGGCTCATTGATGGGGGTGTAATACTCGATCCAAGGATATCTCCGCGCCACTGCTTCACCGAAACCCGCGAGCTTAAGCGCGAAAGAATCGTCTAAAAGATCGGTGTGCCCAGGCCCACTCCCATGGTGGACTAGGCCAGCCACAATTTTGATTCCTAACGCAGAAAGTAAGCTCAGTCGTCTATCCAGCCGGTTCCAATGAAACGTGCCGCCCTGCTCCACCTGTTCCCATAAAATAGGGTACCTGAGCGTGCGGATCCCGAGAGAAGCGAATCGAAGTAAATCGGAATCTCTCTCAAGGTGGCCCGAGCGAAGCGTTTGATCAAAAAATCGGTTCCCCACCCGGTTCAGGGTGCACTCAACGCCGCCCCAAATCTCAAGTTTCCGCATGGTGGTGTGGCGACTTTAGAAGAACGCCCGCTTTCTCAGGAAGCACGAGCTCAATCTCGGCGCGCATTCGCCTCCACGTATTATCCCAGGACAGAAGCGCTAAGTGCTCATCCACCCGCTTCAACCACTGAGGGTTTTTCCCATTGGACAATGCGCGTTCACATGCCGCAATAAAACTTTCGGGATCGTCCGCTATTTGAACCATCCCTCCGGCGCCATACGGATGGACTACATCTTGTATAGAGGTGGACACGACCGGTATCCCTGCCGCTAAATATTCAGGGGTCTTTGTGGGGCTAATAAACTTGGTCGCTTCATTGCGGGCGAAGGGCATCAGCGCTACATTCCAGCCGGAAAGGTAACGAGGAAGATCCGAATACTCTTTTTTCCCTAAATAGAAGATGTTTGACCTTCTCGGCAAGTCGGAAGGTGATATTTTACACACTGGACCTATCATGACGAAGTTCCACTTTGGGCGGAGCTCCGCAACTTGCCTTAAAAGCTCCAAGTCAAACCGTTCATCCAGTACGCCATAAAAACCTAGCTTCGGAGCCCCGATATTTTTTTGGTCGGTCGGTTCCTTCAAAGCACCGCGGGCCGATCGAAAATGGGGGATGTCGACGCTGCTAGGTACTGCATGGATATTGCGGTGGAGGTGCTTTTTAGCCTGGTATAACGTTACGCCACCAGTAAATACGACATTCGCTTTTGAAAACAACTGGCCCTCTAGAATTGCCAGCTCCGGAGCAGCGCCTCGGAATCCGGTCAGTTCATCCATGCAATCGTATACGATCGCCTCCGGCTTTAGGTGATCGGAATATTTGAGCGCCATGGGAGTGTAGTACCAGGCGACAAAGTTCCGGATGTCTCTCGCCGCAAAAAGCTTATTCAGGAGCCGACGATGTACCGAAATTTCATCCTCTTCTAAAGTTAAAGGCAGATAAGGTGTGACGACGTGAACCCCATCCAAAAGACGAGACCGGAGGTGCGGAGTAACGGCGCCCGCCTCTCGCACTGCCTCTTCGATGAAAAATACCCGCTGCCCTTTAGCGAATCGGCTCAACAAATGCTGAGGCCTTTGGAAAACAAAATCCCACCGGAGGTGGGAAAAACAGACCAGGTCCATGACTTTCGTGGGGGCGGATAACTTTCTGCCGATGGAGGGTCTTAAACCACTGACCGAACCCGCTTCCGAGTCATACCGGTACGCCAAATTAGTATTCATTTAGTCATTTCCTTTCTAGCTCAATAAACGATTGCCCGAAAATTCTCCCTTTTCGGGAAGGTCTAAATGCTTTAAGTTTCACTCATTGCAGTTTTTCACTGCTTCTATCAAGCCCGCGATATCGGAGCTAATCTAAGCCACTAGCCGTAAACTCCGCTCGCCACGGGCCCTCTGTGCAATTGGTGTGCCCAATTTTTCTTCCCTTCGCTCTACTGGGTTCAGCTGCCTCAAATGGACGAGATAGGTACCAAAAAGATACTAGTTGAAGCACTCTAGTACTGAAGACCACCCTCCCCAATTTTTTGCTAAACCATTAATGAGTCCTGGGAAAGATTTTGAAGCATGGCGGAGTATTCGACATTTCGGGGAGGTGGTTCCGGACTTTTTCGGGAGCACGGCAAACGCCTGCGATTCAGAAGAAGAGAAGAGCCGCCATCAGAGGAAAGGAAAGGTTAATTTAGGTATTTCGCTCAGTGGCAAAAGAGCGGCCCTAGATCGGGCGGGCATGGAGGTTGCACCCACGGCTTTTTACTAGTGGCAACTCCCACAACCATCCATTGGTCGAGGCACGAATGAATATTTCTCGGTGGAAAAAATTTCAAGTTCCGGCGCTGCGTTCGCTAGAAAAATCGAAGCGAAAACTCCGCTTCGACGTGGTTGTGGTGGGAGGAGGTGCCACTGGCATCACCACCGCCTATACTTTGAAAAAAGCCGGCAAGAAAGTATGCTTACTTGAGCGGGACCGGATTATTTCGGGTGACTCCGGATCCACCACCGCTCATCTGACAGCAGTCACGGATTTGAGGCTATCCGATCTAGTAAGTGGCTTTGGGGAGGAAGCGGCAAAGCTGGTGTGGGACGCCGGCAAAGTAGCCATCGACGCCATTCAGGAAAACATTTCCGCGAACAAAATTGCCTGTGATTTTAAAACAGTTTCAGGCTACCTGCACGAATCCTCTAACTCACCAGCGGGCGAAACGGATAAACTCAGAGGAGAGCTCGATGTTGCCTTGAAGCTCGGCATCGAGGCGTCCTTTCACGATTCCGTTCCAGTGGCCCGGCGACCGGGGATTGAATTCCCTCATCAGGCAAAGTTTCACCCGGTAGCCTACTTAGCTGCCTTGGCAGCAACCATTCCCGGAAATGGGTCGGCCGTTTTCGAGAACGCCGAGGTAACCAGTGTCGAACAAGCGCCTCTAGTTACCAGTGTACATTGCCGGGAAATTTCCGTTGAGTGTGATTTCCTCATCATTGCTACAGGGGTGCCGATAACGGGCCACAGCAGCTTAGTGTTATCGAGTCTCTTTCAAACCAAGGTTGCTTCTTATTCCTCTTACGTGGTGGGGGCTTCAATACCAAAAGGGCTATACCCCGAGTTATGTTCATGGGACACCGAAGATCCATACCACTATTTGCGTATTGACACGGGCAAGGGCGAGTCAGACTACGCAATTTTCGGCGGTAACGACCATAAGACCGGGCAGGTCGTCGAAACCGAAGAATGTTTTAAAAACCTTGAGAACAAACTGACTACGATCGTTCCGCAGGCCTCTATTGACTCTCGTTGGTCGGGCCAAGTGATTCGATCGCATGACGGACTTCCTTTCATTGGCGAGAATGCCGACCGACAATTCATCGCAACTGGCTTTTGTGGAAACGGCTACACTTTTGGAACGCTGAGTGCGCTGATGGCCCGAGACTGGATCTTGAAGCGTCGGAGCCCTTGGCAGCAGCTTTTCTCGCCCTTCAGAAAGACACTCCACGCTGGGGGAGTGAGCACTTACTTAAAGGAAAATATCGATTTCCCACTCTACCTTGCCAAGGACCGGTTGTCCCGATACGCGAGCACCGGCAAATTAAAGCGCGGAGAAGGGATGGTATTGATAAGGGGTGCCCAACCCACTGCTTGTTATCGAGACGAAGAGGGCATCCTCCATTCCGTATCCGCCAAATGTACCCATTTAGGTTGCATCGTGCATTTCAATACCTCTGAAAAAACTTGGGACTGCCCCTGTCACGGTTCACGATTTAAAACCGACGGTACTGTAATAGCGGGGCCGGCGGAAAAAAGGTTAGAAACCGTTGGAATGGATGAAATTTTGGAAACAACCAGTCACCCGTTGAAGCATGTGCATGGGAAAAGCGCATGAGGCGACTTGCTCAAGAGGAGGAATAAGGATGAAGAAAAAACCAGCATGCGCTCAGTCAAGAAAGTGTGTCATTCGAAGTTGCAATCTTTGTGACCAACAATTCCTCACGGCGAATCGCTTTCAGCGATTTTGCCTTGGATGCAAAAAGAACAATGCCCTTTACCATTATTTTGAAGCCTATCCTTCCCCTCCGGAAGCAACTGGCGTTTGGGGTCGGAATGAAATGTCGGCATAGATAATGCAAAGCCTGAAAAGAGTAACCATAAAATAGACGCTGCCTCGGATTGCCGGGGAAGCTGAAGAGGAGAAAACAATGCAAGCCCAACCAATCAATAGTTCACAAGGAAAAATGAAAGAGGAAGATTCTTTCATGGGAAAAAATGGAGGCGCGCCTGCTACTAGCAAGATGGACAAAGACGGCAGTACCGATAAATCCCGTCTATCGGAAGAAGCTTCGGGAGTGATCTCGAACCTCAAGCACGGAGCTTCCCAAGTTGCATCACGAGCAGAAGAAATAGCGTCCGATGTTTTTGATAAGAGCAAAGAATACGGAGAGAAACTCGTAAGCGATACTGGCTCGGCAATTACAAGGTATCCGGCTCAGTCCCTTCTAATCGCCGGCGCTGTCGGCACATTAGTAGGCTATCTGATTGCTCGGAGATAAAAGATGAAATCACAACTCCGCTCCGATGAGGACACAAGTATAGCTGGCACACTGGCGCTGATTGGGTCAGACCTGCGGCACATTTTTAGCCAAGAAGTCAAACTAGCGGAAACGCGTCTGACAGAGAGACTCGCTGAGACCAAAACTTCTTTACTGGCATTCTTTGCCGGTCTCTTTATGGCTATTGTGGGGCTGATGGCTGCAGCCATCGCTATTGAAAGGGGAATGAACGCACTCGGCGCTTCATCGGTCTTTTCTTTTGCAGTGGTGGCGATACTTTACATCGGAGCGGGGTTGGGTCTCATGTCATACAAGCCACGAACGGATAGCAATAAAGGGATACAAAATGGAAGATGAGAAGGAAGTTTTAGCCGCAAGCATTGAAGAAACTCAGCACGATTTAAACGCGAACATTCTTTTCTTAGAAGCAAAGATTAAGGAACGTATGAACAGTGCAAAACGCGCCGTTTCCGATGCAATCCATGAAATAAAAGGGGAAGCCGAGAGACTTTCACCTGTTTACCAAACGAAATTACATCCCTTTGTAGGTGTCGGGACAGCTTTCGTGACGGGTGTTGTCTTGAGTAACCTGGTCACGAAGCGTCAAGGGCCGGTTGAAAATTTCATGCCGTCTCGTT
Source organism: Pseudomonadota bacterium (assembly GCA_031425635.1). Taxonomy (GTDB): domain Bacteria; phylum Bdellovibrionota; class FAC87; order UBA2466; family UBA2466; genus JAIEOG01. The sequence goes on from JANPJT010000214.1 coordinate 11,399, forward strand.
CTGGGTACGGTGAAACCAAAGTGAGTCATTCCATTTTGAGGATCTTTACCCCTTTGCAGCAGGCTCTTGCTCCTGAAGTCGAAATAGCTAAATCACTTGCCCTGAATTCTGTCCTTAGCATGGCCGGAAAGGTGTTGAGCAAAGCAGCTCCGCCGATCGCTGGGCAAGTTGCGGAGCTCGTCCAGCGCGTTCAAGATCGGTTGCAAAATAAGGAACCGTCCCTCGAATAGCTTCGTTAGAGCGGCTGATCGTTCGGTAAGACGCTAAATACCTACGGTTTCGTACCAATGAAGCTAGCAATTTCCCCTACGCCCGGAGTGTCGCCTCGGTATCGGAGCCGCTCGGGGTATAGGCGCCGCATGTATCTTACGTGGATGTTCTTAAAGCCCGCTTTCCTGCCTTCGCGTTTAAGCACAGTCGTATCTACTAAGTGAAAGAACGCAGGGTACATGCTGAGGTACTTTTCCCGATCCCAACCCGCGAGTTCGAGCTGGTTGATATCCGGGATCCAGCCGGGGAAGCGCTCTCTCAAAACGTCACGGCGGTGCGTATAAATGGCCTCGTAGCCCGGAAAAAGGTTACAAAACGGGCTAACCCCCGTCATGTAAAGCTTCCCACCGGAGGGAAGCGTTTCAAACGCCCACTCCATAAACTGAACGAGTTCATCCCCGCTCCAATACATATCCACCGAAAACGCGCCAATATCCGCAATCTCCATCGCTTGCTGAAACCCTTTGAGATATTCAACAAGATCTTCTGAATCGTTGGGCGTGATGGGAAACGTGCCTACAGTCGTGTGAAACTGCGAATCGAGCAGGTCTTCTTTGTCAGCCAACCTTTCATTCGCAAGCTGGACGTGGCGGGGATCCATGTCGATCCCCAAATAAAAAGCGCCTTTGCTCAGGACTTTTATCCCCAAGTCACCGAAACCCATCCCAATTTCTAAGGCGACGGGCTGTCTCCGATAACCCCCAGACGATCGGGTGACTCTTTGGGCTCGTTGGGCAGCCCGTTTTACGAAAGCCTGCTGCGTTCGGTTCAGCGCACTGTCTCCAAAGCCCCGTGTATTCAGCATCTTACGTCGCCCGTCTTCGTCCAGGGGCGGCAGCAAAAGCTGCTCTTGGCAGGTCCGGATACCGATTTCCATTCGCTGGCCGGGCAAGTTAGCCAATGTGGTGAGCGCGAAAAGAAGCGCGAAAGTGACCAAGAAACCATGTCTCATCGTTTGTTTTCCTGTACCGCCATCTTGTAGTTCCTAATTTTTTCGATTTGCGCTATATACCGCACCTGTACTGAAGATCAATTTCTTTCTGTTTATTTAACCACTTTACGGGTTCGACAACACTAATGCCAAAGGCGCCAGACACGACCCTCACGACCCTGTGCCTCCCGACGACCTATTTACGGGCTCGGCGTGAGCGGATTCAGGCGTTGCGGGCCTCTGAAATCCAGTTCCGTGACACCGTCGAAAACGCAGTGGAAGGGATCATTCGGACCTCCGCAAAAGGAGAGTTCGTCTATGTGAACCCGTCCTTTGCCCGAATGCTCGGTTACGATAGCCCTGCTGAAGTGCTCGAATCGATTACGGACGTATCCCACCAGGTCTACGTCGACCCAGAGGTGCGGCGCGACTTTCTTATGCGCTTGAACCGCGATGGGCAAGCGCGGTGCGAGTACGAGGCTTGGAAAAAGGATGGCACAACCACCTGGCTGAGCGTGAGTTCGCGAGTCGTCCATGACCAACGAGATCATTTTTTATACTTCGAGAGCATCGCGGAGGACATTTCCGAGCGTAGGCACCGAGAAGCAAAGTTGGTTGAGCTCACCTGCTCACTTGCAAAATCAAACGCCGAGCTCCAGCATTTTGCCCATATGGTCGCCCACGATCTCAATCAGCCTCTTCGAACGATTGTCGGCTACGGCCAGGTATTGGCTAATAACTTTTCTCAAACCCTGGGCGAAGAAGGCGCACAGTGTATCACTTATATGAGCGAGGCGGCTCTTCGAATGAGCGAGCTTATCGATGATATCCTCACGTTGTCGCAACTCCATTACCGCCCTACTCCGTCGACGCTTGTGGATATGAATGAAGTAGTCCGTGAGGTTTGGAGCGACCTTCAGGCAGCCGTTCGGGAGTCGTGTGCGGAAATGGAAATAGAAAAGCTTCCGTGGGTGTGGGCACACAAGTCCAAGCTTCAGAGGCTGATCCAAAATCTTTTGAGTAATAGCTTGAAATTTCGAGGAGAACACCCGGTTCGAATTTCGGTGAGCGCCGCCTTGAAAGGAAACCACTGGGTGTTTGAAGTCCGCGACAATGGAATCGGCTTTGAAGAAGCGAGTCACGAAAAGATATTCGAATTTTTTGTGCAACTGAACGATCGAAGGCAGTTTGGCGGCACGGGAATGGGGCTCGCCATGTGCAAGCGTATCGTAGAGCTTTATGGCGGACGTATATGGGCGCATTCCACTCCAGGATCGGGCTCGAGCTTTTTCTTTAGTCTTCCCGAACTGGGAAACAAAGGGAGTGGCAATCCTGACTCTACGGCGGTTCCCTCCGAGTAGCCCCGATCCACCGTCCCTGAAAGAACTACCCCGACTTCCTAAAGAGCTTGGTATGGGCTAACTCATTTTCACCGTCCACTCAGCCGATCTGAAACTAGAAATTTGTCCCTCCACCGTTTGCGCGGGCCTTGCCTGGCAAGTCTATTGCACCGCCAGGGCTTAGGACAGAAAGCCAAAAAAGTAATGGAGGTAATCTTATGCGAAGAACCCTTAGGACGGAATTATTGGGGAGCATGCGGCCGCTGAAACAAGGAACTTTTCCACACGACGTGAGTTTCCGATGAAAGCGAACCCACTCGATAGTTATGAAACGGGGCGCCGCCTCTACCCCCTACACTACGATGAACAGTTCGCCGATGAGTGGGAGAATGGGCCTGTGGGGATTGAAACTTTAGTGGCAGAGGGTCCCATCAAGCTTAAGCGGCTTCCCGAGACGGCATCGAGTAGCTATTGACGCCTTGGGAGGGACTACTGTCCCTCCCAGCGTCTCGAGCTAAAACGTTTTAGGATTAGTCCAACCTCCCGTTGCCGTAGATTGCGAACGGCTCTGTTGATCCGACCCTTGGACTTTGACTAATTTATTGTAGAGACCCAGGATTAGAATGGTTGGTGCCCATTGGCCTACGAAATTGCTCATATTCTTCTGTCCAATCACTTGTAGCGTAAGAGAAGCCGCTACCGCTCCCAGCGCGGTCCAAAGAAACGCGTCGGAAGGGAGCTTAGCCGTTTGCTGCTCAATGGCCTTTGCAACAGGTCCCTCAAGGTGCTCTTCGTTACTTGCCACCTTTTTTATTGAATCATTCATCATAGTCGCTGCGCTCATATAGTTACTCCTTTGTAAAGTGGACGGGAGTGCAACATACGTTCCGCATTCCACCATTCCGAAACAGTTTTGCGGCACTCATATTGCACTACGTTAAACGCTTGGCCCTTGCCAGTGCCCCAAAACAAGAGCCAGTTCCTTTGAATCAGTCGTTCTCCAACCAAACATTCAGGGGCGAAAAGCCCGCGCAGGCGAGCTTAGAAATCAGGTTAACTCAATGAAAAAAACAATCCTCATCGTGGAAGATGATCCGATCAATAGCGAGCTCCTCGCAAGCTTACTCTCCAAAAATGGGTACGACGTGGTCCAAGCCAAGGACGGGAAAGCGGGCTCCAAGCTGCTGGATGGCGGTCTCGCGCCCTGCCTCATTCTCACCGACTGGGTCATGCCAGGGAATGGCGAGGAACTTATCAAACATTTACGAGCAAACGACTTCCTCGTTACGATCCCCATCTTGATTATGACAGGCACTCCTGAACTTACCAACGGTGTGAACCTACATGGAGTCCAAGTACTGAAAAAGCCACTGTTTGACCAAACCATTTTGGGTTTGATAAGGGACCTGGCCGGGTGAACGTTCGGCCCAGTGGAAGCGAGACACTGTCGCCCTTTAGCGAACGGCCGCGACCCCATCGTCCAGCTGGCTGAAGCATTTCAAGGCAAGGCGACGGCTGATGCACACCCAGCAACACCAAACAACGAGGCACAAGTAATGCATCGTCGCTTACCGTAGAGATCACTGCTTACGCAGAAAACCAGAAGGGCGGGTCACTAATGACACGAAATTTTCCGAACCAACCAGCTGAAGATTTGAAGATTGGACTTGGCGAAACCATGGGCAGCTCGACGGGCGAAGCCGAACGAGCCGTACAGGCTGGCGGGTGGGCCGGGACAGACGATGCCACTTCCACAGCGCCAAGCGACCAACTTGGTAACCCCCCGCTCCCGGAGGAAGAAAAGTCTTTTCAAGCCATCGAGCGCGATTTCGATGAAAGCGTTCAGAAAGATGGGGAACAGCAAGAGCGATCTGCACGGGAGGCCGATGAGGTAGAGGAAATACTTGCTTCCTCGGAAACTGAAGAAGCTAAGGAGAGACTTACCCCTAACTAAAGCGGTGGAACGGCAAATGCAGACGCCTTGAGACTTAGAAATGCGACCCAAACGAAAATCAATGCGAAAGGTAATTCCATGAAAGCCAAGTTCTCCGGTTCCGCTAATGTCGTTCTAACGGTTCTCACCACTCTTCTTGCTAGCGCCTGTGGCTCCCAGGTCAAAGACGTGCGGCAACGGATCGAAGAACCTCAACTAATGGATACGTGGGAAGGAAAATGCGCAAAAAGTGACCTGCTAAACCTATCGGCAAAGCCACGCTTTAAATTTTCTGGGAATTCTTACCAAGAGGTTCATACATTCTATTCCGATGCGGATTGTGTCAGCCAAGCGGTCAACATCACCTACAAGGGTGAGCTAACTCTGAAAGAAACGAGTGCCGAACAGATCCGAAAAGTGGATTTTCGGTTTGACCATGTTGAAGTAGCAGCGCTCAACGATGCCGGCAAAGGCGTCCTAGATACGGTGGCTTTCTGCGGCGTTAAGGCTTGGGAAGTGAACAAGCCCTTAAACCTTGATGGGAAAACTGGCACGGTTGCTTGCCCACTGAGAACGGTTCCGACCGGCGAGTTTAATATATTTGCAGTCAAGGAAGGTGTTCTGTATCTAGGAAAAACTGGACTTCGTGGAGGAGCCGCTGCAGAGGCCTCTAGACCTACTGCACTAGAAACAGAGAGCCCCTTCACTCGAGCCAGTAAAAATCTTTGATATTGGCCGTTTTCCAAAGATACCTCTCGGGAGGCCCCCACCCAGGGGGCCTCTTTTCTTGTGGAGCCCGTCGGGCTCCATTTTGGCGACAGATTGAATCACTTAAGTACTTACTTGCGCGAAGTTCATCCGAAAAAGAGTGGTGAGGCGCGGCACGTCGCTTGCAAGTTGTTGATTTGCAACAAGGAGACCCTATGAACCCATCAAGAACGACTTCGTGTTTAGCAATGATTGTTATTAGCACAGCGGCACTCAGTAGTTTCGGTGCACCAATATCAAACTCCAGCGATACCAGCGTTAATCCCCGCACCGAAGGCCCAACGGCAGACCAAACAAAGACGAGTTCGGGTGACGTGATACTCACTTCCGAAATTAGGCGTGAATTATTGAAACAATATGGGCTTTCTACCAACGCTGCCAACATCAAGATCATCACGGACAACGGCCGAGTCACGCTTCGAGGCAGAGTTGAATCCGCGGAGGAAAAGACCAAGGTGGAGCAGGTCGCCTATGACTGCGCGGGGAAGCAATTTGTGACAAGCAATCTCGAAGTGAAGAGAAATTAAGACCGCAAGTCTAAGGAGCGCGTATGTCAGGAAAAAATACCGTTGTGTATGGACTCTATCCGACCCGGTCCGCCGTCGAAACGGCTGTTAGCACCTTAAAGCAAAAGGGGTTTAGAAACTCGGACGCGTCGGTTCTTTTTGCGGACGGCGTTGGTACCAAAGCCTTTGCACACCAGAAGGGAACGAAAGCGCCTGAGGGAACCGCAATCGGCGCCAGCACGGGAGCTCTGGTAGGCGGCGCTTTAGGTTGGCTTGCTGGGATTGGGATTTTGGCGATACCCGCCGTTGGCCCATTCATCGCGGCGGGGCCCATTATGGGGCTCTTGGCCGGAGCCGGCGTCGGAGGGGGCTTCGGAGGGGTCGCGGGCGCCCTCGTGGGGATGGGGTTCCCGGAATATGAGGCGCGTCGGTTCGAGGGGCTCGTCAACAATGGAGGCATTCTGCTCTCTATCCACTGCGATAACTCAGAGTGGGCCACGAAGGCGAAAGAGCTTTTAAAGTACACCGGTGCTCGCGACATCTCATCAACGGTGGAGGCTGCATCGGAAGAGGCGGCTACCTATAAAACCGTAGATGAGAGGCAGCATTTGTGATCCCGTTTTCCCGTTGTTTAACCAATCCATTTTGAAACAAATGGATCTTATAGAAAAGGACCTGAACATGAATAACCCGAAGCTAAACCTAGTTAATGGAAACCAAAAGACCAGTGGAAGCCGCTCGCCAATGGATACCATCGAAGAGAAAAGTTGGCGCCCCGGAAGCGAAAATACCGACATGGGTGACAATGAAGAAATGGGGTCTGCTGGCGAGAGTGCCTTTGATATGGAATCGATAACGCCGGGACTTAAGGTCTACTCAAAAAGTTTGGATGAGGATTCAGACGAGGAAGAGGACCGAGTCGGGACAATCGACCACATGGAAGGTTCGCGTTACATCAAGCTCACAAAGAATGATTCTATCGACGGAAAGCACCATTGGATCCCCATTGAGTGGATTGATCGTGTGGATAGCGAAGCGGTATATCTAAACAAGGATTTAGATGAAGTCGAGTCGTCTATGCACAACTCCTTTCCAGGTGAAGAAGGGCTTTAACGATAGGTAGCGGCACTTTTGTGCCGCTACTTTTTCCTTGGGTATTTCGATGCAAACATTACAAATATGTGCCTCAGTACTTTCATTGGTGGGGGCGCTCAATTCCCCCGTCGTAGGGAACTCCCGTCTGGGTATCACTTTACCCAGCCGCGCGGGCGTGTCCGAAAAAATGGCGAAAAATCTTAAAGGTGAGGAGCGGCCTAAACTACAAAGCTCGAGGCGAAAAGCTACCGCTGAAAAGCAGTGAACATTATGGACAATAAGTCGTTGGTCAAACCGGTCTTGCTTCTAGCAATGTGCTTTGCTGGCGCAGCCGCCCTGGGAGCTTTTTTCGGCCGGAAAAAAAGGAGGCTCGAAAACTGGAACTTAGGTATTACGGGAGCGTTCCCCCGAGGCAGCGGAGCAACCAGTGCTGTTACGGGCGGGCCCCCTGAAGATATCAACGGCATGCCGGCAGGGCCAACTGACCATGGTCTGGGCACCGTGTACGATGGCTCAGACCTCGGTGATCCCCTTCAAGCGCAGAGCTTGAAAGCGCCAAACGAGATTGGCGTTATTTGTTGTCCGTGAACTCGGGCCGCGCCACTCCGTATTTGGCCATCAGCCGATAAATGTCTGCACGGTACCGCCCCGAAATTCTCGCAATTTCGGATATATTGCCGCCCGTAACTTCCAGAAGATCCTGCAAATACTTTTTCTCGAAGTCTTTTTTAGCGTCTGAAAGGGTGGTCCTGCTTGCGTCGACAGAAGGGCTTGAAGCATTTGAATGGCTGCTGGGCTCCATCATATCTTCAATGTGCATTTCGTTGTCCCGTGAAAGCACAATGCCTCGCTCGACGGCATTCTGCAGTTCTCGGATATTGCCCGGCCAATCGTACGCTAGCAGGCGGGCCTGAACTTCCATCGAAGGGAGTTTCACATTCTTGCCAAACCTCTGGTTGAATCGCCGGTGGCAGTACTCAATCAGAAGCGGGATGTCTTGTGGCCGTTCCCTCAGGGGAGGGAGCCGAATCTGGAGGACGTTCATGCGATAGAAAAGGTCGGACCGAAATCTGCCGGCCTTTACTTCTTCCGGCAAGTCCCGATTCGTTGCCGCAATCACCCGAGTTTTCACTTTAATCGACTCAGAAGCGCCCAAAGGCATGATCTCTCGCTCTTGGAGCACGCGGAGAAGTTTCACCTGAAGTAAAAACGGCATTTCCCCGATCTCATCTAAAAAGAGAGTGCCGTTGTCACAAATCTGAAAAAGCCCTTTCCGGTCGGCTCGGGCGTCCGTAAACGCACCTTTGACGTGCCCGAAAAGCTCGGACTCGATCAGGTTTTCTGGGATAGCGCCGCAGTTGATTGCTTCGAACCTTTCCGTTCCCCGTTTGGA
>JANPJT010000215.1:0-1627 GCA_031425635.1 Pseudomonadota bacterium
GACTTGAACCACTACGGCTTCGAATTTAAGCATGGGCTAAGCAACTCAGTCAAAGGCCGAGAAGATGAAATGAGTATGGCTTCAGATTGTGGAGGAATTGAGGCTTCCGGTTTCGTCATCTACAGGTTGCCTAGCCAATATCCGTCGGGCTCGGTAGCGGAGTATTTTGCGAATGAATGGCGGCTAACAGACCTCAGCAATCACCCTTTATGTCTCCCAACCAATACGGTATGGTTTTGAAATATGAGCACCGTAAAAACACTCCCTGGATACCATTGGATCGTGTCGGATCCTGACCTACTGGGCGGAAAAGCAACGATTAGAGACACACGACTTTCGGTTTCACAGATACTCGCTTGTTTGGCCGAAGGTATGACGGCACAGGAAATCGATGAGACCTATGGCGGATTTCCCGCAGAGAGTGTTCCCGAGGTGCTGAAATTTGCCTCGGAAGTTTTGGATCAACCAAATGTGGCTGCTTGAAGCAAATCTACCTATTAAACTCGTCGGCGTTCTGGCATCGGTGCAGGGGTAAGCTGTAAAGCTCCAGATCCCAATATGCTTGATGTAGGTCGTAGCCCGCGCTCTTCACGAAGCACGCTGATCAGCAACCTTCTTGAAAACGGCGCGCGCATTGAGGCGGTCGAAGAACTCGCCGACAACCCGCTTTTAAGTCCCAGATAAGAGTAAATTACTCCACAACGACCGCGCCTCGTTGACTACACCAACTATAGTTGGTATCATTACTGTTGAGGTGGCGTTATGCCGTTGAGCGGCAAAGAAATGTTGCGCCGTTATGAGAACGACGGGTGGAGCGTGCTTCGACAAAAAGGTAGTCACGTGGTCGTAGGAAAGGGGGCTAGACGCCAAGTAATCCCGATGCATCGTGAGTTGAAGCGAGGGCTTGAGCGAACGCTACTAAAGGAACTAGAAGGGAAAGAAAAATGAAATACCATTTTCTCATTCATAAAGAAAAAAAGGGCTATTGGGCTAACTGTATTGAGCTAGAAGGGTGCGCTACGCAGGCCACCTCTGAGTCCGAGCTAAAGAAAAACATGGAAGATGTATTAAATCTCTTTTTAGACGAGCCGGAAGACTCCAAAACGGTATTTCCTATGCCGAAGAAAAGCCTCAAAGGGAGAAACATCGTACAGGTTCCAGTCGCACCGAGAGTTGCTCTAGCGTTTTTGCTTCGAAAACATCGGTTGGAGCGTAATCTGACCCAGACACAAGCGGCAAAGCTTTTGGGTATGAAGGGCCTGTACTCCTACCAACGATTAGAGTCTTCAAAAACCGCGAACCCGGAGTTTGAAACAATCGTTCGAATCAAAAAGGCATTTCCGGAGCTCAAATTGGACGAGTTGCTTGCAGCATAAGAGTGATGATGCGGCATTTCAAACAGCTAACCTAAGAGCCGCAGAGCCGCAAATTAAGTTGCGCGCAAAAAGTGCCACGACCCCCCGCGCGACGCTCGGCAAGCCCCGAGAATCTCTCTTTACGGACCGCAACGATTCACATGGACGAAGCCTGGCCCACATTCCACAACTTACTGAACGCATTCCGGCAGTGCCGCCACCAAAAGCACCCGAGCTATCACCAGCTTACTTTTGAAAAACGCTTGGGAGCC
>JANPJT010000216.1:0-1994 GCA_031425635.1 Pseudomonadota bacterium
TTCGCGGACAAGAAAATTGCCCGCTCCTCAGGTTTCACATCTAGGTTGATCGGGCCGCTTCGCTGAACTGCCCGTTATTTTCGGCCTTTGGGCCGATGTCCGACCAGGTCCCGGATCAGCCTAAATGTGAAAGATCACTAATGACAGCTAGAGGCGCAGAAGACACGACTGCTGCGCGAGAACCGGTCGCTAATGATGGAGCGGCTCTTCGTTCCCGAGGTGGTAGCGCAACGCACCAATCAAGGGCTCCGACAGAAGGTCACCGGCGTGTGCTCGCCCGGGCGATGACGGGCACGTGATCGGGCGTCGATACCTTAGTTCGATAAACGGAAGTCGTCGTGCCCGGTCTCGATCACCGAGCCATCGGCGTGCACCATTCGGACCCAGACATGGGCCTGAGCCGGTAGCGGCGAGGGCACGGACAGAGCGATGTCATAAACGCCGGGAGATCCGGCCACCGGCACCGCTGCCATGCCGGTCGCTGCCGGATCGTACTCGGTGCCGATCCATGTGCGTACGTCGGTCGGCAGCGGGTCGCTGACCAGCGTCACGCGGAAGGACTGCCGGCCCGCCGTGGACGGCCCCGACTTGGTTACCGTGACCGAGCCGCCGGGCACTGCGCGGCTGCCCAGCGCGGCCGACCCAGTCTCAGGGGCGGGGGATTCGGAGTCGCCGCCTCCGCCTCCACCTCCGCTTCCACAGGCAGTGAGGATGAGGAGGCCTGAAGCCACCAGGATGATGCGTGTCATGGTATTCCTCAACCCGCACCGCTGACGGCGGCGGTGATGGTGACATTATCGAAGGTGGCGGTGGAGACCGTCCCGTCGCGATGGGAGGTGACGGTCAGGCCGATCAGCACGTTGGTAGCCATCGGCACCGTGGCCGAACCGATCAACTGCCAGCTGCTGCCATCGGTGGACTGGTAACCGCTGAAGGTGGTGCCGATCCGTACCAGCTTGACCCAGTACGGTGCGCTGCCGCTGCCGCCCGAGGTATGCGACGACGCACCGCTCGCGGCGGTTCGCCGTTGGAAGGCGATGCCGTTGCTCGGGGTCAGCACCACCATGGCATGGCGTGATCCCGCCTCGGTCGACTCGCGAATCATCACCCCGGCCTTCGCCCACGGGTCGGTATTGGTCTGCGATACCACCCTCGCCACGATCTGAGCGTCGCCCGAGATCGCTTGGTAGGCGAGGTGGCCGGCATCAGCGCTCCCCCAGATGTCGGCGCCCGACCCGGCGACCGTCCAGGTGCCGCCGTTCGCGCTCGCCGAACCGGCCGCAGCCGGACTGCCGATCGCGCCGCTCGTCCAGCCGGACGGCAATCCGCCCGCGCCACCGCCGTCCCCACCGCCAGCGGTCGGAGTCAACCGCGCGTCCGCCCAGTTAGCGTGGTCGTAGGTGAACTCGCCGCCGTCCGTGACCACCAGCTTAAGCTGGTTCTTGGCGGTCACGTCGACGTCTACCGTCGTGCCAACGTCGGCGCCACCGCACACCCCGCTGTCATGGATCTTCACGCCATCGGCCCACACCTGGAAGACGACCGAACCCTGGTTGCCGACCTCGTCGTCGATGCCGACGGTGGCGCGGAAGCGCGTGTAGCCGCCGTTCAGAGGTACCAGGACCTCGCTCAACGCGTGCACACCGAGTCCCTTCGTGAAGTTGGTTCCGGCGATAGTCAGCGCGGCACCATCGCCGGCAGCGAGTTCTCCGTTTGAACGGTCCTTCTCCACCGGGCCCCAGCCGTTCGCCACGACCTGGTACTCGAGATCGCTGACGTAGACCACGGTGCCCGTCGGTGGCGGTGGCGAAGACGTGGTCACGGTCACGCCCACCGCCACTGATGTGGTGGCCGCGCCCTGATTATCGGTGGCCTTGGCGGTGATGCTGTAGGTGCCGGCCGCGACGCTGGTCCACGAATAGGCATAGGGCGAGGTAACGTCTTCGCCGAGCTTGGTGGCGCCGTTGAAGAACTCGACCTTGGCCACGCTGCCG
>JANPJT010000217.1:0-28644 GCA_031425635.1 Pseudomonadota bacterium
ACTCCAAAATCCATTTTCTCAAACCCAAAGCACCGGCTTGCACTACAGTCGCTCATTTGGCGCAAACTCAATGAGCGCCCCGAGCTCTTTCGAGATTCTGCGGGAAGCAGAATGGACCTTCAATCTTATCTGCCCCTACAGCCTGGTCGCTTAGACTTGCAGGAGGCGCGGAAGATAATCGACCACGGAGCGGAGTTCATACCCGCCCTACTCAACGCAAGCGAACGAGATCCGGTAACAGTTTACGTCGGGAAAGTCAGTCCCTGGGTCATCCCTTTGCTCAAGGAAACCGGCCTTCACTTGTCAGATCGAAGTCGCGAGGTCTCCTCCAAGGAAATGATGGATTTTATTTATAAGAATCACGACTACGACCTTTTGAGCGCGGGCTTTAGTGTGGTGACTGGTGATCCTGACGGTCTTTACCATGCGCTCGGAAAAAATGGCGCTATTCTGAACCCTATCATCTATCGACCGACCGTTGGGGCTCTACTGGAGGAAGGTCGAGCCTTGCTCAAACAAGAAGACCTTGATTCACACTACAAAAAAGTATCCCGCGAAATACTAAAAGAAGTCCCCTTTGTACACTTGGGTTTTGTGAAGTCTGTCGCTGTCTACCGAAAAGACCGCATCGAGCTCCAAGGGATTGCTGTCCGTCGGAATGAAGGGCATTTAGATGTTTTTCGGCCGCTTGGGCAGGCCTCGCCTTGATCTCTTTGACCGACTGGTTCTGGAAATACGGGCAGCGGCCTCTATTGTTCATTGGGGCGCTCGTTTTCGTTACCGCACTTGTTTATTTGGGAAAAGCACAAGCCGACGATCAAGGAACGAGGCAGCGATCCCTCAAACAGCTCTCCGAACTTGTCGGCCTAGCGCTAGCCCAAAAGAATCGTACACTTGTGGAATCGTTGCTCGAGGCAACGCACTGGCAACTCGACGCACGCACTGCAACTCTGACGGAAGGCGGCAACGAGGTTTTGTCGACGCAATCGCCTATCTCAAATGAGTTGTTTTGGAACGTGCGCTCGGTACCAGTACCAGGCTTTGCGGGCTATGAGATCCGTTTGGATCTTCCTGTCGTGTACCTTCGTGCCGGTTTCATCTTCTTGATTCTTTTAGGCGGTAGCGTCGTTGGAGCCTGTTCGTTGGTTGTCTCCCGGATGCGGAAATATTTCGTTCGGGATGTTTTAGTTCCCATTCAATCGGGAATCGATGCGGGGAGCGCGGTGTCGATCCTCGAACTGGATCGAATCAAAGAGAAACAAGCGGAAGCCAACCGCCTCAAACTTGAAAGCGAAGTGTCGCGAGCTATCCTCAAGCGAAACCGCCAGATCGCGCGCGACATACGCTCGCCGCTCTCAGCCCTTCTGGTCCTCACAGACGCCACCGCCAAACTCCCTGAAAGGGATAGAAACCTTTTTCGAAGCGCTATGGGCCGCATCCGGGAGATTGCCAACCGCCTAGACGATGCGGGGAGAGTGAAGCAAAGCCGCAGTCAGAGGCAACTCGAAGTCCACGCTCTGGCGCCTATAATTGAAGCGATTGTAGCGGAGAAACAGATCGAATACCGAAACCGATCGACGGTCACTCTTTCGGCCGATTTGACCGGCTCCTATGGGCTCTTTTGCCTTTGCGACCCTGCAGAATTTCGCACTGCCCTTTCCAATCTGATCAACAATGCCGTCGAAGCCATCGGAGCGGAGGGGAAAGTCGTTTTGCGGCTTTTGGCGCAAGGGAACAAAGTTACTTTGCAAATCAAAGACAATGGAGCCGGCATGCCTCCGGCCGTCCTGGCGCGCTTAGGAGAGGAAGGTGCCACTTTCGGTAAGGTCCAAGGGAGAGGCCTGGGGATTTACCAAGCGAAAGAAGCGATTGAGGCGGCCCACGGGCACCTCAAAATTGCCTCTCTCGTCGGAGTGGGGACGGAAGTATCGATTGTTCTTCCTACGGCCGAACCGCCCCGTTGGTTTTTGCAAACGCTCGAAATCCCGACGGTTGGCAAAACGGTGATCTTGGACGACGACATGAGTATCCACGAAATGTGGAAACACCGGTTGGGCGATTGTGACGGGGTTTCGCTGGTTCACTGTTTAGACGCTCCCTCCCTTCGCAATGTCTTAGCCGGTTCGGACAACCTGCCGGATCTGTTCCTCGTTGACTACGAGCTCGTGGGAGAGAAAGGGTCGGGACTGGATTTGCTGATCGAGCTCGGTATCGTGAGCAAATCGGTTCTAGTCACGAGCCACCACGAAGACAAAGAGCTCCAGGTTCGGTGCAGCAAGCCGGAACTGCGGGTCTTGCCAAAAGCATGGTTAGCTTCCGTCCCGATAAGTCGACGCAGCCCGAGCCCGCAGCGCACCGAGCCAAGCGAACCCAGTAAACCAATACCCACGCCCTACGGGCATGCCTGAGCCACGGTTGCCTCCCCTACTCCTCACCTGGTAAAAACACCGGGGGAGAAAAGCGATGGGCGAATTCTTGTTAGCGTTCGTGGGCGGTTGCCTCATTGGCCTTGCCTCTGTTTTGTTCCTGCTTTTTAACGGCAAGATCTTGGGAGTGAGCGGAATACTCGGGGGGCTTTTTCAACGGCGGCCGAACGATACCGTTTGGCGCTACTGCTTTGTGGCGGGGATGGTTTCTGGCGGAGTAATCCTTAGGTTCACTCAGCCTTCGGCATTCTCGTTTTCTTTGTCGCGTTCCGTTTTGGCGATCGTCACGGCGGGGTTGCTCGTCGGCTACGGAACCCGCTTAGGGAACGGTTGCACTAGCGGCCACGGGATTTGTGGCGTGAGCCGTTTTTCGCCTCGGTCCATCCTAGCCACCTTCACGTTCATGGGGTTTGGCGCCGCCGTGGTTTTTGTGATCAACCACTGGTTGGGAGGCCGCGTATGATCGCTCACTTAGCTGCTTCGTTTTTCTGCGGGTTGCTGTTTGCTTTGGGGCTCGGGGTTTCGGGGATGACTCAACCGGCGAAAGTGACCGCTTTTTTAGATTTTGGGGGAGATTGGAACCCCAGCCTTCTACTCGTGATGGCAGGTGCCATCGGCGTTTACTCGATAGGGTACCGCTTGGTCCTAAAACGCCCGCAACCACTTTTTCCCGGAAAATTCCAGATCCCGCGTCTAAGAAAAGTGGATAGGCCGCTTGCCATTGGTTCAGCGGTTTTTGGTGTGGGCTGGGGCATCGCAGGTTTTTGCCCTGGGCCAGCACTTGCATCGGTCGCTTCGTTGCAACGTGAGCCACTCTTTTTCGTTGCTTCGATGCTTGCAGGTATGGCGGTTTACGAAGGGGTGGAGCGTTGGAGAAGAGCATGATCCAGATCAAGGAATTTTTCGACAAGGCGACTTTTACCTTAACGTACGTCGTGTGGGACCCGTCCACCCGGGACGCAGTCGTCATTGACCCCGTTTGGGACTACGATCCGGCAGCTTCGATGGTGACTAACGATTCCGTCGATGCACTGGATGCTTTCCTCCAATCTCACGAGCTGAAACTGCATTTTATTTTGGAAACGCATGCACACGCCGATCACTTAAGCGGGGCCCAGCCGCTCAAGAAGAAGTACCCTCAGGCTAAAGTGGCTATCGGGGCACGGATTACCGAAGTCCAAAAAGTATTCAAAGAATTCTTTGATCTCATTCCTTCTTTTAAAACCGACGGGAGCCAGTTCGACCGCCTCTTCTCTGATGGGGAACACTTTTCTGCGGGAAGTTTACATTTCGAAACGCTTTACACCCCGGGGCACACCCCTGCGTGCTCGACCTATAAAATCGAAGATGCGCTTTTCACCGGAGACGCTTTGTTCATGCCCGATTACGGGGTAGGTCGATGTGATTTCCCCGCGGGAAGCGCAGAAGCGCTTTACCACTCAATCACCACCCGCCTTTATGGTTTGCCGGATGCGACGCGGGTTTTCACGGGGCATGACTACCAACCGAACGGACGTGGGTTACGCTTTGAGTCCACTATCGGGGAAGAGAAGCGATCGAATATTCAAATAAAGCCAGAAACGACTAAAGAAGCGTTCATCAAATTTCGAACAGAGCGAGATAAAACTCTCAAGGCCCCCAGTCTTTTACTCCCCAGCGTGCAAGTGAACATTGATGGCGGACACCTGCCAACGCCGCGGGCTAATGGGCGAAGCTACCTTGCCATCCCCATCACGAGAAAGGCGTGAGTGCGCTCGGCTACTTTGGCGCTGTCTTGGTGGGGTTTGTCCTCGGTCTTTTAGGCGGAGGCGGATCGATTTTGACCGTCCCGATCTTGGCTTACCTGTTTAGAATCCCCGCTTCGCTCGCCACTACTTACTCACTTTTTGTGGTGGGCACCACAAGCGCAGTGGGGACTTTTGGGTACCTGCGTCTCGGGCTAGTGCGGTTTCGCGCAGGAGCTCTTTTTCTATTTCCCTCGCTCGTGGGTGTTTGGCTTGCTCGTCGCACTTTACTCCCCGCAATTCCCCCCGCTCTTTTTCAAATCGAAGGGTTTTCTCTCACAAAGGACCGACTCATTTTGCTAGTTTTCGCAGCGGTCATGGGACTGGCTTCGTATTCGATGCTGCAAACGCGGAAACCCGCGAAGGCCCCGAGCGATAAACCATGGCTAATGTCTCTCTACGGACTGGTGGCAGGAGGGTTGATGGGGTTTGTGGGAGGGGGCGGAGGGTTTCTGATCATCCCTGTTTTAGTGTCTGTGGCAAAAATGGAAATGAAACCCGCCATTGGCACTTCGCTCTTTATCATTACCATCAGCTCACTATTCGGTTTCTCAGGAGATTTCGCGGCAAGCCCAGCGATAGATTGGCGGTTTCTCAGTCTCTTTACGGGCCTCTCGATAGTTGGTGTGTTCTTGGGGGCCCAAGCAAGCAAGAAATTCCCCTCGAGCCAATTGAAAAAAGCGTTTGGGTGGATGGTGGCAAGCATTGCTACCCTAATGGTGTTGAAAGAACTTTTCTTCCAGTAAGCTTCTCGGATCTCACCTTTTCATCCCGCTCCCGCCCCTATATGGTCGCCGGCATGGATCATACGAAGAAAAACCACCTTGCTCTGGCGCCGACCAACGTCCTTGGCGAACCGCTAGAGCTTTGCTGCAACGAACCCCGAACGGGTTACTTTCGAGATGGGTTTTGCCGCACCGATGAAAACGACCACGGATCGCACACCGTCTGCGCCGAAGTGACCGAAGCGTTTCTGGAGTATTCAAAGTCGGTCGGGAACGATCTTTCTACCCCGGTACCCGGCGGGCAATTTCCAGGCCTTCAGCCAGGGGATCGTTGGTGCCTCTGCGCTTCGCGCTGGAAAGACGCTTTTGAAGCGGGAGTGGCTCCCGCCGTTTTTCTGGAGTCGACGCATCTAAAAGCTTTGGAAGTGGTTCCCCTTGCCGCGCTTCAAAAACACGCCAAAGCACGCAAGTAACCAGCGCCCGCCCTTCGGCTTGGGCGAGAGCGAAGGAGCTCGGGTTTGGACCCTTCTTTGCACTCTTATACCGAACAAAGTAAGGGATTGAGCTTGGGGTAAACTTCTTGTTTTATTCGTCAGATATTGAGTACTTACAAAGGGCGGTGATTACGGTACAAGGCCGCTCTCGCACGTTTCCTCCACGAATACGTAAACCGGTTTTTCACTTGGTACTTTGCTTAGCGCTCTTCTCAAGCCCCGGCTACGCTGAACCGCCCGACGAAGAAAACAGCAAGCCCCCTTCCCCCAGCGCCCGAGCTCGCGAAGTGACTGGGCCGAAGGAAAGCCCCGTATCGAATTTTCTCCTTCGCCTCTATGCCCGAGATCTCTTCCGACAGGGGGCCCCCGACGCGTCTCAAACCCACAAAGTTATTGAGCAAAGGCTTGCCGAAATAACCGACAGCGATCCTGCGCGGCGTTCCACCCGCTTTCTGACTCTGGACTATTTTAAAACGCGGCTGAGGTCTTATCTAGCGGCTACCGCTATCGAAAAGGAGAAAGCGTACACTTTCAATGAGGCCATGCAACTTGCTCGGGTAAGCGCACCCCCTGTCGCCTTATTGCCTGAACGAAAAGCCGAGATCCAGCCTGATTTGGATAGAGACTTGCTAACCCAAGCGCTTAGATTCGAAGGGAGGGCAAATCCCCTTGAGACCACTCGCGAGAATTCCCCCATCGATTTGACGTTCCGAAAATGGCTTGAAGCGGAATTTAGTAAAATAAAAGGGCTCGTCTTAGATAGGCAAGTAGTCCTGTTACAGCGGGTGGCGGAGTTGAATCCCCGAATGGCATTCGAGTTACAGGCCAAGGATGGATCCGTGACCCGAGCCATCCACCCCGCCCAGCTGGCCAATTTGAAATTTACCGGCGACACCATTTACTCGCCGTTGATTGACAAAAAACCGTTGAAACTGCGTTACGGCACGCATTCCAAACAAACCCTCGAATGGGTCGATTCGATCATGCTAAGCGACTCGATTTTTACCGATCTCATTTTGAGCAACCCGCAAAAAGCATTCGAATTTCTAGCGAGCTATCAGGAGGTACGACGAGCAAGAGCCGATTTGAATACTTTGGCTGATTTACTAAACAGCAATCACTTCACTTCTCGACCTCTCGAATTGCAAAAACATCTTGCGAGTCTTCCTACAAAGCTAGATCACCCTACGGTTTCAGCCCATGCTCGACTATGGCTAGGTGAACTGAGTCTGCGGCCCACCCTGTGGACAAAGCGCTACGACTCCTGGAAAAAGTTTAAACCGGTGCTCCCCCTGGTCACTGCCATCATGGACGGGAAGTTCCGCCTTCAGGACCTCTACGCCGCTGCAGTATCGAAAAGCTCGGCGCTCCTGAAAAAGGCGATCGAAAAGCTCAGGACCGAATTAGGCATCGCGATTGGCACATCCAAAAAAGCATTGTCCGACGTTGCCATGGAACGTTCTCCGGGAAGGGCGAAAGGTGGCGACACGATGGCCGGCTCTTTCTGGAAGCCCCTCGTCGCCCTAGGCGCCGCTGTTGTGGTGGGCGAGATCGTACTGTTGGAAGCCTTTCGTCGCACGAATCCAGAGCTATTCGAAACGGTTGCTAGCAAGGTTTCGAATGGGGTCGAACAAGTTGGCCCGGCGGTTCAGTCGAACTTCAGTGCCACTGCTGTAACGCTTGCGGCAGCTGTAGTGATGCCTGCGCTGTACTTCATGAGCCCCAAGCTCCGTGCTTTGTTGGCTTCTGCCCGTAATACTCCAGTCGTTAGAAAATCTTCCGAGCCGCAGTACTTCCAGTACGATGCGCGGGGCACGCCTACCCCTTATTTCATCGAAATGCCCAACGTTCGAGATTTGGCTGGCAAATCGGTTGTAAAATCCCATCTGCCCACCGAAGAAAAAAGTGCGTCGGATCCTCGCTTAGAAACTCGTATCAAAGTGGTGCCTTATGAACAGCGCTTGATGCCCCTTCCCAAGGCCATGGGGCAAAGCATCCACAGCTTGCAGATAAAAGACGAAAAAGGGAATTTGCTAGTTCCAGAAGAGGACTATGAAATCCTCCATATCCCGGCTCGGGATGTCTATTTCGCTCGGTTCAAACATTCTCAGTCCGCTATCTCCTACAGCCTAACCCTTTCGCCTTATGTCGAAGGAGCCGACTACCCCACGAAGGGGGAAACGGTTTTGGCAACGGGAGACAATATCAAATTTCTAATCCACCGGTGGCGCGACAGCGGGTTTGAGCAGCTTGCCCAAGACCTTGAAGCCTTTAGCGCGGCTCAGCCCACTTTGACCGTGCGGGATCTCAACGCATTGATGCAAAAACGCAATACGTACCCGCTCGGATCCGAAGTGCGCGTAGAAACTCTTGCGGAGAACTTGGTGGACGCCTACCAGCCGTTTTCCCGTGAGGGGTGCCTAAACGGCAACTGCGGAGTGGGAAATGGGTTTGGCACCGCTTCTTCCAATACGCTGCTAGAGGCATCCGATTCCCCTATCCGAAGCGAAGTTCGGGAATGCTATCCCGTTGGCAACGGCGGAGTGATTCGCCGTACAGGCCATGTCCGAAGCTTTTTTTACGAAGGTGATAAACTGGTCGATGTCGCTGACTTTACGCCAAGTAAATTAAACCGGGATGACGAAGATGAAAAAGCCTTGGAACTTGCTTTCCAAAGGGCAATGGAGAGAATGAGCGACCACTCCTGGGGTGTACGCACGTATACCGATGAGGAGCGCGTGCTCGCCTGGAGTCAAGCGCAAGCTGAACGCATCCGCCAACTCGGCCAAGACTTGGACATCATAAAACAGGTCTTATCGAGGCAGTCCAAGCTCAATCCAGATAACTTCACTCTCCAGGCTTTTTCAGCCGCCAGAAAGCTGGTTGATCTAGTGGACAAACCAGCACTCGACCAAGGCATCCCCGCGTATTTTGAGAAAGTCGATGCAGCTATTGAGGCTTTTATAAAGAAGGCAAGCTTGCTTGAGAGCTCTGCTAAAGCAGCCGTCCAAAACCGAAGCTACCACTCGAAACGCGACGCCCTGGCCGCAAGAGAACAGCTAAACCACTCACTGGAAGTTGGTTTGAGTAAAGACATGGTCTCCCGAGTCGAAAAAATCTCGGTTAGCCTAGGCGATTGCCGCTTTGATTTGTTGAATGCCCGCCGCTAGATGAGCGCTAGATAGAATGCGAGCGACCCCATCTCGATATAGAAAGAGAGCAGACTAAAGCCCGAGCTCTTCATTCAAACTCGGCACAACGCCCACAAAAAGCCCGCGCGCTTTTAAGTACTTCTCCATATTCAAAGGCAATCGACTAAAAAACCTTACCCATGGATTCTCCTGCGAAGGCACTACGGAGTCGAGCAGCCGAAAAAATTCGGAAGTGCAATTGCGCGCAGTGCCGTCGGCCCGAATCAGAAAATATGAGTCGTTTAGCCCGGCGGCTTCACTTTGCGCTACCATTTTAACGAGCAAGTCTTGCTTCAGCTTCTCGGAAAGTGGGCCCACTTCCATTTGCTCGACGTAGTAGCCATACTTTTGGATTTTCTCCTGCGCCACATTTTCTAAGGACACAAAGCGGTGCCCATTCACAAAATTTCCAAGCACGGCATCCGCAAGGTTCCACTGCACTCCTTTGGGCGCGACCACTTCCACGGAATACACGAAATCCAAAAGCTCTGCGTGCGGGCTTTCGCTCCTGGGAAACTTACGAGCAAAAAGGCGTACGGGAGAACCGGGCTTCATCCGGACCCGCATCTGCACATGGTTCAAGAAAGGGTTCGATCGTTCCGGTTCCTCACCCCCTTTAGCTACCAGCTCCGAAAAATTCATCTTCTGAGCGTAAACAGCGGCCACCCCCGCTTTTGGAATCACGGCATGCCAATAAACCCCTTCGGAAAAAAAGTAGTCTATTTCAAACGCATCTGCGGTTTCAGCCAGCAAGGTCGCCGACCGGTGGGTGGATACATCGAGCTGCTGCCCTTGGTAACGCCCTCTGGGCATAATGGGCTCGCTGAAACAGAGAGTAGAAAACAAGGGCACAAACAGGGCTAACTGCATCATGCGGTACCGTAGCAGAAAATGTCGCCGGAATGCCACCACGTTGATTTATCTTCCGTTCTGAGCGAGACTGGCGCCTCGATGAGCGAGAGGGTCAAATGAAGCGTTGCTTGGTTACTGGAGGCGCTGGGTTTATTGGGTCGCACTTGGTCGACTTGCTGGTTTCAGAAGGCAATGACGTCACAGCGTACGATAACCTATCGGCTGGAAACCCAAAGAATGTCCACCCGAAAGCGAAACTCACGGAAGGCGACATCCTCGACTTTGCGGCTCTAAGCAAGTCGATGGACGGGATGGACTACGTATTTCACTTGGCCGCCCTCCCCCGCATCCAACCCTCTTTTGATGACCCCGAGCTACACGATCGAATCAACGTACTCGGATCTTTGCGAGTGTTCGAAGCCGCGAAAAAGGCCCGAGTGAAGAAGCTCGTCTTCTCAAGTTCCTCGGCCTGCTACGGCACCCCGGAAACGGTACCGACTCCTGAAACGGCCATGATTTCTTGCATGAATCCGTACGCGCTCCAAAAGTATACGGCAGAGCAGTACTTGCTCATGCTCGGCGAACGCTTTGGCGTACCGGTTGTTTCGCTTCGTTACTTCAACGCCTACGGGCCCCGGAGCTTTAACGAAAAGGACAGGTTCAGCGCGTACTCCTCGGTGATTGGGATTTTCAAACGACAAAAAGACAGCGGGCAAACGCTGACGATTACGGGCGCCGGCCTGCAGCGGCGCGACTTCGTCCATGTTTTCGACATTGCTCGGGCAAATTGGCTCGCCGCTCAAAGCGAAGTTGCGGGCGAAATCTTCAACATTGGGTGTGGCGAAGCGTACACCATTTTGGAAATCGCAAAGACCATTGGTGGACCCAGCACCCACATTCCAGAAAGGCTTGGCGAAGCGCTGATCACCCAAGCGGACATTTCTAAAGCGGCTAGGGTCTTGGGGTGGAAACCTCAGCTCACACTCGCCCAAGGACTTCAAACGCTGAACGATTAGCGGCGGTGTCGCCACCGTGCCAAACCGCTACGGCTTAAGAGCCGCGCCATCTTTTTCGACTACCAAAGTCCGGGTCTGCCCATTGATCTCCAAGACGAAAGTATGGGGTGTCTGGAGTTACTTGACTTGGTCTGGTTTCACTTGAGAAACCGAATGAAGAGGGGAGTTGCAGTGCGCGGGTTTGGTTGGGGGTGGTTGCGTTTTGGTTTTTTCTTGGGAGGCCTTTTTCCGGTGGCTGCTCACAGCAGCTTCCAGTGGGATTCGATGCCGTACTGTATTCGCGCGCTGCACGCCGAGTACCAGCACTTTCGCCTTGCTCAAAACATGGCTTACTTTTCTGACGAAGGCCGGCTCGCGTTTGAGTATGGTGCAACGGAGCGGTCCGAGGCCCTTTTTGAGAAGGCGTTCCAGGCGATCTTGGATCGACAAACCCTCATGACCCGCTTTGAAGTCTCCTTTCCTGAACTGGCTCTCATCGAAAATGCGCTAGTGGCTTACTACGAACCCGACCTTGCCGTTCGGCCGACTTTCGTTGGTTTGCTTTTGAGCTATATTTCGCGGCCGATCTATAGCGAGAAAGTCTCCTATGATTTGGAAGGCTGGGACGAAGTCGCGGTGCAGGCCGAGCTGCAATCGGAAGACGTGGTTCGGCAGCAAAAGCGAATTATTGAAAGCCGCACTTCTAGCCTGCTGTCACGCTTGCTCTTTTCGCTCCACCGAGACTTGGCGAGCGTGAACGTAGACCAGGAAGAAAAAGAGCGGTGGTGTCGCAGCCGGTCCTTGCTTCAAGGGATCCGAGAGGTGGAGGCGACGCTTGCCCCCGATGACGAACACCGAAAGCTGGCTTTAAACATTCGAGAACGGTGCCGCGAGATTATTCGTTCCAACGCCATCCGAAAGTAGCGCGCTCTAAATCGAAAACCCGCGTTGGTTAGTAGGCTTTCGCAAAAATCGCCCGCTTGGTGCTGGGCTTCCCCGAAAACAAGCACTTGCCCTGTTCTTCCGGCCCCTCGGAAGGGATGCATCGGATAGTGACTTTGAGTTCCGCAAGCTTTGCTTCAAGCTTCGGATCTTCGGCCCAGTGGCTTAGCGCAAGCCCTCCGTGGATTTCTGGGTTACCGGGATTGTTCGGCGTAAAGAAAGCTTCGAATGTTTTAGCGTCGTTGATTTCGACAGTCGCTGCTTCTCGCCTTGCAAGCGCACGCTCGTAAAGCCCCAACTGGATCTCATCCAGGATGGTAGTGACCGTTTTTAAAAACTGCTCTCTTGGCACGGCCACTTTATCTCGGTGTGGTTTGTCTCTTCGAGCCATGAACACGGAGTCGTTTGCCATGTCTCTCGGCCCCACCTCAAGGCGGATCGGGACACCCTTCTTGATGTGCTGCCAGTTTTTGTCTCCACCACGCATGTCCCGCTTATCGACGTCGGCCCGTACTTTTCCATCGGCAAAGTTCACGTCGTTGATTTCTTTCACGAGCTTATCGCAGTACTCAAACACCGAAGCCTTTTCGGACTCCTCCCGAAAGATGGGGACAACCATGACTTGTTTAGGAGCCACTCGCGGTGGGAGCACTAGCCCATCGTCATCGCTATGGGCCATGATCACGCCCCCTATCAAGCGAGTCGACACCCCCCACGAAGTCGTCCAAGCGTGGAGCATTTTTCCGTCTTTATCTTGGAATTTGATATTCGACGCTTTGGCAAAATTCTGCCCCAAAAAATGCGAGGTGCCCATCTGCAGGGCTTTTCGATCCTGCATCATGCCTTCAATGGTGAACGTGGATACTGCACCCGGAAAGCGCTCTCCGGCTGTTTTTTCTCCTGGGATGACGGGAATCGCTAAAGTGTTTCGGGCAAAGTCCGTGTACACGCCCAGCATTTTCATGGTTTCTTCCATGGCCTCTTCCGCAGTGGCATGGACAGTGTGGCCTTCCTGCCAAAGAAATTCGGCAGTTCGCAGGAATAGACGCGGGCGCATTTCCCACCGGACGACGTTTGCCCATTGGTTGATGAGGATTGGCAGATCTCGGTACGATTGCACCCATTTCGAGTAGGTCTCTCCGATAATGGTTTCGCTCGTGGGACGAACAATCAAAGGCTCTTCCAGAAGCGACGACGGGGCAGGGCGAAGTTTGCCGTCCGGCCCCGCCTCAAGCCGGTGGTGGGTAACCACAGCGCATTCTTTGGCAAAGCCCTGCACGTGGCTCGCTTCTTTTTCCAGAAAGCTCATGGGGATAAAAAGGGGGAAATAGGCGTTCTGGTGCCCTGTGTCTTTAAACATTTTGTCTAGTTTAGCTTGAACATTTTCCCAAATCCCCCAGCCCCAAGGGCGAATGACCATGCAGCCGCGCACGGGCGAAGCTTCCGCCAGTTCGGCGGCTTTGATGACTTCCTGGTACCACTCTGGGTAGTTTTCTTCGCGGGTCGGCTTAATGGCAGATTCGATTTTTTTACTCATGAGGTGGAGAAAGTTAGTCTGGATTTAAAGCAGGGTCAAACAAAGCGCGCAGTTGCCCCAAGGCCAGGAGTCCACTAGCCTAAACCAATGCTGACCGAAGCCACCCGCAAAGAGTTTGATGAAGCATTCAACGCCTGCGTGGCGAAGCTATCGCCTAAAGCGCGAGATTACCTTGAAAGGACCCCCATCATTTTGACCGACGAGCCCACCACCGAAATGCTCGAAGAACTCGGGGTTTCGCCCCACCAAACGGAATCGGAGATTTACGGGCTGCATTCGACCATACCGCTCCAGCAACGGAAGAACTGGGAGACCCCGCTGCTCCCAGGAAACATCTACGTTTTCAGAGGTCCCCTCGTTCGGCTAGCCAAAGGGCGGGCCCAGGTCCTTTCCCAACAAATCGAAGTGACTTTACTACACGAGATCGCCCACCAGTTTGGGTTAGACAAAGTCAGCTAGTTGAAAAATAGAAGTCATTCAACAGTCCAAGCTTGGATGGAGTCACGTCGGTCCTAACCCACGTGCTTCGCGCCTAACGTTTACCCTGCTTGGTTCGATCCAACCCTTCCTGAACCCGAAGCACCAGCGGATCACTCGGCTCCGCCAGACCATTTCTCAACATCTGTAACGCCTGCCCATACAGCTTATTGGCCAGAGCAAGGTTTGAGCCCCCGCCGCTTTTTTCCGCCGCCTCCGCCCGAAACAACCTTACCGTAGCCGCTTCAATGGATGGCGAAGGCCAAAGCCGTTCTGCTTTTTCGAGTTGGATCGAGGCCATTTCATAATTTCCAGCATCGCTGTACGCAAGACCTAGTCGAGTCATGCATTGAGGGAACTCGACGTAATACAAGGAATGCGCCGGCTCTTTTTCAGCAAGCTTTTGCAAGGCGGCGACCAATTCTTGATACACCGCAATCACGCCCCCTGGATTGGCAAAATGCCGGCGCTGCAAATCCGCCTTCAAATGCATTAAAGCCACATATTCGCTCCGAATGCCATCACCCGGAACCACTTTTGGCAAAAGGCATTCGATAGCTTCCCAGGCTTTCTGAAAATCTCCACTAGCATACAACGCGTAAATCGCGGCCATCGCCGCACTCGGTTCAGTATTCATCGCGCCCACCATGCCCATTTAAAAGGAAGTTTCATGGAAAGAGTAGGGATTATAAGCTCTCCGGGAACGGTACGCGGCTACCATTGAGGGAAATGGGGCCTGCATTGGTACAAGCTCGTTCCAAAACCTTCCTGCCCAAGATCGCAAATCTTGAGGCACCCAGCTTGCCTCAAAAGTAATCGCCTATCTCTTCCCCGTTTTCCCACCGAGGTAAACGTGTCCCGCTTCCCGGAAGTATTTGTTAATATTATATTTTTGTGAAGGCTGGTGCCGGCACCGCGAACCGTGGTAAGAACCGCGGCATGCGTTTCTCGTTGCCTTTCCCTTTTGCTGTTTTTTTGTGCCTCGGCGGCCCCCTACGGGCTGCCGAAACTCCAAGAGTCGATTTTAGGATGCATTTCGATTCATCGATAGACACTTCATGTGCCGGAAGGCTCGGCGATGCCGCCCAATCGACTCGGGATTTGCTGGACGCTTTCTTGACTCGCAACAACGCTTTTACGCTAAATCCTTTGGATCACTCGGCGACGGATGCTGAGTTTGAAAACGTGGGTTTCTTTTTGGGGCCTACCCCGTGGTTCCACCCTCCGAGCCTTAACGAGACAAACTTAGCGAGCGGCACGGACACGTTCGTTTTCAGTCTCGTTGTTGGTAAAGTGTTGGCCCGAATGGAGCTAAAAAACGCCCACCTCTTTGATTTGGGAGCGGGCACTTCGCTTTCTACGATCGGCGCCATCGCGCGTGGTACGGATCTTTTGCGCACCCTACACGAACGGGATCGCGACGCGCTCACGGTTCACGCTGTAGATTTAGACTCAAATGCCCTTTTGCAAGGTAGAGCGTTTTTATGTTTGCTCAATGGCATTGGCCATCCCATTTTTCAGTTTGAAAATTCCGATATTCTCGGAGAGCTTCCCCGTCTTGTGGGGCGCAAGAATGTCGCCGTGGTTTCCAATCCCCCTTATGTTCCGATCCCCTCTGATTTGAAGGATGCGCGCTTTCTTGCGGTGGATGGGGGCGAGAACGGGATCAAGTTTTTGCAACCCATTCTGACTACTCCCTATGCAAAAGGAACCCTAGTAGGAGTGCTGACGAGTTCTCTTTCCGACCCACGAAGCATTCTTGAAACCATCGACGCGCGGTTCGAAGTGGAAGCGGTCAGTGTTTTGCGCGTCAAATTTGGTAGCTACACGAGTTCTCCCCGAGTGCTTTCGTATCTACAGTCACTGCGAGAAAAAGGCGTCGTCCTGTTTCAAGACGGCTACGAAACTGGCGGGAATTCTTACTTGTTGATTGGCCTGGTACTAAGAGCACGTTGAAAATTTTTTGCAACCGCTCTCTCTTTTCGTACTCTTGTTGACCTGGGCGGCGTATCAAATCAATCGAGAGCGCCACCACCAAAGCAGCGAAGATCACAGTCCCAACCAGGGCGCGACCCACGACGGCGGTAGCAACCAAGCCCCACCACGAGCGGAACCATTTCCCCCGATTCCTGTCTCAATCGAGAAGCGCAACTTTGATTTAGACAAAGTCAGCTAGTCGCAAAATAGAAGTGATTTAACAGTCCCAGCTTGGAAGGATGACACCCACGAAATATGCGGCGCCTATGTATTTGATGCGAGACACCCTCTCGTTGGGTCGTTCACCTAGGTACGTCTATTTGTTGGCTGCAAGATTGCAGCACTTTTCGTAACCCACATAATGCATCTGGAGAAACCGTGTGGTGGGCGCCTGAGCTCTTGATTTTCAGGCTCTGCAAAACGTTTTTGAAAGTGGCTTAACCAGCCGGTGCATTGGGGATTGAATGACCCCCAGACTCAACCGTTGCAAACTTAATGAGCGGTCGGGCGGAAAGTAGTGAGAGGAGTAAGTATGATTTCAGGCGGAAATGCGACGGTTTATGTTTCCAACATGGAGAAGTCCATTCAATTTTATTCCGAGACACTCGGTCTTACGGTGGATCAGCGGTATGGAAACGAATGGGTGGAATTAAAGGCTGCCGACGGGTTTGTTATTGGCTTATGTCCTGCTGAAGCAAACCGACCTTTTGGAAAACAAGGTTCCATCGAAATTGGATTGAACGTCCACGGCAAGCTTGAATCGGTGATTTCCACACTCACTTCCCGTGGCGTACACTTTTCGACAGCGATTGAGGAAAAAACGAGTCTCCCGTCCGAATAGTGTCCTTTACCGACCCAGACGGAAATTCGCTCTACCTATGCGAAGTAAGGAGTTAGTACATGCTCCTATCTCCATCATAGCCAGAAGGTTGCTTCACCCTTTGGGTTCGCAATGACGGGAGGGGCGCGGCCCGCGAAGCGGAAGCTCCATCCCCGCCAGGGGCGACCCGCAAAGCGGCAGCTCCCATCGCCGACGGGCGCGGCCCGCAAAGCGGCAGCTCCCCTCCCCGACGGGCGCGGCCCGCGAAGCGGAAGCTCCATCCCCGCCAGGGGCGGCCCGCGAAGCGGCAGCTCCCATCCCCGACGGAGGCGGACCGCGAAGCGGCAGCCCCCAGCCCAACGACGAGAGGAACCATTTCCCCCGATTTTGGTCTCAATCGAGGAGCGCGAGGCGAAGGAGCGGACGCGTACCCCCTGGACGCGGGAGCCACGCCGCCGAAGCAGCGACGAAGAGTGAGGCCAAAAGCGGGGGAAATGGTGGGCAGTGCAGGGATCGAACCTGCGACCTCAAGCTTCGGAGGCTTGCGCTCTATCCAACTGAGCTAACTGCCCTCAAAGCCGATTGCTAACATGACACCTTAGTGCGGGTCTAGCGTTTGTAGGCTCCTGCCGATTACCTACCGTGAACGTTGTCTTTCCTACCATCCGGTTTGGCGCCCTGCCGTTTCGATCGTCCCAGCCGGTTATTTGCAACGAGTCGAGCTTGTTCTAGCTTTTTCTCCAAGTACCCTCGGATGCGCAGGTTCGCAGACTCCGGTTTATCCCAAGGGAACGGTTTCTCACCCTTGCCGGGATGAAAGAGCTCCCACCCAATCCTCCGCTCCACCACTTCCGCAACGTTCCGTTCCACTTTGGCGTTCAGTCTCATCAAGTTTTGAAACTGGGGTTCCAGCTCGGCCAGCAGCGAATCAATGTCTTTACTAAAACCAGTGCAGTACTGCTTGGTGAGTTGAATAAAGTTTTCAAGGTTCTTCGAGTTGGCTTGAATAAGCGATGGCAGCGCCAGCACTAGCGCTGCGGTAAATTCCTTTTCGAATTGTGGGGAGGCTCCCTTTTCATCGATCAACCGTTTTACCGCCTGCGGGGAAAAATCCGGCAGGTTAAGGTACGATTCCATTTCTCCTTGGGTGGTTTGCACTTGCTCCAAAACCTTTGCGTTCATCTGCTCCCGGGTCCCTTTGTAAACGGGCTCCTGGGCTCCCAAAGCTTTTAGGCAATCCAAGTACTGCTCTTTGGATTTTTCTGCAAAGCCCGGTGAAGCAGCTACTGCGAGTAAAAATAAACAAAAGATTTTTGTCATACCTGGCACCCCAATCCCTGAATTTTATCACGAACGCAGGGGGAGCAGCGTGCCATTTAAAGGGGGCGGGTGAGTAGCCGTTCTCCCTGTCGCCCGGTAACCAGCGAAAGGACGGACTCCTTGGCAAGGCCGGTTCCTGGCTGCGAAAGGGTCGCACAGTAGTTCGCCGTATGGCCCTGCCACAGGCTGGGGTCTTTCAATGATGGTTTTTCTAAAATGACAGGGTGCAGAGTGCCTACTTGCGCGTCCAAAAAGGCAAACAACTTTTCGTCGCTTTTCCTACGAAGCAACTCGGCGCGTTCGGCAATTTCTCTTTGGGGAACCTTTCCAGGCAGCGTTTCTGCGCGCGTCCCTTTTCTCGCAGAAAAAGGGAAAACATGGAGCTTTGTCCAATAGGAAGCGTCTAAACACTGTACCGTTTCCTGGAACGCCGCTTCCGTTTCCCCCGGAAACCCGACGATCACGTCAACCCCCACGAAGACCCGAGGTCCGAGCAGGCCTATCTTTCGGGTCACTTCCACGAATTCCGCCGCTTTATAAATCCGCCGCATCCCTTTCAGCACTTCGTCACTCCCGCTCTGGAGCGCGATGTGAAAGTGTGGGCAGAGCCGCGGGTGTTCGCTCACGAGCCGCACGAGAGAATCAGGGATTTCAAACGGGTCTAAAGTACTGAGCCGAATGCGTGGCCCTTCTGGTTTCTGGGTGAGGCGCGCCAGGAGTTTTTCTAAGTCCGTGCCTTTATCCCAGCCATAGTGCGCGAGATGGATTCCGGTAAGCACGACTTCTTGGAAGCCGCTGGCGTAAGCTTCATCGACTTGCCGCTCCACGTTGTCCAAGTCGAGCGAGCGGCTACGGCCCCGCGCTTCGGGAATAATGCAAAAACTACATTTAAAATTGCACCCATCCTGGATTTTCACGTTGGCGCGGGAGTTTCGGGAGCCAGGGAATTCGGTCGGCAAATAGCCGGCAGCTTTTTCTACTTGATCTCGATCCACTGGCTCGGAGCTTTCGAAAAGCTCGAAAACCCGGTGCTTGTTGGCAGTACCAAGCACGACGTCAATTTCCCCGATGGAAAGCAGCTCGTCTTTTCCCACCTGGCCATAGCAGCCAACGACACCCACCAAACCGCGCGGGTTCTGGCGCTTAAAACGCAGAGCCGAAAGTCGGGCGTCTCTATCGGCATTCGCAGTCACCGTGCAGCTATTGATGACGTAAGCATCTGCTGGCTCCGACTCGGGCACTACGGTATGGCCGCGGACCACGGCTTCTCGAAAGAGCGCGTCAGTATCCAGGCTATTCGCTTTGCAGCCGAAGGTTTTAAACGAAATTCTCATAGATCTAGCGAAAGGGACTCAATCCACCCGCCACCAACGACGGTATCGCCGCGGTAGAGCACGAGCGCCTGGCCTGGCGTCACGGCCCGTTGGGGCTCTAAAAACTTCACCTGCACTCTTGAATCGAGCAGCGGTGACACTTCGACGGGGCAGTCTTTCGCTCGGTACCGGATCTTGGCGGCGAGGGCCTGATTGGACTGGAGCTGGGGCGGAATGATCCAGTGCATGCCCGCAACGACGGCGCTTTTTCTAAACAGGTGTTTTTCGGGCCCCACCACGACGTCTGCGGAACCGCTTCGGATTTCCAGAACATAGAGCGGATCGAGCGACTGTATCCCGAGCCCTTTGCGCTGGCCGATAGTGAATTGGTGTAATCCGGTATGGGTGCCTAGCTCTTTCCCCAACGGGTCCAAAATCCTTCCCGGCCGAAGTAAAGAAGGCGCCACCCGCTCTTCGATGAAATCTTTGTACGTACGGTTTTGAACGAAGCAAATTTCTTGGCTATCGGGCTTACTCGCCACTTGCTTGAGGTCGAGCTTCCTAGCCAACTCCCGCACTTGATCTTTTTCTAACCCACCGATGGGAAAAACAGTCCGAGGCAGATCCTCTTGGCGCATCGTGAACAGAAAATACGACTGGTCTTTTTGAGCGTCTAACCCTTTGGTCAGTTCGTACGCGCTGGTTTCGGGATCGTACTGGATCCGAGCATAGTGCCCGGTCGCTAGGTAGTTTGCGCCTAAGTCCATCGCCCAGTCCATCAGCCTTGAAAACTTCACTTTTTCATTGCACTTCACGCACGGGTTGGGAGTTCGCCCGTTTAAATACTCCGACACAAAATTGTCGATCACGGACTCTTCAAACTGGTCTTCCATATTGGCAACATAGAAGGGGATCCCCATCTTCTCTGCCACCGAACGCGCGTCCTGAATATCGGAAAGCGAACAGCAAGTGCCAAACTTGTTCTCGGTCTCTTCGGCTTTGTCGTGGAGTTGGAGGGAGATCCCAATCACGTCGTAGCCTTGCTGCTTGAGCCAGGCCGCCGCAACGGAACTATCTACGCCGCCGCTCATCGCCACTACAATTCGGGAACCTTTTTCAGGGTGTACTGCTGTTTGCACTTATAGCTCCGCGCTTAGCCGGCTTTCGGAAACCCGCCTGCTCCGGATCCGGCGCACATTGTCTATCACAACTGAAGCTACGTGATGGATATCTTCCTCAGACGTCGAGCTTCCCCAGCTAAAACGCACGCATTCCCGGGCCTGGTCCTTGGTTAGCCCCATCGTCACCAGCACCGAGCTTGCGTTGGTGGAACCCGAGGAGCATGCGCTTCCTGCCGAAACACAAACGCCCGCTAGGTCTAAAATGCTGAGCAGGACTTCCGCCAATACCCCTTCGAAACGCACGTTCGACGTGTTTCCCACCCGCTGCGCTCCGCCGCCGTTCACGCTTACGAAGGGCAGGGCGGAAACTAAAAGCGATTCAAACTTATCTCGGAGAGCGGAAGCAAAGAACTCGGTCGGCAGGCTTTGCGCCGCAGCCCCAAACCCGACGATCCCAACCACATTCTGCGTGCCTCCACGCCGTTTGACTTCTTGGGTGCCTCCGAACGGGAGGGCCACCAGCTTGGTTTCATTGCGGACAAAAACCGCACCCACGCCTTTGGGCCCATAAATTTTGTGCGCACTCACCGTCACTAGGTCGGCGCAATTCCAATCGGCCGGCGGTAACTTACCGAAACTCTGGACACAATCCGTGTGATAGATCGCGCCGTAGCTTTTGCAAAGCCGGGCAACTTCGTGAACCGGCGTCAAAACTCCGGTTTCGTTATTGGCCGCCATCAGGCTCACCACGGGAGAATGCACACCCTTTAGGAGGGACTCCAGGTGGTCGAGATCCACTTCGCCCGAAGGTAAAACCCGCGCTTTCGAAACGTGTCCCCCCCGGCTTTCAATAAACGAAAAGCAGTCCCGGACAGACGAGTGTTCGGTGTCGGTGCTGATGAACGCCCTGTCTTTTTGGCCAAAATACAGCCCTAAGAGCGCCATGGCGTTGGCTTCACTGCCCCCGGAAGTAAACACGACTTCTTTGGCCGGAACGTCGCAGCGGCCAGCAACTTGCGCCCGAGCTGTTTCCATCGCGACCCGCGCTTGACGCCCAATCCTATGCGATGACGAGGGGTTACCCCATAAATCCAGGGCGTGAACCATGGCTGCTTTGGCTGACTCGCCCAACGGCGTCGTCGCATTGTGATCCGCATAAATGAGTTTGGTCATAGGGCTTGTCAAACTACCTAAAAATCAGCCTTTTTTCCAGCTCCGTGCTGTGAAAGAATGCGGCCCCTCTATGGACGCAAAAATCGAACTTTCCGAAAAACGACGGCGAAGCCGAGAGCGCGTCACTGTCGTTGTGCTTTTGGGGGTCTTGGCCGTCCTGACTGCCGTTGAAGTCCACTTGCTAAGGCTCTCCGCGCAGCTTCCGTTCGTGAACAGCATCTTCTTCTTTGGCCTAATGAACATCAACATCGTGCTGATCATGGTCATGCTGTTCTTAGTTTTTCGCAATGCGGTGAAACTCATTCTAGATGAACGGCGCGGAAAACTAGGATCCCGCCTGAAAACTCGCCTTGTCTTTTGCTTCATCCTCTTTGCGATCATCCCCACCGTTTTGCTCTTTGCGATTTCCGCTTTTTACATAAAAAGCAGTTTTGACCAATGGTTCAGCGTACGCATCGGAGGCACTCTCCAACGCAGCATTGAAGTGGGCAGGCAGTACTACCAAAGCACCGAATCGAACGCGAGTAGCTTTGCTCGGAGCATTGGGCTGAGGCTTCTAAACCACCCGCCGACAAAGGACTTGGGCAACAAACTGAGATCCTTTCGACTGGATTACCACCTAGATGGGGTGGAATTTTATAAAACCCCTTTCGCTCCCCGAGTCAGCTCTCTGTT
Source organism: Pseudomonadota bacterium (assembly GCA_031425635.1). Lineage (GTDB taxonomy): Bacteria > Bdellovibrionota > FAC87 > UBA2466 > UBA2466 > JAIEOG01. Next base: position 21,823 of record JANPJT010000217.1, read on the forward strand.
GCCAAGCCACGAACTCGCGATTCAGCCCGTGTCCCTCGAGACACTCCAGGCGGTTTTCTCGGGCAGCCCACAGTGCCGGATACAAAACGTTGGCACTGGGGAATTAGTCCGGTGCGGTTTCTTTTTGGGTCCTGCGCGCGGGGCCGTTTTTGCCTCGTATTTTCTTCCGCTCGATCTTTCTAAGCGGCTGAGCGACATCACCCTCACCTACCAAGATTTCCAAACCGGAAACCCGTTGGACTACCCGATCAAGTCGGCTTATTTCGCCATCCTTTCCATGGTAACTTTGCTGATTTTGTTCGCAGCGACGTGGACAGGGTTCTACGTAGCGCGGCGTCTGACAGGACCGCTCGAAGAGCTGTCCCGAGGGACTCAGGAAGTTGCCGGGGGCAATTTAGACTATGTCATCCCGTCGTCGGGAAGCGATGAAATGCACACGCTCATCGATTCGTTCAACAAAATGACGAGCGACCTCCGGCTAAACAAAGTCCAAATTGAAGCAACTTACTCGAATTTGCAAAAAATTAACGGCGAGTTGAGCCATCGACGGCGGTACATTGAAGTGCTTTTGGAGAGCGTGCACTCGGGCGTTATTTCTCTGGATGAACGTGGCAGAATTTCTATGATCAACCCTGCCGCTATTGAGCTTTTAAAAATCGAATCCGCGCAAGTCACCGGGCGACCGTATTGGGTCATCATCCCGGAAGAACTGCGTGCTGAATTTGCCGAAATTCTTTCTGCGTTGAGCAGCCGGAGCCTTCCCGTACGGCATGAGTTTAGAGTGCGTCGCAAAGACGGTGAATGGGTGGCTTTGCTGGTGACTGCGAGTGCGTTGAGAGATGATAAGAAGCGCCACATCGGCGTGGTGGCAGTGATCGACGATCTCACCGAAATCCAAAAAATGGAGCGAATGAGCGCTTGGAGAGAAGTCGCCAAAAGGATTGCGCACGAAATCAAAAACCCTCTCACGCCTATTCAGCTTTCCGTGGAAAGGCTTCGCCGCCGGTACCTCGACAAGATCAATGACGACGGAACTTTCGGCCAAGCGACCGAAATCATCCTCACCGAGGTCGCAGCCATCAAAGCTTTGGTGAGTGAGTTTTCTTCGTTTGCCCGCTTGCCGGAAGTACAAGCTCGGCCCGACGATCTGAATGCGATTGTTTTAGAAACCGTGAGCCTGTTTCGATCGGCGCACGAAACTATTCACTTTGACTTGCGGCTCGCAGAGGCCCTGCCTCTCCTTAAGCTCGATCGCTCCCAGCTAAAGCGGGCCTTGATTAATCTTTTCGATAACGCGGTAGCTGCGATGAATGGCTCAGGCCGAATTGAAGTGACTACCGAGCAGGATTGGGAGCGCGAAGCGATCCGGGTCTGCGTGGCAGATGAAGGGTGTGGCATCGAAGAGTCCGCATCTCACCAGCTTTTTGAGCCTTATTTTTCCACCAAAGTAGAAGGGACGGGGCTGGGGCTGGCGATCGTGCAACGGATCGTTAATGACCACGGAGGGATTGTGCGCTACACGGCAAACTCCCCGCGTGGCTCTCGGTTTTCCATTGAGTTCCCGGTCGTAGTTGCGGTACCGGTGATGAGCGTTCGGGAACTTCCGACGGAGGAATCTCTTTAGATGGTCCTACGAAAATGCCTCATTATCGACGATGAGCAAAACATCCGCCTCACCCTCAAAGGGGTTCTCGAAGATGAGAAATTCGTCGTGGAAGCGGCCAGCAATGGCTTGTCGGGCCTAGAAAAAATCCGAACTTTCCGGCCCGACGTCGTCTTGTTGGATATTTGGATGGAAGGGGATGACGGCCTCACCGTTCTTGAAAAAATAAAGAAACTCGATCCGGAAGTGGAAGTCATCATGATGTCGGGGCATGGGACGGTGGAAACGGCCGTGCGGGCGATTAAGCAAGGGGCGTTTGATTTCCTCGAAAAGCCGCTCCACTTCGAAAAGGTTTTAGTGCTGCTCGAGCACGCGTTTGCATTTCGGAACTTAAAAGATGAAAACCGCTCGCTTCGGGAAGCTCTTCACGATGAAGAACCTTTAGTGGGAGAGAGCGCCCCCATCCGGCGCCTTCGGAGCCTTGTTCAGGTTGCGGCCCCGTCTAACGGCTGGGCCCTCATTCACGGTGAGAATGGCACAGGCAAAGAGCTGGTGGCGCGGGCGCTCCATAAGGGCAGCCCCCGCAAAGCCCAACGATTTATTGCGGTGAATTGCGCTGCAATCCCAGATGAACTCATCGAAAGCGAGCTTTTTGGACACGAAAAAGGCTCTTTCACGGGGGCCTTTGAGCGAAAACTCGGCAGGTTCGAGCAGGCCGACGGCGGCACCCTCTTTCTCGACGAAGTCGGGGATATGGGCCTTAAAATGCAGTCCAAAGTTCTCAGGGTCTTGCAGGAATGCGTGATCCAGAGGGTCGGCGGAGACCTCAGCATTGAGCTCGACTTAAGAGTGATTGCCGCCACGAACAAAGACCTCACCCGGAGCATTGAACGAGGCGAGTTTCGAGAAGACTTGTTTTACCGGCTCAACGTTATTCCCATCCGAGTCCCCCCCCTACGCGAGCGGACGGAGGACATCCCGTTGCTGGTAGAACACTTCATTCAACGCTATTCGGGAGGGCGCCCTCGAACTGTGCCTCCGTCCATGATGAAAGCCTTGAAAACTTATACTTGGCCGGGCAATGTTCGAGAATTGAAGAACTGGGTGGAGCGGGCCTGCATTCTTTCTCCGACCGATACGATTGAGAATATCGAGTTTGAAGGCCCGATTTCTGCTGCAGAAGAAGGCAAAAGTGCTGAAACGCTGCGCGCTGCAAAAGCCTTGTTCGAAAAACAGTTCATAGTTCGAGTGTTAGCGGAAAATGGTGGCAATATCTCCAAAACAGCCTTGAAAATTGGTTTGGAGAGGAGCCACCTTCACAAAAAGATGAAGGCCTATGGAATCGATACCCCCAATAGTCTTTGAAACTGCCTCTGATAGCGCGAATCGAATCGTGCGTCGAAAAACACGGGAAATCACGGTGGGCCCGCTGAAGCTGGGGGGCAAGAACCCTATCCGAGTCCAGTCAATGACTACCCCCAAGACAGAAGACGTGGAGTCGGTGGTTAAGCAGGTGGCCGAGCTTGAGGCGGCCGGCTGTGAAATTGTGCGGATCACGGTGAATAATATCGGAGCAGCCAACGCCCTTCCCAAGATCCTGGAGAAAGTGAGTCTCCCGGTCGTTGCAGACATCCACTTCGACTACTTAATGGCCATGGAAGCGCTTAAGTACGACGTTGCGTGTGTTCGAATCAACCCAGGCAACATTGGCCCCGAGTGGAAAACCTTGGAAATCGTCAAAGCAGCTAGAGACGCAGGCAAAGCCATTCGAATCGGTGTGAATGCGGGATCCTTAGAAAAGGCTCTCTTAAAAAAATATGGCCGCCCCAGCGCGGAAGCGCTGGTGGAAAGCGCTTTGGGCAGCATCGACCTTTTTGAAAACGAGCGCTTTTTCAACTTTAAGGTTTCGATAAAATCGTCGGACGTTTTATCGAACTACCAAGCCTATACTTTGCTCTCCGCAGCGACTGAAGCCCCCCTACACCTCGGGGTCACCGAAGCCGGTACCAAAAATTACGGAGCTATCAAATCGGCCGTAGGTATCGGAAGTCTCTTGCTTGCGGGAATCGGCGATACCATCCGGGTTTCGCTGAGCACGGATCCTGTTGAGGAAGTGAAAACCGGCGTCTACATTTTGAAATCCCTGGGGTTAAAGGACAACGCCCCTGAAGTGATTTCGTGCCCCAGCTGTGGCAGGGCAGACATCGACGTGTACGCTTTAGCGGAAGAAGTAGAACGGCGCGTTATCGGGCTTAAAAAGAACATCAAAATTGCCGTGATGGGGTGCGTGGTGAACGGCCCGGGCGAGTCCATGGAAGCAGACATCGGAATCGCGGGCGGTAAGGGCGAAGGGTTGGTTTATAAAAAAGGAAAGCCAGTCAAGAAAGTGCCCGAAGCGGAAATGCTTTCGTTTTTAATGTCTGAAATTGAAAAAATGTAAATCGAGCCGATTCGCTCATTCCTCTGCTAAAATGGGAGGATGGGAACAAGGGGCTGTCGACTCGGACTCGTGGCTTTAGCGTGTCTTTTTGCCACTGTGTGCCATGCAGAAGAAGCGGGCGTCCCTGAGCAAGCGGCTGCGGTACCTCCCGTCACCGAAGCGGTCGACTTACAAAACGAAGACACTTTCATCGACGTCTCAGACGCACTCCGCAGCAAGCAGTACGTCCATCGAGCCATTCTCAATTCCCTAGTCAACGAAACGAACCGTTTCGGAGTGGGGCGTTTCTATTTAGCCCACATGATGGGGTTCAACCAAATTTGGCAGAGGACCGACGCTGCTTACGCAAAATACTCGAGCGGGCTTCAAGGGCTTGCGTTCGGGTACGTGAGCAAATGGGGGCATGGGATCGAACTCGGAGGCGAACTTTCATCGGTAACGAATGCATTGCTGTCGTACAAGTATTTCCTCCGGCCTTCGAAGTTTTCACTTTGGGGCGTATTCGGGTGCGGCGTAGGCACCGAGATCACTTCGGTGGATTTTGCTGAGGGTCCGCCCGAGGAACGGCTTTACGCAGGCGCTCGGCAAATGGCGTTCGTGAGCGCCGGTTTTCTCGTTCCGACGCTTGATATTGGTTTTAAGGGCGAAGTGCGGATCAACTTCTACGGGGGCGATCGCTTTATTTTCACTTCGGGTGTCGGAGTGATTTTGTTTCTTTAAGGCCCGTCCAGCTAGACCGCACTGACCCTAGAAATGGACCTGCAGGCCCGGCATCACGGTCCAGATATACTGATTGAAACTGGGAGATACGAAAACTTGGGACTCCAACTTCAAGTAAACCTCGCCTATCGGAAACAGCAGCGCGCTGCTTGCCACGAAGAAGTTAGAGTACCTTCCCAACCCAATCGTCTGATCTAAATTCCAAACTTTATCTCTCGTGACCAGAGCAAAACCCAATCCGACGTTGACTCGAAAAGGGCTATCTCGGTTGAGGAAAGTGTACCTAAAGCTCGTCACTAAAGCGTTGTAAGAGAAGGCAGCAAGCTGGGCCTCAAAGTGGAGCTTCTTCCAAACCCGCACTCCGGCCTGGAGCGAAACGAGATTGGAGTTCCAAAGCTGGCTGCTTACCCCCATGTTGATGGCCGCCCCCAACGAAGCGTTGATGTAAAAGCGGCTTTTCAACTCGCGGTTGACTAGGTTCAGGGAGTCTTGGCTCGCCACCCATTGGGGAATCTCAGAACGAAGCACTGGGAGTGTTTCCTGGCGGGGGAGCTCAAACGACTGGTTCTTTAAATACCGAAAAAGGATTCGGCGGATAAGCCGTCGGGTAAGTTCCGCAGCGACTTGCGCTTTGGGCAAGTCGTAAAGCTCAGAAGTCACAGGCTCGCTATGGGCAAACAGGCTATAGGGCATGCGGCGGTCGAATAAAAAGAGGTCGACACTCGCGGGGTTCACCACGGGAGCGATCAACACATCCACATCGTAGCGGGCCATCGCCAAACGGATCTCTTCCATCGTCACTGCTGGCAGAGTGTAGTCTTCCGTCCGAACATTGAGCGGGCCAAAGGTCTTCATCGCGGATTCGAGGGCGGCCGGCATTTCGGCACCCAGAGGGGAAGGTTCAATCTCGACGGATTTAAAAACCACCACGGACGCGGGGGTCCCATCGCGTTTTACTAATTTCTCTGAAAGCTGCTGCCGGAGGGGTTTTTCTGTTTCCGCGTTGGGCGCGCTTTCTTCTTCCGCGCGCGCGCCAACGCCTGCAGTAGTAGCGATGAGAAACAAAATGTAAGCGATCTTTAGCAAATTTGGGTTCTCTTTAAACGCAAAACGCTTACTAGGTTCTTCGGTAAAAACAGTAGGAAAGAAGAGCACAAAGTATTGAATATGCTCTCTTTTTTTGGATGCGGTGCATCCTAAAAGCCGGAGCAAACGCGCCTTAAAAAAGACGCCCCGTTCCAAGGCAAGTTGGGTTAGTACTGCGGGGTGCCCGACGTGAACACTATCCAAGCAATTCAGCTCACTTACGAACCATCCGACGAGCTGCGCCTTTCCGAAGAACTGGCGGGCTGGTGCCCCGTTCCCCAATCCCTGGGCGAAGCGAGTGTAACGCGACGGGTCGAATGGCTCGCCGCTCGAGTCGCGCTCAAACGGCTTTTAGGCCTTCTTTCGCTGGACCTCGTTCTGGAACCCAACTCCACTGCTCCATACCCCGTGCTTCGGCAGGCGATAACGCACTTCCCCACGGCTTTCCACGTCAGCTGGGCCCACACCGTGGACTGCGTGGTAGTCGGAGTTTCCCGCCTTCCACTGGGAGTGGATATCGAAGCGGCCGACCGGTGTGTTCTCAAAGTTTTGGATCGGATCGCTTCGGAAGAAGAGAGGATTAGAACCCGAGCGATAAAAAGCCACGATGGGCAGCCCGTTCCGCAGGGGCTGGCACTTTGGTGCGGGAAGGAGGCAATGGCAAAAGCCACGGGGCTGGGAATGAAGTGGGGTCTTAAAAATTTCGAATTCACTACCGAGAACGGCGGGGCATGGCTTGTTAAGACCCACCGCGAAGGCCCTCGAAACATCCCTACCGCAGCGGTGGGTTTGTTCCTCCGGGGACGTTGGCTCATGGCGTTCGCCGCAAACCAACCCGAAGTTTTGGACGGTCCAGTCTGGAATTAATGCACCTCCCGAGCTCTTAGCCAAAATGAGGACACACCCTAGCCCCAGCGAGGATACCGTGTTAAGGAACTGACAATGAGCAGACAAATTTTAGTGAATGCAAGCC
>JANPJT010000218.1:0-7356 GCA_031425635.1 Pseudomonadota bacterium
ATGCCGCCCGGTCGAGCGCACGACCTGACCTTGAGCTCGTCGCCCCGTTTATTATGGGGATCGTTGAGACGTTTCGAGTTCAGTACCAGCTCGAAGTAAAGCACCGCGAACCGTTCACCAAAGGCAGCCAGCCACAAGTGCAGAAAGATCTGGTTGCGTTCTTCGCTGTTTTTTCAGCGCAGACGAGTGTGTCGGTTGCATTTTGCTTTCCGAAAAGCACGTATGAAACCATTTTCAAAATCGGGACTTCCAGCGCCGAAGTCGCGGGCACTATCGAGGACTCGATTAAAGAGCTGGTCAATATCGTTTTTAATCGAGTGAAGAAATTTATGAATACCGATGGCCGAGTCATTCAGCGGGGCATTCCCGCGATTGCCTTCGGTTCCGATATGAAACTTTGGTACCTAACGATTGGAAATTCCGTCGTGATTACTTTTGAAGTGGGATCCGAGCTATTTGAAATCGAAATCAATATGGAGCGTTAAGACCTGAACTCGGTCAGATCTTGGGCTTAAAAAAGGAGCGATAGATGTTTGCAAATGACACTAGAATTCTTGTAGTCGATGACATGTCGACCATGCGGAAGCTTGTAGCCAAGTCGCTGCGTGACCTCGGGTTCGCAGCCATCTCGGACGCAGTCGACGGGGAAGACGCTTGGAAGAAAATCCAAGACGCCCACGCTGCGAAAACGCCATTCCAATTGATCATCAGCGACTGGAACATGCCTAAAATGAAAGGGATCGATCTTTTAGGCAAGGTGCGAGGGCTGCCCTCGATCGCCGGCACTCCCTTTGTCCTTCTCACCGCAGAAGCCGAAAGAGACCAAGTAGCTGCTGCGCTGCAGGCCGGCGTTAGCGGTTACCTTCTGAAGCCGTTCACGAAAGATCAGCTTTTGGAAGTACTGACCACTGTTTCGGCTAAAAAGGCAGCGTAATCGCAAGCTCAGCTACTTTCGAATGGGTGCTCTTGACCACGGGTGTACGGCATGGCGAGTAAACTGACGGTCGTTGTCCCTGTTTACAACGAAGCTTCGCACCTGAACGACGTGGTTCGTTCCTTCATGGCGCTGGACTACCCGCTCGAGACTGAGTGGATTTTTGTCGATGATTTCTCAACCGATGGGTCCCGAGAAATCCTGAAGTCGCTTTCTTTGGAATATGGATTCAAGCTGCTTTTGCAGGACAAAAACCAAGGCAAAGGCAGCGCGGTCGCTCGCGGTTTCCAAGAGGCGACCGGCGACTACATCATGATCCAAGACGCGGACTTTGAGTACGATCCCCGCGACGTGCCGGGGCTCCTCGAACCTCTTATAGCGGATCGAGCAGACGTCGTTTTCGGTAGCCGGTTTAAAAAAAATTGTCCCCAAGTCCACCGCACTTACCACGCCCTAGTAAACCGAGGGCTGACGCTGCTCAGCAACCTGGTTTCGGGGCTTTCGCTGAGCGACATGGAAACATGCTACAAGATTGGACGGTCGGACCTTTTTCAATCCATGCAGCTTAGGTCGCGTCGCTTTGGTGTGGAAGTCGAGATCGTGGCTCATGTTGCGAAAACGGCTGCTCGGGTCTTCGAGCTGCCAATCCACTACTACCCCCGAACGAAACTCCAAGGCAAAAAGATCGGCTGGAGAGATGGCGTGGCCGCTCTAGGCCACCTAGTCTATTTCAACCTACTAGTTTCCTCTCCAGCGGCCTTTAAAGGGTTGCCGGCCCGGTACGTCTCTCGATCGCTTGCCGGCTGGTCGCAGACGTGGGGCACGCTTCAAAAAAGGCCGCTTTAAGCTGGCACAGGATTGCAACCTGCTGGGATGCGAAGTATGCTCGGGCCAATTCCTAGGGCGGCATAGCCAAGTGGTAAGGCAGAGGTCTGCAAAACCTCCACCCCCGGTTCAAATCCGGGTGCCGCCTCCAGATTCAATCAGCGTCTCTTTAAAAAATCGCATCGCTTCAATAGCCGCCACCGAGAGGGTCCGGGCCCCCATGTGGGCAATAGAGATCCGATTGACCAAGGCATCGGCCGAACCGCGAACTCTGCGAAGCGGATGCCCCTGCGCAATCAACGTTTCCAAGAAGTAATGCGGCAGGACCCCTGCCCCCAAACCTACCAGCACCATCCGGGAGACACTTTCCGCGTCGCTCAAATAGGCGCGCACATTGAGCGGGATATCTCGGTTTCCCAAGTGGTGGCCAAACCAACGCCGGAGCACCGGCTCCTCCTCAAAGTAAGCGACGTACGGGAGTTTTCGGTAGTAGGCCTCTGAGTGGCGTGGTTTCCCAAACTTCTGGTGCAACGTTTCGCTCATGCAAAGCTCAAGCGTCTCTCCATAAACCGGCACAGTGCGCACCCGCAGATCCATGGGGTGATCGTCCACAAACGCGAAGTCCAATTCGCCGTTGAGGAGGCTTTGGTTCATTTTGGAAGCGGAACCAATCGTGAGCCGGACCACAACGCTTTCATAGTGCACTTGGAAAGCATGCATCAGGGGCAAAAGAATATTGTAACCAAACTCCGGTGGACAACCGAGGCGGACTATCCCGCTGGGTTTTTGGTTGGATATTTTTAAGAGTGCCTGCTCCAATTCTCCCATCCCTTTGGCACAGCCCTCATAGAGGGCCTGGGCAGCAGAAGTGGGAACAATTTCTGAAAACCCTCTATCGAATAACTTCTGCCCCAGTGAAGCTTCCAAGGACATCACGTGCTGGCTAACACCCGATTGAGTGAGGTGGAGTTCCTTCGCGGCCCGGGTCATGCTCCGGTGGCGGTAGACCACAGCAAAAACGCGGAGCTGATTTAAGTTCAATTGGTCGATCACGCCCCTACTATAGTTGCCGGGAGAGAGAAACCAAGGGGTTTAGGTGGGGGAGGGCAAAGGAAAACCGGGGCATCTTCCCTATGGGAAGAGCCCCGGCGAATGTTATTGAATCGTGTAAACGGGGGCGGCAATGCCGCTTAAGCTTGCGGAGGCATCCATCGTGCCGCAGAAGCCGTAGCCCGAGCGGATGGAGGCTTCCCAGAGGCCAGCAACCTTATCCATGCACCGACGTAAGGTATGATCTACTAGGTTCACCGAAAAGCGAGCTGCCATCTCTTTTTTACCCTTCTTGGCGGGAAGGCTCGCGATGTACCGGGTAGACCCGCAGCCCGCGGGCTCCACTCTTACTACCTCCAGCCAAACCACCGCAGGGGTGTTGCTTTGCGAATCTTCCAAAGTGAGTTTCATCCCGGTAGGAGCGCCGCTTTGGTCCCGTTGTGTCAGAACTAAGTCGACGCGCTCGAGATCGGCAAAACCGAACCGGGGGGACGAAATTTCCATGTCGTTTGATTCCATAATGGGCCGTTCCCATTTCGGATCGAAAATCCCAAAAGCACTGGTTCCAACCATTGTGAAAGCGACAAGTGCTACTAAATTGTTTTTCATTTTCTTTCTCCTTGTTTGTTTCGTTTCAACGAGGACTAAAGTACCCCACCCCAATAAGTAGTAATAATTATTTGATCTTGTAAGATGCCATTAGTAATACTTATCATTTTCGGCGCCCGAGTCTTGAGTTAGACTAAACTCAGTGAGAATGAACCCCTACCGATGGCTTTGGGTACTTGCAGCCTTTCTGGTGCTGGATTTTATTTATTCGCAGGAGAGCGCCTCTGTGGTTGATCCTTTCACGCAAGCGATAGTTGATGAACAAATCAAACAGGGAACAATCACTTTAACAACGATCCCCAAACCCTCTGAGATAAAGGGCCTCACCTTCAATCTGGCGAACCCTCAGGTAAGCTTTGACGCGCGGGTGTTCTCCACGCTTTTGAGCACTGCCAATCCTATCGATGCCAGAAACCCTACGATCACGGCTTTCCATCTGTCGCCGTGGGTGGACGGCACGTTTACTACGGAACAAGGCACTTTTGAATTCTCCCTCTTCTTAGCGGGCAGAGGGCGGCTGACCCGGCCTGACGGAAAGTTCGGCTGGTTCGATTTCAGAGGGAACACGGAGCGTGCTGCCACTCCGGCAACGTACCCGGACTTTCTCGTTGCAGACAGTCGCCGGCCAGTGACCACTAATGCCATCGAAGCTTCGTCGAATGAGCTTCAGCTGGTGGTGTTTAAAATGAAACGGATCGAATGGTTGGGGAAAACAGCGCACGCCGAAAAAGACACGGGCCTTTCCTATGAAAGTGGAAAAGCGGAAATTGAATTGGTCGACGTGCTTTACAGCGAAAATGCCCGCCTAAAAAAAGGCGATACGCTTTGGCTGATGGGAGAACGGCCGCGCGAACGCCAGAAGTACGCTGCGCCGACCGGCACCGGAGCGCTGGGGACCGGCAATGAAATTTTGCTGCTGCCCGACAATCGGAGTCTCTTCCTTGCAATGTTAAAGCAGGCAGCTAACCAGAAAACCTGGGAAGCAGAGCGCATTCAAGTGGACTTGGAAGATGCCTGGTCTGGAGGGAAGCCGCTCGCTGGGTTTCGAGACCAGCTCCGAAGCGCGGCCGAAAAAAAACGTGGGGGTGACAAGGGCACTCCGACCAAAAAGGCACCTTAGAGGCGGGGTCGCACTGCCTGGTCGTTTTACACGCCTATCAACAGGTTCAACACTCCAGATGTTCCCGCGCAAAATCAGGCATTTAACTATGCAGGCACGTCGCTGACCAAATGCTTTGCAACTCTCTAAGACACAGTCGACTGCCAACGCTTTTGCCATTATCCATGAACCTATTGGAACCAAAGAGGATTTTCGAGACCTGGGGCCGCGGCCTTTGGGCCCGGCCCTTGCTTACTCATAGTCCAATATGGTCTCCGACAGAAAGAAAATCGCGCTCTGGACACTCTCCGCAGGGATGGCTGCTTGCCTTCTCACTGGGTGCGACATTGCCATCCGGCGGATCGCGTCAAACACCGCGGGTGGCTGCGCGATCAAAAGTGTTTCGGTTGCCAACCGCCAGGCCCCTAGAACAGAAGCGGCGTGCCCTGAAAACCTTCAGTGCTTTTACGAAGTGTATTCGCCGCAGGCTGTGGATCTGGAGGATTTTCAAGTGGCTGGGGTGATTTTCCATCCCCAGCTCTACTTAACTGAAAAAGGTTTACCTGCAGGCGTCTCAAGTGAGTCTTTTCGAGAAGACGCCAGGTGCTATGATCCAGTGGCTAAGAAATGGATCCCTGGCACGCCCGAAGAAGTCCTACGAAAGCTCCGTTGCTTAGGTTCCTAATGAAACGAGAGGATAGCGCATGAAACGCCCTTGGTTAACTCTTGCAGTCGCAGCCTTGCTAAGCAGCACGCTCCACGCCCACACCAATTTCATTACCCCTTCCCCGCGAGTGAATGAAAACATCAAGAATGGGCCGTGTGGAGCCCCACCGGGAGCAGCCCCTGTTGCGACCTACCAACAGGGCGCGACTATCCAAGTGGTAATCCACGAATTTGTGAAGCATGCTGGGTACTTTGGTTTTGCCATTTCGAACGTGGCGAACCCTACGAACGACGGCCAATTCATACGGCTACCGAGCCCTCTGCCGGCGCCGGCAGTCAACCCGTACCCAAACTACTTTAACCCAGCGATCCACGCCTATGACACTTCGACTCCGCCAGGAAATCGCTATACGTATACGATCCAGCTCCCTTCCAACGTGAGCTGTGACCGTTGCACTCTTCAGGTGGTTCAATACATGATGGACGCGGGGCCCAACACGCCGCCGTCGGAATATTACAGCTGTGCGGATGTTCGGGTCGTGCCGACCGGCGGAGCAAGCCCCCCCGCACCGGCAGCGCCCCCCTGCCTAGATAAGTGAGGACCGATCTTAAGCCGCTACTTTGCTTTCAGGGACACTAAACTGCTGAAGGACTGCTGCCGCTATTTCCTGAATCGGAAGCACTTTGTTGACTGCCCCCAGCTTAATAGCCTCTCGCGGCATACCGAAGATCACACAAGTCTCTTCATTTTGCGCAAAGGTAAACGAGCCAGCTTGTTTCATTTCCAGTAGCCCTTTCGCCCCGTCGCTTCCCATTCCCGTTAGAATGACTCCGGCCGCGTTGGCGCCAACATTTTTCGCGACTGAACTAAACAAATAGTCGGCTGCTGGCCGAACGGAGTGGATCGGAGCCTTTTGGTTCAGGGAAACACGGTAGTTTGCCCCACTCCTTTCTACTTCCATATGGTAATTCCCTGGAGCAAGCAGGACACGTCCCGGGATAATTTCATCGCCATGCGAGGCTTCTCGGACATCCAAAGCGGTAATTTTTCTAAGCACTTCTGCGAACGTCTTTGTAAAGACGGGGGGCATGTGCTGGACAATCACGATCCCAGGGCAATCAATGGAAACACCGCTTAAAAGCACTTTGAGCGCTTCGGTTCCCCCCGTAGAAGAACCTATCGCAATGATTTTCTTGGTGGTGCTCAGTTTCACTTCCGTTTTTTTCGTGTTCTGAAAATCGCGGAACTTCAGGCCCGCAAGGCTTGCCGAAGCGGCAGACTTAACGCTTTCCACAATTTTCGCAGCCATTGCGTCCATCCCGCGCTCGAGATCAAGCTTAGGCTTTGCCAGCACTTCAATGGCGCCTACCGAAAGGGCTTTCAGCGCGAGATCGGATCCTTGCGGGGTTAAGCTACTGATAATCAGAGTCCTGGTGGGAAGGTGCGCCATTACCTTTTCTAGAAAAGTGACTCCGTCCATTTTTGGCATTTCAACATCGAGAGTCATCACGTCAGGCTTTAAAGCGATGAGTTTCTCCCGGGCTTCGTACGGATCGACTGCGCTTCCGACGACTTCGATGGAGGGGTCCGTGGAAAGAAGATCGTTTAGAAGACGCCTCATCATGGATGAATCATCCACAATGAGCACTCGTATTTTCTTTTCTTTGTTTTGCATTGCAGCACCCTTGTATGAATCTGGACTACACTTTTTGAAATACCGCCGGGGCGATTTGTTTCATTTTTAACTGCCGAATCAGAGCCACTTCCGCGTGGGCCAGGAAAATCAGTCCGCCCTTTTCCAGCGAAAGAGCCAGCTTCCTGCAAACTTCTGCGGAATCCTCAGGGCTAAAATAAATGAGCACGTTGCGACAAAATATGATGTCGAACCGGTGCTGAAATGGGTAACTAGCCATCATTAAATTGAATTCAGCGAAAGTGATGAGTTTTCGGAACTCTTCTTTGACGACCATATCGTTTGGCGTGTCCGACTGCGAAAAATATTTTTTTTGTAGCTTGAACGGGAGCTTGGTGACTTCACTTTTTGAGTAAGCCCCTTCGGCAGCTTTGAGCAGACCCGCCCGGTCGATGTCGGTTGCTAAAAATTTAAGGGAGCTTTGGAGAAGCTGGGGCTGCGACTCAAGGAGTGCCATCAAGATGGTGTAGGGCTCTTGC
>JANPJT010000219.1:0-3749 GCA_031425635.1 Pseudomonadota bacterium
CGATGTGTCTCCCACCAGCGGGGTAACGTTTGTGGAGCGCTTGAGCGAGTTCCTCCGAGACGTGGGTGTGGGAGAAATCGCCACCCTGCAAGGAAGGTTCTACGCGATGGACCGCGACAACCGCTGGGAGAGAACGGAGTCAGCGTACCGTGCTCTAGTTTCCGGCGAAGCGGACTATACCTTCACCGATGCAGTGCCGTTGGTCCGATCGTTTTACGACGAACGAATTACCGACGAATTCATTCCCCCGAGCGTGAGCAAAAACTACCGCGGGATGAAGGATGGCGACGGAGTTATTTTCTTTAACTTCAGGGCCGACAGAGCACGGCAAATGACACGGGCCTTAACCCAAGCCGAGTTTTCCCATTTTAAGCGGTCTGCCGTACCGTCGCTTGCCGGCTACGTCACCATGACGCCCTACGACGCAACGTTCACTTCCCCTTTCGCTTACGGCAAACCCAAAGTGGAAAACACGCTGGGAGAATTTGTGAGCGGCTTGGGTTGGAAACAGCTACGGATTGCCGAAACGGAAAAATACGCGCATGTGACCTATTTTTTTAATGGAGGTCGGGAAGAGGCCTTTGCAGGGGAAAAGCGGCTTCTGGTGCCATCTCCGAGGGATGTGAAAACGTACGATCTGAAACCGGAAATGAGCGCGACCGCCGTTACCGACCAGTTGATTGCTGAAGCCAAGGAAACTCCCTACCAGCTGGTAGTCGTGAATTTCGCCAACTGTGACATGGTGGGCCACACGGGTAATTTGCGCGCTGCAATACAAGCAGTGGAAACAGTCGACCGGTGCCTGAAAAAGCTTTTGGACTGGGCGGCGTCCACAGGGGCGTTTTCGCTCATCACGGCAGATCATGGTAACTGTGAGAAAATGCAAGACGAATGGGGGCAGCCGTTGACTTCCCATACGCTTTTGCCAGTGCCCTTTTTGGTGGTTGATGCCGAGCGTAAAAACCTGCGCCTGAAGGCAACAGGGCGGCTTTGTGATATTGCCCCGACCCTCATCGATCTTTGGGGCATGAAGGCACCGGCCGAGATGACGGGTTCCAGCCTTCTATTACATTGAAAAATTCTCATCCAAGCGCTTGTAAGCTATAATTAAGTAGCGCCTTTTTTCCAATCCAACAGTTTGCTTCCAACCTAAGGACACGCATGTCAGCGGGCCGTCTTGGAGATTTGCTCGTCGCGCGAGGGATGATCAACGCCGACCAGCTCAAAGAAGCGATGGAACTGCGAAAGCAGAGCCAAGCGCGCTTGTCTGCCGCCCTGGTCCAGCTCGGGCACGTCAACGAAAGCGTCCTTGTTACGTTTTTAAGCCAGCAGTACGGCATCTCCGCCATTTCGCTCGATGATGTGGAAGTAAGCCCCGAAGTGACAAAACTCGTCCCCCTCAACCTATGCGAAAAACACGGCGTCGTGCCGCTCGGCATTGAAGGGAACCATTTGAACGTGGCGGTCGCCGACCCGACCAACGTGGCGGCAGTCGATGACCTGCGATTTCTATGCAATATGGAAGTCAACGTTTACTTGGCTACCGAATCCGCAATCAAAGCGCTGATTGCAAAAGCCTATGGGCTTGCTGGAGCCGAAGGCGATGCTCCGATCGCCATAGAAGATTTTAATTCGGATGATGAAGACGCTAAGACTGCCATGATCGAAATCGGCGCTGCTGAAAAAAAGGCGGCGCACGAAGTAGACGCCTCTGCCGGTATCTCCGATAAACCCATCATCCGCCTTATCAACAAACTCTTCGTCGAAGCGATCAAACGCAAAGTCAGCGATATCCATATTGAGCCGTTCGAAACGTTCATGCGAGTGCGCTTCCGCGTGAATGGAAGCCTTCAAGAAGTCATGAGACTGCCTGTGCAGATGAAGTCCGCTACCCCTGCGCGCATTAAGGTCATGGCCCAGCTAGACATCTCGGAAAAGCGATTGCCTCAGGATGGGCGATTGCAGGTCAAAACAAAGGACAAAAAGATCGATGTCCGAGTGTCGATCCTGCCGACCATTTTCGGTGAAAAAGTGGTCATGCGTATTTTGGATCAAGGCAACACGTCGCCGGATATCAAAGGTATTGGGTTTGAGGAAGATCAGTTTAAGTTTTTTACCAAAGCATGCCACCAGCCCTATGGAATGCTCCTGGTGACCGGTCCAACGGGTAGCGGGAAATCGACGACGCTGTACGCGGCACTCTCCGAAGTAAACGGGAACGACGTCAATATTTCGACCGTAGAAGATCCGGTGGAATACAATATGGCGGGCGTCAACCAGACCCAAGCGAAGGAAAGTATCGGCTTAAGTTTTGCGGCTGCGCTCCGATCGCTGCTACGGCAGGATCCCGATATTGTGATGGTCGGGGAAATCCGAGATACAGAGACGGCCGAAATTGCTATCAAAGCGTCCCTCACCGGCCACATGGTTTTTTCAACTCTACACACCAACGATGCGCCCAGCACGATCTCCCGCCTCATCCACATGGGCATTGAGCCTTTCCTTATCACTGCCTCGGTGATCCTGGTTCAGGCCCAGCGACTTATCCGCGTGATTTGTGACAACTGCAAAGAGCCGGATACGCGAGTGACAAAAACCGAACTCCTTGAGGCCGAAACCCCCGAAACCTGGATCGAGACGCTTCAGCCAATGCGAGGGAAAGGGTGCACGAAGTGCGGTGGGACGGGCTTTAAAGGCCGGCGCGGGATTTTTGAAGTGATGCCCATGAGCGAAAAGTTGCGGGGGCTCATTATCAAAGGCGCAAACGGGGACGAATTGAAAAAAGCGGCGATTTCAGAAGGGATGCTAACCCTTCGCCAGCACGCGCTTACCAAACTTTATCGAGGAGAGACCACTTTAGAAGAAGTGCTCAATAACTCGAGACCAGACGGAGATCTCTAATGGTAACTCTTTCCACTCTGCTTCGGGCCATGCTCGAGCACAAAGCTTCGGATATGCACATCACTTCCGGATCCCCGCCCGCCTTTCGCGTCAACGGACGGATCCTTAAGGCCAAAACCCCTCTGCTGAGCCCCACCGACACCAAAGAGCTCTGCTACTCCGTCCTGACGGATGCTCAAAAAGCCGGGTTTGAAGAGGGCCGGCAAATCGACTTTTCATTCGGTATCCGAGATGTTGCGCGCTTTCGTTGCAACCTTTATTTCCAGCGCGGTTCTGTTTCGGGTGCCTTTAGGCACATCCCTTTCGAGATACCTCGCCTTTCTACTTTAGGGCTTCCGCCCGTGGTGGATAGCTTGATGAGAAAGCCCCGCGGCTTGGTCTTAGTGACGGGGGCCACAGGTAGCGGCAAAACCACGACCCTTGCTTCGATGATTGATACGCTGAATGAAACTTCCAACCTCCACATCATCACGATTGAGGACCCCATTGAGTACATTCACTCCCACCGCAGCAGTTTAGTGAACCAGCGGGAAATCGGGCAGGATGCTCCCGGCTTTGGTCCCGCGCTCCGAGCTGCTCTCCGAGAAGATCCCGATGTCGTTCTAGTCGGGGAAATGCGTGACCGGGAGACCATCGAAACCGCGCTATCGCTTGCAGAGACAGGCCACCTTGTGCTGAGCACTCTGCACACCAACAGCGCGTACCAGAGCGTCACTCGCATTATTCAAGTTTTCCCTTCTGACGCCCAAGACCAGATTCGTCTGCAGCTTTCCATGTGCTTGGAAGGTATCATTTCCCAATCTCTGCTCGAGCGCGCAGATAAAAAGGGGCGCGTGCTGGCCGCCGAG
>JANPJT010000220.1:0-2863 GCA_031425635.1 Pseudomonadota bacterium
GTAGAAGAAAACCCAAGCGACTTAGAAGTGTTTGGGCTTAAGACACCAAAATTGAAGTTAACGATCAAGAAGGACAGCACTTCGCCAGCCGAAGAGCTTTGGGTGGGAAACGACTTAAGTGTCGGGTCAGGTGTGTACGTCCAAGTGGCAGGAAAACCGGCTGTTTATAAAGCCGCCGCATCGCTTCGCACGACTTTCGATAAACCTCTCGACGACTACCGAAACAAAAAAATCATGGCGCTTTCGCGGACCGACGTCACTGAAGTGGAAGTCCGGACGCCGAGCGAATCGTTTACTTTAAAAAAAGGGGAGGCAGACGATTGGGCGCTTACCCGTGAGGGCGTTCCTGCCGCAGCGGCAGAAGTGAACAAGCTCCTGAACGCTGCCATCGAAACCCAAGCGACAGGGTTCGCTGCCGAGAAAGGCACGGGCCAGCTCGGACGCTGGGGGCTTTCACCCGCAGCCGCTACGATCTTGCTAAAGAAGCGCGACGGCCAAAGCCTTTTGCTGCTCGGCAAAGTGAAGGATAAATACTATGCGAAGCGCGGCGATAAAGAAGTGGTTTACGAAGTCGCTAAAGACCTGCTGGAGAAGGCTCAGCGCCCCTCAAAGGAGTACCGCGACTTAAAGCTCGTTCAGTTTAACCGCTTTGAAACCACCAAGTTTACCATTGAACACCCCCCGGAAAGTTTTGAACTGCGTAAAGAGGGGACTGAGTGGAAGCTTGCCTCCGACGCGACCGCTAAAATCGATACGGCAAAAGTCGACGACTACTTGACCCGTCTTCAAGACGCGCGCGTGGAGGGATTTTTGCCGTCCAAGTCCAAACCTGCCACACCGGCTTTTACCCTCCGCCTGCACGAGAAGAAAAGCTCGGGTGAAGTGGAGAGCGTTACCCTCAAATTTGCCAAGCCCAACGGCCTCACCGCTGTGGGAGAACGCAAAGGGCTCGACAAAGCAATTTCAGTCAAAGAAGCCGAGTTCAAAAAAATCAATGCATTCAAACAAGAATTTCTAGCGAGTAATGCAGAAAATCCCAAACCGAAGGAGTAAGGACCATGTCAGTTTCAAGCGTAAAAGGCCGTTGGGCTCTCGTATTAGGAGCCTCCAGCGGTTTTGGTGAATCCATTTGCCTGAAACTGGCGAGCGAAGGGATGAACATTGCGGGGGTGCACTTAGACCGAAAGAGCACTCAAGCGCACGCAGAAGAAGTCGCGAATAAAGTCCGCTCGTTCGGCTCTGAAGCACTTTTTTTTAATGTGAACGCCGCCGATAAAGTAAAACGAGCCGAAGTTCTCCTTGAGCTGGCAAAGCATGCGGGGGAAGGCGTCCACGTTTTAGTGCACTCACTCGCCTTTGGGTCGCTCAAGCCGTTTGTGACGGCGGAAGAAAAAGATCGGATTTCGCCAGAACAAATGAACATGACGCTCGACGTGATGGCGCACAGCCTCGTGTACTGGACTCAGGATCTTTTTGAGAAACGGCTCCTTCGACGAGGCGCTCGAGTGTTCGCAATGACGTCGTCGGGAAGCACCCGAGTGTGGCCGACCTACGGCGCCGTTTCCGCAGCAAAAGCTTCTCTTGAGTCCCATTGCCGGCAGCTGGCGCTGGAACTTGCGCCCTACGAGGTTTCGGTCAATGCGGTTCGAGCAGGTGTGACAGATACGCCGGCTCTCCGTAAGATCCCCGGCAACGAAGAAATGGTGTCGATTGCCATGAAAAGAAACCCTTGGGGAAGGCTCACAACTCCCCAAGACATTGCGAATACCGTAGCGCTCTTAGTGCGTGATGAAGCGAATTGGCTGACGGGCAACGTCCTTGGCATCGATGGTGGCGAAGACATTGTTGGCTAGGGGCTGTCGGCCCCTAACGCCAAAGGCGCTTTTGCCTGACTGCAGCTTTGAGGGCCCGCTGCAGTTGTGGAGAGGTCTTTTCGAAGGCATAGAGGTCTCGTTCGAGGGCCTGGTCAAGCTCTTCTAAAGTGCTGCTAAACCGTTTCGTGCTCTTTAGGCGGTGATGGAACTGGGAGAACGTTTCCGTTTGGTGCCGTTCAAATCCGACGCGCTTGATTGCCTTTCGAAATTCACGGTAGTAGGAGGGAAGCTCTCCCTGAGAACGCCACGGCTTGCGCTTCCAGACAAAGAAGCCAAGGCCGAGCAAACCAGCGCACAACAGAAGCAAACGCACTTTGTACCGGCCAGCGAAACTCGATGACGTGCCTCGGTCGGATGTAAGGTAAGTGGACGTTCGAAGCTCCTTAAAAAGTTTCGCTTGGGTTTCGGAATCATAATCCACTAGGTAGCGCTGCAACCAAAACTTGGCGGCAGCAAAATATAAAACCACGACTGAAGCTAAAGAGGACTGAGTAGGGCGAATCGTCACGGGAGTCGGGTCAAACGAAAGCCAACCCTGGTTAGGGATATACGCTTCTACCCAAGCGTGCGCGTTCGCTTCGCGGACTTCCAGAACTTGCGAAACTTCATTGTACCCTCCTCCGCGATAGCCGAGGACGATTCGGGAGGGAATTCCAATGGACCTTAAAAACAAAACGCTCGCGGTTGCGAAATATTCGCAGTGGCCGTACCTCGCCTTGTCTACAAAGCTTTCCAGCGAATCGACGTTATTCTTCTGCGCTTCGTACCCAACGCGGTAATTGTCCCGAAAATGGCTGGCGAGCCGAAGAAACGCAATCCCCATGGGGTCTTGAGGCAATGGCTTGTAAACCTCTTCCGTCCACTTCTTGAAGTAGGGAGCCTTCGCTACCTCTGGAGGAACTTCGAGAAAGCGCTGGAAATGCGCTTTGTTCCTGGAAAACGTATAGCGAAGCTTTTCAGGAGTGAGGAGCGAACTAGAAAGCTCTTTG
>JANPJT010000221.1:0-65849 GCA_031425635.1 Pseudomonadota bacterium
GACATACGGGTCGCGTCTACAGTGCCCAATTCTCCCCGGACGGAAAATTGATTGTGACGGCATCCAATGACAAAACGGCCAAGCTTTGGGACGCTCAGACCGGGACTCTCAAGGCGACGCTTGAGGGACATGCAGCGCAGCTGAATAGCGCCCAGTTCTCGCCCGACGGTAAATCGATTGCGACGGCGTCAGAGGACGGCACCGCGAAGCTCTGGGACTCGCAAACCGGCGTTGTTAAGGCGACGCTTCAAGGACATACCGACGCTATTAGACACGCCCAATTTTCCCCCGACGCCAAATCGTTTGTGACGGCGTCCCACGATAACACCGCAAAGCTCTGGGACTCAGAAACCGGCGCCATGACGGGAACGCTTCGGGGACATACTCAAGCAGTTATCTCCGCCCAATTTTCCCCCGACGGCAAATCGATAGTGACGGCATCAAGTGACAAAACCGCGAGGCTCTGGGACGTACAAACTGGCACTCTCAAGACGGCGCTTCAGGGACATACCGAATTGCTTGGGACTGCCCAGTTCTCCCCCGAGAATAGATCGATTTTGACGGCTTCCTATGACAAAACCGTAAAGCTTTGGGACTCCCAAACTGGCGCTCTCAAAGCGACCCTTCAGGGACACGAAGGCAAAGTTCTGAACGCCCAGTTCTCGCCCGATGGAAAATCGATTGTGACGGGGTCAACCGACTACACCGCCAAGCTATGGGACGCACGAATCGGCGATCCCAAAGCGACGCTTCATGGACACGCCGCAAACGTTAGATCCGCCCGGTTCTCCCCCGAAGGCAAATCGATTGTGACGGCATCCAACGACAACACCGCCAAAATCTGGGTAGCCGGCGCCAGCGTCTCCGAACGCGCCACGGATTTCATGAGCCGCCTCTACGCGGCCGGCCCAGAAAACACCGAAGCTGCCATTACCGCGCTTAACTCCCCCAACAACCAAACCGAATGGAAAAACCTCATCACCGCTATGAAGAACCACGCCGGCCTCTCCAAAGAAGCCGTACATACTTTGGTGAACAACCACGTCTCCGCAGTACCCATGCAAGAAGCCCTAAAAACCATCGTCGATACTTTCTATTAGTTTTTGTCGCGGCGCGCACGCACGACCCACAGCACTCCCTCCCCTGATATAAAAAACCACTGGTGCGATCACGGCCTTGTGCTAAACTAAATATAAGAGCAAATTTTTTCTTCCTTGCTCTTCTTCAAAAAAATCACCAAAACCCAAAAACAATCAGGTTCCGACTATGTCTGGAAAAATGGTACGCCTCAATCGGGTGAGTAAAAAGTATTCCCCCGGCCGTGTTGCTCTCCAAGATGTCAGCTTCGATTTGTCCAAAGGCGAATTTGCTTACATTACCGGAGGCAACGGCGCGGGAAAGACGACTCTACTGAAGCTGCTTTTCGCGCAAGAAAAAGCAAGCAACGGCTCCATTGTCGTCAACAACCGAGATCTTTCGGCCCTGGGGAACGGGAAAGTTTACCTCTACCGACGGGAAGTTGGCTTTGTTTTTCAGGACTTTAAGCTGCTCCCTGATTTGACTGTTTTTGAGAATGTCGCTCTCCCGCTGGAAATCCGACGCATGACGCCTCGGGAAACAGAATTTCGAGTGAAAGGGGTTCTCTCCTTAGTGGGTCTAGGAGATCGCCTTGAAGACTACCCGCAAATGCTTTCGGGTGGGGAGCAACAGCGAGTTGCGATTGCGCGTTCGATGGTGGGTAAGCCTACTCTGCTCCTTGCCGACGAGCCGACAGGAAACCTCGATTCCAAAACGGCGCGCGAAATCATGACGCTTTTTAACGAAATCCGAGAAATGGGCACGACCGTTTTGGTGGCGACCCACGACGAGACCCTCATGGATGAATTCCCCGCTCGAGTGATTGAGCTGTTCAAAGGGCGGATTGCTTCCGACACTCGAGGGAACACATGAAAGCTCGAGGCCTAAAGCGCGTCGTAAGCGATTTTCGTAGGCACCCTTGGCTGCACTTTGTGAGCATTGCCACAATCACGGCAGCTCTGACTATCGTAGGGGCTTTTTTTGTATTCTCTCGAAACATCGAGAAAGTCGCTGAGAAAACGAATCCCCGTGTGACGGGAACGTTGTACCTCAAAGACGGCCTGACAAACGATCAGGTTCGGGAGCTTCGAGACAAAGTTTTCGCGATGGAGCAAGTCCGCCAAGTGACTTTCAAAGACAAAGACTCGGTGGTGGAAGAAATCCAAAGTTTCCTAGGTGAACCATCGCACCGAGAAATGCCTGGAAGCGATGTGTTTCCTGACGTCCTTGAAGTGGAGTTGGACGCTGCCGCAGGATCAGAAACGATTGCATCGGTCCGCAAGACTTTAGCGTCCATGCCAGGGATTGAAGAGTCTGATTTTTCCGACGGGTGGCTCGTGCAATACAAGAAATTGCGCAGCCTCGGCCAGCTTTTGGGAATCCTATTACTGGGCGCACTGATCACAGGGTGCGCTTTTATTATTGCTAATTTCATGGGGATTCGGCACCAGTCCCGCCAAAATGAAATACAGCTCGCAAGAATGATGGGAGCGCACCGGAACTTCATCCTGGCCCCTTTTGTGTGGGAAGGGGTCATTGAAGGGATTACGGGAGCCCTCATCTCTGTCATCGTTTTGTATTTTTTTACGTTTGTCTCTTCGCAAGTCATTGCGCTTGAGTGGGGCTCGCTCCTAGGGGTCAGGCAGCTTGCCTTCTTATCGCTTTCCCAGCTCGCCTGCCTTTTCACGGTCGGTATCTCCATGGCTTTGATTGGGAGCGTGATGGTCTTTTTTCGATTCCAGGAAAAAACGCTGACATGAAGCTTTTTCTTCTCTTATCCATTTTCTCCGGGTGCCTGCTAGCCAGTGAACCAACGCTAGAGCGTGCCAAACAGCTGAAGGCATTTTTATCCACCGAAAAGCCCGTTTTTGAAAAACGAGAGTCTGAACGCCTCGGCATTTTGGAAGAACTCGACCAAGTAAACCAAAACCAGAACCAAGTCCGAAACCGAATTGCAGAAATCCTAGCCAATCGCCAAGAGCTTCAAATGGCTTTGGACAATTTGTCGATGGAAGTCGTGAAGCACCGTTCAGTCGAGACTGCGCAACAGAACCGCTTTTACCAACTAATGAAAGTAGTGAACAAAATCCGGCGCGATGGCCCGATCCGATTTGCGTTCAGCGGTGGGGATTTGAACGAAGTCGCGAGCCGGGTGCGCGTTTTGTTCCATACGATTCGAATGCACTCGCTGATTTCAGACCAAATCAAAGAGCGCTCCCAGCGCCTGAAAGAAAGCGAGCAAAAGCTTTCCGAAGCGCGGGAAGGGGTCCATTTTTTACTGAAAGAAATGCAAGAACAGGAATCTCTACTCAAAGGGTTCCTTGAAAGAAAAAAACAAGTCTTGGTCCAGCTCACCAAAAAGCAGGATCGCTACCGCTCTGCGGCGTCCGAATGGGTGCTGGTTTCGAAAGAGTTGAACGAACTTTTTCAAAGCTTGGAAGCGGACCGGGGGCAACCCCGTAGGCCTGCTGTGCAACGCTATTCTTTAGGGCTCCCTCTCACTGCAGGAAAGATCGTGCGCACTTTCGGCCGCGATGTCCACCCGAAGTTCGGCACAGTGACTTTCCACAAAGGGGTAGAAATTGAGGCGGAGCAAAGCACGCCCGTGCAGGCGGTGCTGGACGGAGTGGTGGAGTTTGAAGGTTGGGTCAGAGGGTTAGGAAACGTCCTGATCCTGAGCCACCCGAGCGGCCTCTATTCGCTCCACGCACACTTGCAGAAAGCGCTCTTAGCCCAAGGGGCGCCGGTGAAAAAAGGGGAGCCTATCGGCCTTGTGGGCGACACAGGCAATAACGAAAAACCCAGCCTTTATTTTGAGCTGCGCGAAAATGGCAAAGCCGTGGATCCCACACGGTACTTTTCGCAGGCGGCACTCAAATCACTCCAGGGCTAGGCTGCTTTCAGAGAGAACTCAAAACACTTCGGTTCACTTCGAATGTCTCTTGGGCCGACTCGTGGAGCATCGCTTCCGCCGCTTCAAAGACACCTTCCGCGTCTATCCCGTGCAAGTGGTAAATATCCCAAGTCGTGCCGGATTTAGAAGTCTTCCGAATGGCGAGCGACTTATGCTGCACTCCCACAATCGACCCGATATTATCAAGTAAGCCCGGCTCTCCGTCGTGGACCGAAACGATGGGGACCCGGCCGCCTTGCAAAGCAAACCAGTCCCCGAGGGAAGCGACTTGATCTCCGCGGCCCGGCACAAAATGCATCGAGCCGTTCACTCCCAGGCCCTGGCGCAAGTGGCGGTACCCTTCGTGGTAAGCGTAATTGCCGAGCAAGAGGTCGGGGCTCGTGACAACAAAGACGTTGGCACAAATGCCTTTTTCTTCTCGCAACCGATCTGACGCTTTGATCGCTTCAGGAACCAAAGCGCCCATCGCAAACAAGTGCACGACATTGTCGCCCGGCACGTACTCGCTATAGCCCCGGTAGTCGATGAGCGCGTAGCCGCCTTTTAAAACTTCTTCGCGGACTGTTTGGAGGATCGACTCATCGGACTGCGTTTCAGCGTCTTCGTTCCCGAAGCTCAACCCTTCTGCCGAAGTTTTAAACCGAGCCTGGCGCTTCAAGCGGGCAAGGAAATCCTTCTGGGTAATGCCTTTGGTTACGAGGCGCAGGAGGCAAGCTTCTCGGTCGACATTCTCGCCGGTAAAATGGCGGCGCAGGGTATCTGCGAGAATCCAGTCGACTTCTTTAGCAAAGCAGGGCTCCCAGGTGATCTGGTTCGGCATCTGGATATCCGATTTCCAGGAATGCTGGGCCCCTTCCGCAGCGAGGGTCACTCCGCTGGGCGTGCCAATGGTAGCGTAACCAGAGCGCCAGTAGCAATTGTAGTACATTTGATCGAGGGCCCGTTTAATGAAGAAATCGTAAACTGGCATCGCGGGGTAGAAAGGGATCCCCGTGTAGTGGCCAAACTTCCCAAAGGAACCAGCGGCAGACATGCAGTTGCCTTCGGCGATTTCAAACCGAAGGTGGCCTGAACGTTCCGAAAGCTGAGGCATCATGTCAGGCGCCTTCTTATCTTTCGAATTGAAAAGCGCTTCAAAATCTTCCTGTTGCGAGCTCCCGAAAAGCTTCCCGTTCATGTTGGGGCTGGTGTTGGTTGAGCTGCCGACGTCGGGTGCCATCGTGAGAAAGAGTTTGGAGAAAGCATCAAAAGCGTTACCGGCGCTTCCACCACCGCCGCGGGCGAGGCGATCTAGTTTCGCCGCGATCTGTCCCCACATCCACTGGGTATGCGCCAGAGGGGAAAGTTTCAAAGCGGTAATGTCGAAGTCGACGGGCCAAGAAACGCTTTTTGCTTTCTCTTGCCACTGTGCGCGCCGTTTTTCGGCCGCAGCTCGGACTGAATCGATGCCGGGCAATAGGCTCCCTCGACGTTGCGCAAGAAACGCTTCTTCGGGCGAACCTTTGGAAAACTCCCCGAAAGGATCGGTTGCTTGTGCGCCGACGGTTGGCGCATAGCGATCGAGCTCTTCGCGCTCGAGCATTGCCGAGTGGTTTCCCGACATTGCTTGGCATTCCAGAGTGAAGCCTTTGATTGTGTACGGCACGAGCAGCGTAGGCTTTTTGCTTTTTTTAGCTTCGGTAAAAGCTTCGACCAACGTTTCTAAGTCATGACCGGCTAGGTTAAAAAACGCCTCGCGGATTTGTTCGGCCGAGTAATTTTTCATCCACGTTTTCAGTTTCGCAGATTTTTTCTCCAAGCGATCGATGATCACTTCGGTTTTCCCGTTGGAGAGGAGCGCTTGAAACTCGAAATCGCTCAGTTCTTCGTCCAAAACGCGTTTAAATTCCTCGCCCCCTGGGGTGGCGAACAAGCGCTCGCGGATTTTCCCGTGTTTCAGCTTGATGCCGTGCCAGCCATTGGCTTCCGCCAGCCGGACGATCCGGTCCGCATCGGAACCACCTAACGCTTTTT
This sequence comes from Pseudomonadota bacterium, assembly GCA_031425635.1. GTDB lineage: Bacteria > Bdellovibrionota > FAC87 > UBA2466 > UBA2466 > JAIEOG01. The sequence goes on from JANPJT010000221.1 coordinate 6,005, forward strand.
CATTGGTGATCCGAGTCCCGTCGAGGTTCTGGCGGTTGTAGTCGACAATCCAAATCAATCGACGGAGCTCTCGCTCGCCGGCATCGGGCATTGCTTCATGTAAAGAGCCTTCGCGGAATTCAGAGTCGCCCATGAGGCACCAAAAAGTCGGGTCTTCCTCAATTTCGAACTTGTGGTACCACGCGTAGTCGTAGGCCAGAGCCATGTAGAGCGCGTTGACGGGCGGGATCCCCACGGAACCGGACGGAAAAAAGCGGTAGCCGTCGGGGTCGGCTTCGGCGTGGTAGGACTGGAAAACAGGGAGCCCTTCCGTCGAGTAATGGCGCAAATGGTTCATGGCGATTTTGCGGCGTTCGTAAGGCATCCAGCTGCCATCTTTTTCTTTAAGATTGTGCAGCAAGTGGTTGAGCGCATGATCCATCGGGGAGACATGGGGCTTGTGGGCCATGTAATCTTCGGGTTTTTTCAGGACCAAATGGATAGCGGCAAGGATGTGCTGAGAAGAAGCGCAGGCCGATGGGTGGCCTCCGACCTTGGGCTCGCCCTTTTCGCGCTCGATCTCGGGGCGGTGGTTTGCCGCGTAGATCATTTCGAGGGCCATGTAGAAAGCGCGTCGAGTGATTTTGTCTAAAAGGGCGTAATCAAGGCGAGGGGAGCTGTCGGTCTCGGAGGCTTTTTTGGCTGATTTCATGGCCGGGAGTTTAGCCCGGAAAGTCGCTAAATCGCAAGCCTTAGCCGCTATTCGCCTTCGTCTTCGGAGTACTCGGCAAAACGGTTGTATTCTTTGATGTACGAAAACTGAGTGAAGTCCGTAATGCGGTCAACATACAGTTTCCCGAGCAGGTGATCGCACTCATGCTGGATAACGGTTGCGGCAAAACCTTCTGCGATAAAGTCCTGTTTTTTGCCCTCTTGATCGTAGCTTTTCACAGAAATCTTGTTCGGGCGTTCCACAAAACCTCGGAGCCCTGGAAGGCTCAAGCAGCCTTCCCAGTTACCGGCGGTTTCCTCAGAAACGGGCGTGATTTCGGGGTTCACCAGCACTCGGAGCTCGGTTTTCTTGTCTTTGTCGAAGTCCCAAAGCATCACCACTAGCTGCAAGCTTTCGTGGATCTGGGGGGCAGCTAGGCCTCGGCCGTCGTATTCAAACATCGTCTCAACCATGTCTTGGATGAGGCTTTGGATTTGAGGGGACCCAATTTCTTTGACCGGGATAGGTTTTGCCACCAGCCGAAGCACTGGATTTCCCATCACCGCTACTTTTCTCAAAGCCATTTTACCCTCAAACGTACGCGTTATTAATCACTTCGCCCAAGCCCCCACCGCCGGGGACGATGTATTGCTTGCCGCTCAGGCCCCGCTCTTCGTCCCAGCTTGAGCCCGGAATTTCTCCGAGAGAGCTTTTCGGGCCCAGGCCTCGGTCCAACCTTATGGCATAAATTCGAAGTTCAGGGAATTCCCGAGTCACGGCTTTTAAATACTCCGGCGTCACGATCAAGTGCATGGCGATGAAACGTTTAGCAACCCCGTGGGCCGTGTAGATTTCCATCGCGCTGCGGATAGTGGAGCCCGTGGCCCCCATGGGGTCCGGAATCACGACGATTTTATCGCCGATCGCGCCACCAATTTTGAGCCCGCCAAGCTGGGTCCCAATCACTTGTTCCCCCGCATTGAGTTTGCGGTTGATCGAAATGTGGTCTTGCCGGACGCCTTTCGGCTCTAGCAAGTAGTTGAAAGCGTCAAAGCAAATTTGCGACGGTACTGTGCCGGCGCGGGCCAAATTGACGCACACTACTTGAGTTTTAGGATCTAAAATCCGCCCTTGGTACTGGCCTTCGGCGTGCGAAACGCTCATGCGGCTAGTCAATACAGCGTCGACTTGAGGAAACTCAACATTAGCCACCGTGCGGACCATTTCGCCATAGAGCGTATGGAGCAGCTGGTTCACAAGCGGCTGTTCGGTCTCCGGGGCACACAACTTTGCAAGACAAGTGAACAAGAAAGGGTTACTCAAAATATGGACGTGGGATCCATAGTGGTGCGGGATCTCGGACAGTCGGTACTTTTGGTTCGAATAGTGGGGATCAACTAGCACTGGTGTTGAGGATTAGGCCATTTTGCCTTGACCGTCAAACCGGGTTTTTTTACCCATACTACTCAACGGGGTTTTTAATGCAGCTTAGCCTTTGCCTAGATGAATACGTTGTTTTCGATTTGGAAACGACTGGCCTATCGCCTTGGGCGGGGGATGAAATCATCGAAATTGGCGCCATGAGAGTTTTCGGGGATCAAGTAGATGAAGAAAACTACTTCCATTCCATGGTGAACCCGAAGCGGCTCATTTCCGCTGAGGCCTCCAAAATCAACGGCATCACGAACGAAATGGTAGCCGACGCCCCCGTGTTTGATGAAGTTTTTCCAAAATTCCTCGACTTTGTGGGGGGCGCTTATTTAGTCGCTCAAAACGCGAAGTTCGATATGGGCTTTTTGATGAAGTACATGGTCCAAAAAAAGATCAACCACGCTTTCGAAGTCTACGACACCGTCCACTTTTCCAAGCGCTGCTTTCCCGAGGAGACGCGCCACAACCTGGATATTATTTGCAAGCGTCTGGGACTTGCGATGGAAGGTGGAGATTTGCGCCACCGATCGATTGGAGACGTCCGTTTGACTGCGCGGGCCTTTGTTCAACTCCGAGATCGGCTGGGGGATAAACTCCCACCTCGCGAGAAGTGGACTATCTGACGGCCGGGATGTGCAGGCCGTCCCAACCCCCCATTCGTCATTGCGAACCCGAAGGGTGAAGCAACCTTTTAGCTATGATGGAGATAGATTTTTGTCGGTCGATTTGCACGGTTTGTAGGTTGCTTCGCCGCTGCGCGACTCGCAATGACGGACGGGGCGTGCGGGTCCCTACGGATCAAATTACGTTTGGCGCCGCAGGGTTGCCAACCGAATTTTGGGAACCCCAGACTATTTGCCCACCGGCTTTCTTTTAAGTTTCGCCGCAAATGCGAAAAGTTTTTTAACGGGTATCTGCACGAGTCCAATCCCACCCAAGATGAGCGCGCCGCCGAAGACGAGACGCCACTGGAATGCTTCGCCTAGAAACAAGATCCCCAGGCAAAGTCCAATCAACGGGTAGGCAAAGTTAATGAGCGTGGTCTGCACCGCCCCCCGCTTGTGGAGAACGTACATGGCACACGAATAAGCGGCAAAGCTGCCAAAAGCGCCGAGCCAGAGCACGGAAACAAGCTCGACCGAAGTGGAGGGAGCGCGAGTCGCTCCGGAAACCAGTGCGTGGGCCCATACAAAAACACAGGCGGTCCCGTTCATTGCCGCCGCTTGGACGGTGGGCGGAACATCCATTGGGTAGCGCCGCATGAGGATCGCCGAAATGGCGTAGAGAAAGCTTGCTAGCAACACGGCGCCATACCCAGCGTAGCTCACCGATACCGACGCCGCGGGATTGTAAAACAAGAGAGCAACTCCCAAAAAGCCGATCGAGATCCCCAAAAAAGTCGTCAAAGTCGGTTTTTCCGAAGGAAGAAAGAGCGGGGTAAGGCCCAGCATGAAAAGCGGCACAGTGGCGTTGAGGATCGATGCAACGCCGCTCTCAATGTGGACTTCGGCCCACGTGATCAGCAAAAAAGGTAGGTAAGGATTTAAAAAGGCAACCACGGGAAGCACCCAAAGGCGCCGGGGGTTCCAGTGAAACTTCGGCCGTGTAACTGCAAGGTACGCCCCAAAAAAAGCGCACGCGACAGAGAGTCGGTAGGCGACGAGCGAAAGAGGATCCCAGTTTTCGACCCCCAGCTTGATCCACAGAAACGAAGTTCCCCAAAAAGCCGCTGCCAGCCAGAAAGCAACCCAAACACGAGCGTTTATTGAAAGAGAGGGCACCCCGTTGGTCTAGTGGATGCCCCCGTCCTTGTCACTGACTTAGGGTTTTGGTAACCCTTCTTGCGTGGGAATCCCGAAAAACTTGACGCCAATGCTCGTGCAGTACCTTGCGATGAAACGCGAGCACCCCGACTCCATCCTCTTTTATCGAATGGGGGATTTTTATGAGATGTTCTTTGAAGACGCTATTGCTGCGGCCCCTATTTTAGAAGTGCAGCTCACGTCGCGAGATAAGAACGCAGAGGACCCCATACCCATGTGTGGCGTGCCCCACCACTCGGCCCTCGGGTATATTCAAAAGCTCCTTGCCCACGGTTTTAAAGTAGCTCTGTGCGAACAAGTGGAAGATCCGACTAAAGCGCAGGGGCTCGTAAAGCGAGAAGTGATTCGAGTGCTGACCCCGGCTTTGGTGGGCGATCCGGATCTCGTTCGAGAAGACCAAAAGGCTTTGCTCTTGGCGGTAAAGCCCACCGACCGCGGGTTTGAGCTCTGCCTTTTAGATCTTTTCGCCAGCGAAATACGCTTGGGCAGAGCCCTTTCTCTGGAATCGCTCGCGGAAGTGGTGAGGGAGTTTCAGCCCAAAGAAGTGCTGCTGCCGTCCGAGGTCCCGTCTAGCGTCGAAACCCTCTTTTCCGCGTGCTTGGTAACAAAACGGGACACTTTCGGATCGGCAGAGGAAGCTTTAAAGCGCTACGGCGAAGAGTCCCTCAAGGCGAGGCTTCCCAGCTTAAGCGTTGGGCCGGCCCTTTTTGGAAGTGATGCGCTGGTTTTAGACAGTGTGACTCTCTCCTCGCTGGAAGTGACCAAAGCGAATTCGGAGGGCGGGGTATCTCTCAGTGATGCTCTCAATTTGACCGGTACTTCGATGGGCAAACGGCTTTTGAAAGACTGGCTTTCTCGCCCTTCGCGCCGCGCAGAGGTGATTGAAGATCGGCTCGACGCAGTTCAAAGTTTTCTCGATCGCCGAGACACTGCGGATCTCGTTCGCAGCAGTCTTTCAAACCTGCGAGATTTGGAGCGCCTCGCAACGAAAACCGCTTTAGGTCTCGCCATGCCGCGTGACCTTGTTTCAATCCGTGATGCGTTATTGCGCTTGCCTGCCCTTAAAGCGTGCTTGCTGCACTCCGAGTCTCGATCGATCTCTCAGCGTGGCGCGCGTCTAAAGCCTTTAGAGGCCTTAGCGAATTATTTGCAGCGGGCTTTGGAGGACTTACCCCCCGCCGTTTTTCGTGAGGGCGGTATTTTTAGACCCGAGTTTGATCCGCGGATCGCCGAGTGCCGCGCTCTGGTGCACGATGCAAAGAGCACGCTTGCGGCAATGGAAGATCGGGAGCGTGCTCGCACCGGCATCGCCTCTTTGAAAATTAAATTCAGTCGGGTCTTTGGCTACACGATCGAAGTGACGACGAGCCATCTTTCCAAAGTCCCCAAAGAGTATATTCGCAAACAGACCATCTCGACCGGCGAACGATTCATCACGGAAGAACTCAAAAACTTTGAAGAGAAAGCCCTAACTGCAGAACACCGAGGCAAGGCGCTAGAGGAAAGTCTCTTTCTGGAGATCCGGAACCAAGTCGCCGCGGAGGCCCCTGCCCTTTTAGAAAACGCCCGGGTGCTGGCGGAGATCGATGTGCTGCAAAGTTTTGCTCGGACGGCCCAGACCCTCGGCTACACTCGCCCCACTTTTCAGGCCGGCGGGCTTTTGGACATTGAAGACGGGCGGCACCCCGTGGTGGAGACGCTTCTTAAAGCAGGGACTTTCGTGCCGAACTCGGTCCGGCTCTGCCCCGAGTCGGCCCGAACCCTTATCCTCACAGGCCCCAACATGGGCGGTAAGTCCACGATCATGCGCCAGGTCGCGCTCATCTGCTTGCTTGCCCAGGCCGGCAGTTTCGTCCCGGCGTCCCGGGCGACCCTCCCGCTGCTCGACGCCATTTTCACTCGAATAGGCAGCTCCGACGACCTGGCCCGGGGCCAATCCACCTTCATGGTTGAAATGACCGAAGTGGCTCGCATTTTAAAGACCGCCACGGTGGATAGTTTGGTGATCATTGATGAAATTGGCAGGGGCACGAGCACTTACGACGGGCTATCGTTAGCGTGGTCGCTTTTGGAGTATCTGCACCTCCACGTCCGGGCGAAAACACTTTTTGCGACCCACTTTCACGAAATGAGCGCGCTGGAAAATACTCTGCCTGGTGTGAAAAACGCCAGCGTGTTGGTGGAAAAGTGGAAGGATAGCATCGTTTTCCTTTATAAATTGGGCGCGGGCGTTTGTGGCCGAAGCTATGGAATTGAAGTCGCCAAACTCGCTGGATTGCCAAGCGAGGTTTTAGTCCGGGCGCGTCAAATCCAAGGGCATTTGGAGTCCGAGTCCCAGCGATCCTCGAGAACCCGGTCTACGTCTTTGGCCCCTATGTCGGGGCAGCTCGCGTTTTTTGAAGAAAGTGGACCGCCCGATAAGCCCAGCCCGCTTGACGCTTAGGGAGGCGGAAGAACAGCGTTGACAGAATTTTTTGCTGAAATTTTAATGCTTTCCAGCGAAGCGTGCGCATAAAAAGTTATCCACAGGCTGTGGATAACTTCCTGTTTAAACCATTAGCGCACCGCAGTAATTGTTTTCCCCTCTTGGTATGGGCTTCCAAATAAGGTATTAAATCCACTCCATTTTCTAGGTGTGACCCTCTTGGCGGCAGGCAGGTTTTGGCTACTGAACCTATTGAAAATTTTGTCCACAGCTCTTGTGAATGGATGCGCGAACGCATCCATGCAGTCTTGGTCCGTCCGGAGTACGGAGGAAATGTCGGTTCGGCCGCGAGGGCGCTGGCCAATATGGGGATCCAAAGCCCGCTCCGGATCGTGGGAACTTCGGAGGTGCTCGACGCTTCAAGCTGGCGGATGGCAAAGCACGCCCGGCACCGGCTTGAAAATGCGCTCTATTTTTCTTCCCTTTTTGAAGCGGCGAAGCTGGGCGAACGCGGCGAGCAATACCAGCCCCTCCTCCTTGCCACAACGGCGCGTGCGGGGTCTGCCAATCGGCCGCACCCTTTGCGAGTAGATGTCGCAGTGCACCGAGCGTTGGGGAAGTTGGATCGCAAGGAAATTACCGACCTTTTTCTGGTTTTTGGCACGGAGAGCGACGGGCTTTCCAACGAGGACATCCAGCTGTGTGATTGGATCGTGACCATTCCTTCTTCGGACGAGTACCCGTCCTTGAATTTGTCGCAAGCGGTCCTACTCTTAAGTTATGAAGTCAATCGAGCGATGACACCCGAAGCGCAGGAGTTTCGGTCGGAATCGATGTCCCAAAGGGACCGTTTGATTGCCCATTTTTTGGGATTGGCGGAAGCCAGCGGTTTTGTGCTGCCAGGGGATCCACATAAAATGCGGCCTCGGCTCGAGGAAATTTTAAGCCAGCTACCGCCCTATGTGAAGGACGTCAGCACGTTGCACGGCCTCTTAGGCCAAGCAATTCGGAGCTTGAAGGCGAGTGGGCCGGAATATAAAGGGCGGTACCGCCATTTGGTGGAAACCCGATCGAATGTAAAGGAAGTGCCATGAACTCAGAAGAAACGAAAGAACCGATGGAAACAGGGGATAGCGCCGCTCCGGAAGCCGAGTCGCCTGAAAGTAAGCTCCGCTCGGAAATGCTCTACTTGCGCGCCGAATTTGAGAACACCAAGCGAAGGCTCCTTCGGGAGCAGGAAAGCTCTATTCGGTTTGCTAACGACAGAATGGTCGGCGAGCTTTTAAATGTCGTGGATATGTTCGAACGCGCTCTGCAGTCTGGGTCAGCGTTGAAGAGCCACGAAAGCGAAGAAGTGAAATCCTTTGCCAAGGGGATCGAAATGACGCACCGGGAATTGGTACACCTGTTTACTCGGTTTGGAGCGGAGCTCATTGGGCAGGTAGGCGAAAAATTCAATCCTGCGCAGCATGAAGCGGTTGCTCAAGGCCCGGCTGAACCGGATCTAGTCGATTGCGTGACGGCCGTAGCCCAACGCGGCTGCGTTTTACACGGTCGGCTTCTAAAGCCCGCTAAAGTCGTTGTAGGCATTGCCAAGAGCTAGGGGAAGTATGGCAAAGCGCGATTACTACGAAACGTTGGGCGTTTCCCGCCAGGCTGGCGAGGACGAACTGAAAAGAGCTTACCGCAAGCTCGCAATCCAGTGCCACCCCGATAGAAACCCAGGGAACCAAGAAGCCGAGAGCCAGTTCAAAGAACTGAACGAAGCTTACCAAGTGCTGAGCGATCCCAAGAAACGCGCTGCGTATGACCAGTTTGGCCACGCTGGAGTAGGCGGCGGGTCTGGTTTCGAAAGCGGCTTTAACGGCTCGTTCTCGGATATTTTCGATAATATTTTTGGCGATATTTTCGGCGGTGGCTCCGGCCCTCAGGCGGGAATTGATCTTCGCTACAGCATGGACATTACTTTCGAAGAAGCGGCTTTCGGCACAGAGAAGTCCATCAGTTTCGAGCGTGAGAGCTCGTGCGGGACGTGTAGCGGGAGCGGAGCGAAGGCCGGAACCCAGCCGGCAAAGTGTAAGACCTGCCGCGGCTCGGGCCAGATGCACTTCAACCAAGGGTTTTTTACCCTCTCTCGAACCTGTTCCACGTGCCAAGGCCGAGGCGCGGTGATCGAAGAAGTCTGCGAAAAGTGCCGCGGGAAAGGCAGAGTTAAAACGCCCTCTACGGTCCAAGTGAAGATCCCTGCCGGCATTGACACCGATCAGCGGTTGAGGCTGCGCGGCGAAGGCGAGGCGGGTAGCCCTGGCGGAAAAACAGGAGACCTTTACGTCCACGTGCGTGTTGCTGAGCACCCTCTGTTTCGACGAGAGAACGAACATTTAATCCTCTCGCTTCCGATTAGCTTTGTACAAGCCGCGTTGGGGGCTAAGATTGAAATCCCTACCCTCGACGGTTCGGCTGAACTGAGCGTTCCGGCCGGCACCCAATCGGGGGAAGTATTGAAGCTGCGCGGTAAGGGAATACGCCGGCTGAACGGCAATGGGAGCGGCGATCTGATTGTCCAAGTGCTAGTCGAAACTCCAAGTAAACTGAGCGGGCGTCAGAAAGACTTGCTCAAGCAGTTTGCCGAAGAGGAAAACAAAGGGACTCACCCGGGCATGGATCGCTTTCTCCAAAAATTTAAAGAGATGCTCAAGTGAAACCACTCTCATACGCAGTGCTTTTTCTGATCTTCCTGTCCGGTTGCGCGTCGACGCAGCCTGCTTCGGTTTCACTGCAAGACGATGCCGGGATGAAAGCGACTCAAGTGGAGCCAAAAGCGCGGGCTGCTTTTAACCAAGCAGAGCGTTTCTTTCGCGCGAAGAAGTTTAAAAATGCGATGGATAGCTACCGCGGGATAAAAATGCGGTACCCGGGCGGCGCGGCGAGCCAGATTTCGTCGTACCGTATTGGAAGTCTTTTTTACGCGACGGGCAACTACGCGCAGGCTTCGGCCGAATTTCAATCTTTTCTAGCGGCTTACCCAAACTCCGATCTGGCCTTCGATGTGATTTATAATCTAGCCGCTAGTGAGTACCAACAGAGGCATTACGACAAAGCGCTCGAGACATTGCGCACTTTACCCGCCGATACGGTCAGGGCCCAAGGGCCCAGGCGATCCGAAGTGGTTTACCAGCTTGGCGTAGATGCGGCCATTGCTCTTGGAAACCGATCGGTTGCCGTGTCGTACGCAGCGCAGCACTTGCAGCTCCCTCTGGAAGAAACAAAGCGTGGCCAGGCTGAAGCGGCCGTTGCTTCGCAGCTCGCGCAAATGAACTCTCCGGAAGAGCTGACGCTGCTCCTTTCTCAGGTTTCCGAACCAACGACGCGGTCTAAAATTAGCGATCGCTTGGCGGCGCTCTCTTCGAGCGCCACGCCTGCCCCTTCCACCGGGCTCGCGGCGGCCCCCACGATTGCAGCGCTTTCTGCCGCTCCGGAAACGCAGCTCGTCGCGGCGTCCACGGGCGACAAGACGCATATTGGTGTAGTGCTGCCTCTTTCGGGCTCCAATGCCCAATACGGAAAGCGGGCTTTGGACGGCGTTTTGCTGGCGGCAGGGGTTTACAACACAAGTTCGAGCAGCGATATCGAGCTATTCATTGAGGATTCCTATTCAACTCCCGCTGGAGCATCGGAGGCGGTGGAGAGGCTCGTGCGAGAGCACGGAGTGATCGCAATCCTAGGCCCGATTAGTTGGAAAGAATCCCTTGCTGCCGGAGAACGGGCGCAGGCAATGGGAGTTTTGAATTTATCTTTGACTGGAAAAGAAGGGCTTTCTCAACGCGGCGCTTACCTTTTTCAGAACGCTTTGACCCCGCGGATCCAAATGGAGAACCTGGTTAAACACTGCATCCAAGAAAAACGTTTCAAACGCTTTGCTATCCTGGCCCCGCGCAATGCGTTCGGCGATGACATGGCTTCTGAGTTTTCCGCCGTTGCAAAACGGTTGGGCGGTCAGGTGGTTGGTTTAGAAACCTACGACCCGGAAGCAAAAGACTTTCAAGACCCGGTACAACGGCTTGCGGGAGTTGCCGACCCTCGCTACCGGCGCATGGAGTCCGCTAAACTAGACACGTTCATCAAGGAACAAGCGGCGAAATCCAAGCGCCCTTCGAAAGCGAGGCTTCCGCCCATCGTGGATTTCGACGCAGTGTTTATTCCGGACGGCCCGCGCGCGGTTGCCCAAATCGCCGCGAGTTTAGCGTACTTCGACGTCGCAGGCGTTTCTCTGCTGGGCACCACAGAATGGAATAGCGACCTACTCTACCAGCGCGGTGGAAGGCTTGTGGAAGGCGCGCTTTTTCCGGGTGGCCTGTCGCTCAGCGGCAATAACCCCACGCAGAAAGAGTTTGTGAGGGCGTTCTCGGAAGCCTACAACGGCATGCCTGATTTGCTTTCCGCTCAGGCTTTCGAAGGCACTTTAATCCTTGCCCGGGTTGCTGCAGCGAGCGGTGGTAACCGTAACTCTGCGGTGAATGAAATGATGGGGCTTGGGCGTTTTGAAAGCCCTCTTGGCGCGCTGAGTTTTGATGCATCTCGGATTGCGATGCGCATTCTTCCCATCTTTACCTTAGCCCCTGGTGGCAACATTGTAGAGCAGTAGACAGGCTGTCCTTTCTTTCCCGAGAGTGCTACAATTAAGTCAGTTATTCACTTCGCAGTTTAGTCGAAACTTTCCCTAAAACGAGCAGTTCACATTTAAGTGGAGCCAAAGCCTTATGAAAAAGAAGGATCTCTCCAAGTTTGCGGAACTTTTGCGCTCTGAGAAGGCGCGGATTCTCAACCATACTGAGAAAGTCCGAAAAGAAGATTTGACGCTGAGCACGGACGATCTAGCCGATGAAGTGGATTTAGCATCGTCCGAGCTCAATCAAAGCGTCAGCCTTCGCCTGCGCGACAGAGAGCGTACAGTGCTCTTAAAAATCGAAGAAGCCCTGGTAAAAATTGAAGAAGGTACTTACGGCGTATGTGAATCTTGCGAAGATCCTATTGAAGCAAAACGCCTCATGATCCAGCCTATTGCGGAACTCTGCATTCGATGCAAAGAAGCACAAGAACTCCAAGACAAGGCATTCGCTTAAACACCCCACTGCAGGGTGTCTTCAGCCGCTAAAAAAACTCCCTTTTCGTTCTCAAGGAACTCCCCACTTCAGCCGATCCAATAGGCAAGGCGCTAGAGCCGATCCTAAACCCCTAGCTGAAGGTGAATCATGGCAAACGAGTTCTCGGACAACGAAGAACTTGTCATTCCCGACGAACTACCTCTCCTCCCGGTGCGGGACGTGGTGGTTTACCCGTATATGATCCTGCCCCTGTTTGTGGGACGAGATCCTTCTATTCGGGCAGTCAACGATGCGCTGGCAAAAGATCGCCTGATATTTTTGGCGGCGCAGCGGGAAATCACTGACGAAAACCCGTCAGCGGAATCCATCTACACCGTAGGCACCATTGCCATGATCATGCGGATGCGCAAGCTCCCCGATGGTCGCGTCAAGATTCTCGTGCAAGGTCTGACTAAAGGGACGGTACAAGATTTCACCCAAGACAAGCCGTTTTTCAAAGCGCACATAAAACAAATCAAAGAAACCGGAGCCACTCGCGACAACGTCGAAGTTGAAGCGATGATGCGGACGGTAAAAGAGCAGCTGGAGAAAGTGATCTCCATGGGCCGAATGCTCTCGCCCGATATCCTCATGGTAGTGGACGACATTACCGATGCGGGCAGGCTTGCGGACTTAGTGGCCAGCAACTTAGGCCTCAAAGTGAACGAAGGCCAAGAAATCCTAGAACTTTTTGATCCAGTAGATCGCCTTCGAAGAGTGAACGACATTCTCGTCAAAGAACTTGAAGTGCTGGCGATGCAGGCCAGGATCCGCTCGCAAGCTCGCGATGAAATGACGAAAAGCCAGCGAGAGTATTTCTTGCGGGAACAAATCCGAGCTATCAAATCCGAACTGGGTGATACCGAGACAAAAAGCGAAGAAGTGCAAGAGCTTCGAAATAAAGTCGAGCTTGCAAAAATGCCCGACGAAGTGCGCGAAGAGGCGCTGAAGCAAATCGGCCGTTTAGAGCGCATGCACCAGGACGCGAGCGAAGCGACCATCGTCCGCACGTACCTTGATTGGCTCACGGATTTACCGTGGGGAAAAGTTTCCGAAGATACCATTGATCTCAAAATGGCTCATAAAATCCTAGATGAAGATCATTTGGATCTACAAAAGATCAAAGAACGGATCCTTGAGTTCTTGGCTGTGCGCAAGCTCAAGCCAAAAATGAAAGGTCCGATTCTTTGTTTTGTAGGCCCTCCGGGTGTTGGTAAAACAAGCTTAGGAAAGTCGATTGCTCGCGCAATGAACCGCAAGTTTGTTCGCATTTCTTTGGGCGGCGTGCGGGATGAAGCAGATATCCGCGGGCACCGAAGAACCTACGTGGGCGCTATGCCGGGCCGTTTGATCCAGGCGCTTAAGCAGGCTGGGACCAGCAACCCCATCGTCATGCTCGACGAAATCGACAAGCTCGGGGCAGACTTTAGAGGGGATCCCGCTTCGGCGCTTCTCGAGGTGCTGGATCCGGAACAGAACTTCAGTTTCCGAGATCATTACCTGAATCTGCCGTACGATCTTTCCAACATCATGTTTATTGCGACGGCGAATTTGATGGATCCCGTTCCTTCGGCGCTTAAAGATCGAATGGAAGTGATTCAGCTCTCAGGCTATAGCCAAGAAGAGAAAATCAAGATCGCTGAAAAGTTCTTGATTCCAAAACAGATCGAAGAAAATGGCCTGAAACCTGACGAAGTGGAGTTTGCAGATAGCGCTGTAGCTCGCATCGTGGATGAGTACACCCAAGAAGCAGGGCTTCGTAACTTGGAGCGGTTCATCGCTTCGGTTTGCCGGAAAGCGGCTCGAAAAGTCGCCAATGACGAGACCAAAGGAGAGAAGCAGGTTATCAGCAGCGCTTCGATCCCCAAGCTCCTCGGGCCACCGCGGTTCATTCCTGAAGATGAGCGGAAGCACGATGAAATCGGAGTCGTTACGGGCCTCGCGTGGACACAATTTGGAGGCGAAATCCTCAATATTGAGACCACGATGATGCGTAAAGCCGGAGGCGGTCTGGTTCTCACGGGCTCACTGGGCGACGTGATGAAAGAGTCGGCTCACGCGGCGCTGAGTTACATCCGTAGCAAAGCGGTATCTTTCGGGATCGACGAGAAAATTTTCGCCGAGTTCGAAATCCACGTTCACGTACCGCAAGGCGCTATCCCAAAGGACGGCCCGTCTGCGGGAGTCACCATCGCCACTGCTTTGATTTCGCTTCTTACGGGTAATCCCGTTCGAAGGGATGTAGCGATGACGGGTGAAGTGACGCTTCGAGGGAAAGTCCTTCCCATCGGCGGCGTGAAAGAGAAAACGCTTGCGGCCCTTCGGCACGGGATCAAACACATTATTGTGCCGGAGAAGAACCATAAGGATCTTTACGATGTTCCAAAAGAGCTTCGTAAGAAAATAAAGTTCTACTTCGCGAAAGACGTCACGGACGCTTTGGAGCATGCGCTCCTGAACGATCCGAAAGAGTGGGCGAAACATGTGCCCAAAGCCAATGATCCAGCTCTTTCCGGTTCGACCGCGACCGTACGAACGGCTAAGACTGTCGAGCGCGCGGCTTAACGACGGATGTCCTTATTCTAAGGCCCACTCCTCTTCGGGAGTGGGCCTTTCTTTTTTTAAACGGTTCATTTGTGGAAGGTTCGCTTGGAAAAGCGACCAGAAATAGACTCTCTCCACGCCACCCATACGGAGCGCGCCTTCACACGCCTCGAAAGTAGCGCCCGACGTATAGACGTCATCTACGAGTAAAACGGCTTTGACCCCTGAGGAATCTCGGCACTGATATACCTTTTTCAATCCCTTGTGCCGATCGCGCTTTCTCCGAAGGCTTTGCGGTGGAGTCGCCTTTGTCTTTTTCAGAAGGTCGCAGTCTAAAGGGAGTCCGGTCGCTTTCGCAATACGGGCCGCCAGCCACTCGCTTTGGTTAAAGCCCCGCGTTCGGAGCGTGCTGTGATGGATTGGCACGGGGACGACGCAAGCGCTTTCCGGGAGAAAGCGGAAAGCATCGGGGGTCAAAACGGGGATAAAAATACTCAGCCGCTGCCGTTTCCCATGGAACTTAATGCTGTGGAGAACCGTTCTCCAAGGCTCTCGGTAAAGGAGGGCCGCTTGCCGGTGGGATCCGGGGGCCAACGGGAGCGTAGGAAACCAAGCACACGGCTCACAGAGAAAATAAGTACTTCTCTGGTCGCAGCTCACGCAGCGGGTTTGGAAGGCCTCTGCCAGCAGGGAGTCACTCGCTTTTGCTAAACGTTGGAGAAGTCTCTGCAGCGCAACGACCACGCTTCCCTCAAATGATCGGCCGAGATCTCCGTTTGGCGTTCCAGGTCGGCAATGGTTCTCGCTACCCGCAGCGTTTTGTCGATCGAGCGGTAGCTTGGGTGTTCTCTTTTTTGGAGCGATCGGAGCCAGGACTGAGCGTCGGGGGGAAGCGACGCGCGTAAGTCGGGTGCGGGAGCGCGCTGCGCTTGGATAGCGCGGACTCGTGCCACGGACTCGCGCACTTTCGCATGGGTAACGCCAAAGTTTTCTTCTTCGTCTGAAGCGGGGCTTAGCACCACACAAAGATCCATTCGATCAAAAAGAGGACCGGAGACCCGCTTGCGGTAAGCAAAGGCTTTTTGAGGAGGGCAAACGCAACGGCGGTGCGTTTGGAATGCGTAACCGCAGGGGCACGGGTTCATCGCAGCAATGAGCACAAACCGCGCCGGTAAGCGAAGCGAAGCGCCTACCCGGTGCAAGTGGATTTCTCCGCTCTGGAGTGGCTCACGCAGGCCTTCCAAAGCGTCTTTCCGGAATTCCGGGAGCTCATCCAAAAAAAGAATCCCTGCATGGGCGAGGCTTACTTCTCCGCTTAAAACAGCGCCGCTCCCTCCACCGAGGAGCGCTGCGGGTGAAATGGAATGGTGGGGTGTTCGAAAGGGGCGAATCCCCAAGAGCGAGTCAGAAAAATCCACATAGCCTTGGTTTCTCACCAGTTCGATGAGTTCTTGCCGGCTCAGTGGAGGCAAAAGCGAAGGGGCTGCAGAAGCAAGCAAGCTTTTGCCGACTCCGGGCGGGCCAACCAACAGAAGGTGGTGACCCCCAGCGAGGGCGACTTCGAGCGCCCGCTTGGCAATAGGCTGGCCACGGACGGTATCCAAGGGACCGGCTCCATTGTGCGCGGTCGAAAAAGCAGCGGGAAGCGAGAACGCCGACTGAAAGGGCGGCAGGGGCGCTTGGGCTCCGAGGAGTCTAATCAGCTCCGGAAGGCTTGCTACCGGAGTGATATTTTCCTTTCCAAGAAGCGCGACTTCGGCCGCATTGGATTCCGGAATAAACAAGTGGTCGACTTGTTCGCTTTTTAAAATCGCTTCTGCAAGGACCAGAGCATTCTGGACTCCGCGTATTCGGCCATCGAGTGAAAGCTCCCCGAGAAAACCCTTTCGATGGAGTGAGCTAGAAAGAGAGATGGCTTTCTCGGCGTCCAGGAGCGCAAGGGCAATGCCTAAGTCAAGCTGGCTGCCTTGCTTCTTCGCGGCTGCAGGGGATAAGTGCACGGTGGACTTGGCTGAAGGAATTTGAAACCCAAGGCCTGCAATGCAGGCCCGTATCCGTTCGCGGCTTTCCTTGATAATGTCTCCCGGAAGCCCCGTGATGACGACCGCTGGGAGTCCGCTTTGAACACTGGCTTCAATTTCGACGAGGACTCCGCTGGGGCCCGTCGCTGTACTGCTATAAGTGCGCACCATAGGTTGCCGGACAGTGCATAGTCCGCGCCAGTTTTTTTGCGGCTGACAGCAGAAGGGGAAGTCGTGAAGGGAGTCTCTAGAGGAAGATTTTCGTTCTCTTTTTTAACTCTGCATTGATTGCCCTTTGTAGCTGGAGCCGAAGCTTTCTACTCAACGCGGTGACGTACGCTTCGTCCTTGGCGAGTTCTGGGTTCTTCTCAAGTACGATGGGCGGCAAGAAGACGATTTTCCACTTGGCGGGCAGCGGGATGACGTTGAGGGGGATCGGAATGATGATTCCAATCAAATCTTTGGCCCATCGAATCTGCGAAAGCGTTAAGTGCGTTTCTTCAGCGCCAATGACTATCGACGGAATGATGGGAGCGCCGGTTTCGAGCGCAAGGCGAACAAAGCCCCGGCGAAACCTTCTCAAGTGGTATCTTTTTGAAGTCGGTTTGAAGTTGCCTTCCTCTCCTTCGGGAAAAAGAAGCAAAGCCTCTTTCCGCTTTAAAATTTCCAACCCGTTGTTAAAGGTCGCAGGCACTAGCCCGAAACGGTGGGCTGCGACGGAAATTTCGGGCGAAAAAAACCAAAGTTTGTGCGCAATAATGTGGGGGATGCGTTTCTTTTTCTGGTTCACGTGGTGGGCAAGCATTAAAGCGTCAAAACCCATGTAGCCGCTGTGGTTCGCAATGAGGATATAAGGCCCTTTGGAGGGGATATTGGAGCTACCTTGAACGGTCACTCTCAAGTAGCGGGTGATGATTTCGAGCAGGAAGCGGGGAAGGATTTTGTATGCGAGCTCATCCGGAGTATGTCCCGTCCGACGGACCGCAGTCGCAGCTAACTTTCCCAAAAACCCACGCATGCTTGTGGTTATTAGGAGAAATGGAGGGAATGTCGAGCGCTAAAACGGGTTTCAAAGTTAGGGTGAGACTAACTAAAGTGTGGGAAAGAAGAATCTAGTCTTCGAGGTACCAATCGAATCGGATCACGGTCCGCGTCTTTCCGCTTATCACCAAGGCGTTTATTTGGGCGGAAGAATCGCTGAGATGGTAGTCGCCTTTCTTGATAGTGAGGCGTGCAGATTTCAGATCCAACGTAAGGCTTCCGCCATTGCTCGCGTGCTGGATGTACCAGTTTCCGAGTTCCACCGCGTCTTCCAGTGAAAGTTTTCCTTTTGCAAAAGCTCTATCAATGGATTTTTTTCGTTCAGCAAGCAGGGTGGCCCACTGCCGGCCCAGATGGCTCAGCCAGAATGTGCCTGACGAAGGACAGAATCTTGTCCACCCCCCTAGCCCCAATGGCAGCTGAAGGATGTTGTCTCCCGTTTGCCGTTGAAGAAAGACCTCGTACGCCTTTTTTCCTCCGAACCCTTCAACGTAAATATCTTTGGTGATCGTTCGATTAAACCGCTTGAGAGCGTCAAATACGGGATCTGCCGTAGGAGACCCCTCCGCGTCGGGCAAGTCTTCACACGGATCTTCGTGGTGAATCCCCTTTATCTTGTTCAAGAAATTGCGAAAGACAACTTCATTACGAATTTCTTTAAGTGCTGGGTTCTCAAGCAAAGCTTTTACGAAAAGTTTTCGAAAAGTACTTTTGTTTCCGTGGATAGATTTTTTGTATACTTCGGATAGTCCAAAGTCGTCGAGCTTGTGGAAAACGAAAAACCACTTTTCTTCAGTGACCAGTTTGACAAGCTCTTTAAAAAAGGCGGTTTGTTCTGGCGAAGCGGATGTGGAAGCTGTTTTCTTCACGTGTTCCTGGTCTTTCTTGGGGGTTGACGCGTTCACACTGCTTTGAACCGTGGGAAAAAAGAAGATAAGGAGTGTTAAAAACCTGGCGATGGGGAGGAGTTTAGCCCCTGATAGTCTATCTCCAGTTAGACGAACCTTGGTCCCATTGGGTGACATTGGAAAAATAGTCGTCGCCAAACGCCCCTGAGGCAACAACATTTGAGACAACGGTTACGCGGCTCCTTTCGAAAAGCCCCTACCTAACCGTCCGTCATTGCGAGTCGCGTAGCGGCGAAGCAAGCTACGGCTCGTGGTGATCAGCGAACAGAGTTTGCTCTACACACTAGACAGAAGGTTGCTTCACCCTTCGGGTTCGCAATGACGGGAGGAATCCTCATCTTGAGTGTTCGCGAGTGACCGACGGGGTGCGATTTCTACTTACTTGTATGGGCCCGCACGTGCCCGTCCGTCATTGCGAGTCGCGTAGCGGCGAAGCAACCTGCGATTCGTGGCGATCAACTTACAAAATTTGCTCTACACTCTAGGCAGAAGGTGCTTCACCCTTCGGTTTCGCAATGACGGGAGGGGTTCGGTTTAGGCGGCAGTCACGCGGATCACGCCATTGCGCCGAAGCCCAATCAAGCATTCATACAAAACCACATCGTGCAGCGGGTTGTAGTCGATCACTTCCGCCACTTTCCCTAACTCGACAACGGAGGCAAGCGTGGAAAATTCGTCTTTGCCCAATTTAGTTTGGGTGGTGAGCGACGCAGGATCGAGCTGTAGCCGCACCGAAAGCGGGGGGATTTGGGCGCGGATCGTTTCAAACCGAGCGCAGAGCGTTTCGCCTTCGCGGCACATTTGGCTGGTGGAAAACTCGAAAGCGTCTCGCACTCGGATCGCTGCTGCTTCTTGATGGCTGAAAGTGAATTCGGGCGATTCCCAGAGAAAAATCCGAAATAGCGCTTTGAGAGCCCGTGCTTCGCCTGCCGTTGCGGAAGTAGGTCGCCCCTGGAGAAATTCCACCTTACCAATGAGAGCGCCGCTTTTGACTTGGAGCGTGCCCGTACGGCCCAAGTCTTCGATCGTGAGCAACGCATCGGCAAAACTCTGCGACTTGTAGAAAGGCAGCTTGGTTTCCCCGGCCAAACCGGCTGCGCCGCCCAGAAACTCATTCGAAGTGAGCGCCTTTTCAACTTTCAACAAACCCTTTCGAATTTCCTCGATGCTGTGCTCTGCAGTGTCGCCGGAAAGTCCTAAAAGGGAAGACTTCAGAGAAAAAAGAAGGGCTTCGGAGTGCGCTGCGCTCTCACTTTGCGCAATGGCTTTTCTAATCTGCTCCAAAGTGTGTGGAGAAAGCGGATCGGGCTTTTCGAGCAGTCCATGGATCCTTTGCTCGCTCGCAAAAAGAGCTTCTTCTTTCGTTAAAGACTGAGCGATCAATAGGAGCACAAACTTTCGGCCAGACGCCCTGAGCGCTGCAACCATCGGTTTTAAATGGCTCGAGTGCTCTAGAACGATGACTTCCGCCCGGTTCTTACTTTTTGCAAGGAGCGCTTCGACGCCCGGCTCCTCGTGGACATCAAAAGGGCCAGCCTTTGCCACGGAGTCTAAGAACTGCCTCATCCAAGGTGAGGCAGTGCCAATGAAGGTAAAACGCCCGGAAGAGAGTTGGTTTTCCACTAGGGTGTGCCCTCACTACTTTGGCGAGAGGGGGGTAATGAGACGATTTTCGTTAATAGTCGCACCGAGCTGCGGCGGATCTTCCTACGAAAAGCGGCCATAGGGCATGCCTCGCCAAAGTGAGGACGCGCCCTAAGCTATTTTATCACGCCGTTCAGGATTTCCTAGGGCGTGTACTCGGACAGCGCGTTCTGAACGAGGGTCCGTAAGACTTTTCAGACCGAGGACGCACAAGGGAGCGGCTCCGGAGCCGGGCCAATGGGCCCGTCGAGGAAGTCCGACCGCGGAGGACGAAGGGCTGGAAAGCCTTACGGAGTCGCAGTTAACGCGCTGTCTGAGTACGTGCCCTGAGGCGCTCTTCGGCCAGCGCTTCGGCCACAATAAAAGGAGGTTTCCTCGACTCCACTGCGCGTTTTAGAACTTCACGCGTTGTGTCATAGATAGCTTCCGCTAGGCGGTGCGCTTTCTTGGGGTCATAGCCACCACGCTCGCAAAACACATTGATGATGCCGCCTGAATTGATGGCGAAGTCGGGTGCGTACAGGATCCCTCGCTCGACGAGCCTAAACCCATCCTGCTCTGTTTCGAGCTGGTTGTTTGCACACCCTGCAATGCCTTTGCACTTTAAGCGCGGGATGGTTTTTAAGTTCAATGTGGCGCCTAACGCGCAAGGGGAGTAAATATCGCATTCAACATCGTAAATTTCGTCCAGGCCCACGGCAGTCGCGTGGAGTTCTTTGACCGCTCGGGCAACTGCTTTGGGATCAATGTCGGTGACCCAAAGCTTGGCCCCCGCACCGTGCAGCCTTTGGGCTAAATCGTAACCAACGTGCCCCAGCCCTTGGATGGAGACCCGAAGCCCTTTCAAGTTGCGCGATCCAAACGCCACTTCAGAAGCAGCCTGCATCGCCTGGAAAACACCAATCGCAGTCAAAGGCGAAGGGTCGCCACTCGAGCCAGGCTGGCCATCGGCCCCCAGAACATGCGCCGTCTTCTTACGCACTTCGGCAAGATCGGCCGTATTGATGTTCATGTCTTTGGCGCAAATGTACTGGCCTTTGAAAGACTCTACGAATTCTCCAAAAGCGTGGAGTAGCGCCGGGGTTTTCTTCGCGGGGTCACCCAAAATAACGCTCTTGCCTCCCCCAAAGCCAATGCCTGCAAGCGCTGACTTGTAGCTCATGCCTTTCGAGAGTCGGAGCACGTCATACAGCGCTTCTTCTTTGGTTGCGTAGGGGAGCATGCGGATACCGCCACACGCGGGGCCCAGCCGAGTGCTGTGGACAGCGATGATCGATCGCATGCCGCTCGGTTTATGCTCAGCGTAAACGACGTTCTCGTAGCCGTCGGTTTGAATGACTTCGCGGTTCCAATCCATGGTGACGCCTCCGGATAAAGATCGAACCTAACCACCCTTGGGAACTTTTGCATCTCTTTCCTGCAGAGCCTGATGCTGTTTTGCGTCAGGAATAGTCTTTGACGACGGTGCTTTGGGCCCTTAACACAGGAAGAACACATCAAGAAAAGGCATCTATGAGCAATAAGCGCTTCATCGCTATCGCGGGCAATATCGGGTCAGGTAAAACCACTTTGACCCAACTATTGGCCGATCACTACGGCTGGCAGCCCCACTTCGAAGTGGTTCTGGACAACCCTTACCTTTCTGACTTTTACGCGGATATGAACCGCTGGTCGATGCAGCTGCAGGTATTCTTTTTGTCGAAACGCTTTCAAGCCCACCAGGCGATCACCCAGTCTCGTTCGTCGGGCATCCAGGATCGCTCTATCTACGAAGACGCGCACATTTTTGCACGCGCTCTGCGGGAGTCGGGAAAGATGGACGAGCGCGATTACCAAAACTATTTCGAGCTTTACCAGGTCATGACCCAGTTCCTAACGCCTCCCGACCTAGTTGTGTATGTCCGACGCAGCGTTCAGTGCTTGAAGTCAAGGATCCGTGAGCGCGGGAGAGAATACGAGAAAGACATCCCGACCGCTTACTTAGAGCATTTAAACACTTGCTACGACGGCTGGATGGAAACCTATACGCTTGGGAAGCGCTTGATTGTAGAAGCCGATGGGCTTGACCTGAAAAATAACCCAGAGCATTTCAAGCACGTGATCCAAGGCATTGAGAACTCGCTCGAGCAGCCCGAGCTTGCTTTTCGCTGCTAAGCAAAGCCCCTAGAAAGCTTCTTCATGCCCAGGAGGAAGTTCCTTGCGCAAGATCACTTCGGCAAGCTGTCCGTGGGCAGGCAGGCCAATCTGGCTGTCCACTTCGTTGAGATCCACCGGGTGGCTTTGCGCAGCGTAAGTGGCTTTGGCCGATTCAATCCGTTTGAGGGCTTTTTCAAACGTTTCCATCGGGATCTCTCCCGACTCGATCGCTTTTTCAATGGCTTCCATTTGGGAAAGCGGCAGCCCGTTGTCCCCTCGGTAGATCAATAAGTCGCAACCCGCTTTAATCGATTTTACTGCAGCGTCGTCTGCGCCGTAGTGATCGCTGATGGCTTTCATTTCCAAGTCATCGCTGATGACAAGCCGCGAGAAGCGAAGCTCGGTGCGCAAAAGACCGTTGATGGTTGCTTCGGAAAGCGTCGCTGGAAACTCAGGGTCTAACTTTGGGTTCAAAATATGGGCTGTCATGATCGCTTCGACTCGGCTGCGGATCACGCGGCGGAAGGGAATGAGCTCCAACTTTTCAAGTTCTTCAATACTTTTATCGACTCGGGCAAGCGCGTAGTGCGAATCCTCTTTCGTGTCGCCGTGCCCCGGAAAATGCTTTGCCACTGCCATGACGCCGCCTTTTTGGATGCCGCGGCTGACCGCTGATCCCATTTTGCCACAGAGCTCAGGGTCGCTCGAGAAAGCTCGGTCCTTGATCACTGGGCTTTCGGGGTTCGAGTTCACGTCCACGACAGGCGCATAGTTGATATTGATGCCTACCGACTTGAGCTCCTTAGCTAAAACCTGGCCGAAGTCGAACGCGATCTTGGCCGAGCCTAAGTCGCCGAGGTGGTCGTTTCCTGCAAACTTAGTAAAAGGTTTTGAAAGCCGATTCACTTTTCCGCCTTCATGGTCGATAGAAACAAAAAGACTGGGGCAATCTTTTGGCCGGCAAGAGAACTGCAGTTCGTTGCTCAGTTCCGCAATTTGCTTGGGAGACTGCACGTTGCGCTTGAAGTAGATCACACCACCTAAATGGTACTCCGCGATGAACTTGCGAAACTCCGGCGGTACGGAATAGCCTTCAAAGCCTAGAATAAAAAGCTGCCCGATTTTCTTCTTCAAGCTGTCTCTGTTTTTCATCCTTCTATTGTATACTATCTTCTATGAGATTAAACGCGTTGTGCCTTTGGCTATTCGTGGGGTATGTGGGAGCCGCGATGGCGATTGAAGAACCAAAATATACCGTCGAGTCAAAGACCGACGGATACGAAATCCGCCTCCTTTCAGCAGTGGTGGTGGCAGAAACGTTAGTGGCTGCGAGTTTTGGAGACTCAGGGAACAAAGCATTTCGAATCCTCGCAGACTATATTTTTGGAAACAACGAGTCTCGAACAAAAATGGAAATGACTGCGCCGGTCTCTCAAGTGAAGTCCGAGAAAATCGCAATGACGGCCCCGGTCACCTTGAGCAAAGCGGGTTCGGAGTACCGGGTTCAGTTCACTTTGCCCGAACAGTACACCGTAGCCTCCGCGCCTAAACCGAAAGACAGCCGAGTGACCATTCGGGAAATCCCAGCTCGGCGCATTGCGGTTCGCACCTATTCCGGCTCGTGGTCGGAGGAAAAATTTGATCGGAACCTTCTGGAGCTTCGTGGCCAGCTTGCCAAGAACGGTTTGGAAACGGTCGGCGAGCCTGTTTTTGCGCGTTACAACTCTCCCTTGCGGCTGTGGTTTTTGCGGCGCAATGAAATTTGGCTGCAACTAAAATAAGGCCTACTTCTGTGAAAACTCTCCAAATAGGGCTGATAGTCCTGCTTTCTTGTTGGACTTTGAGACCAGCCTGCGCAGAGCTGAGGTATTGGAACCTGGATGGCGAAGAAAGGGTGATCCCCAAAGACCTTTCGGTGCGCGAACTTTTGAAAACCGTCGAAGCTTTGAAACGCGGTTTACAGCGCGGGATTCGAAACCGGAAGAATCCGGGCGTAGAGTGGAGTGAGGGCAGCGCCCTCTTTCGGGATTTTTTTGGGGAAACCAAGTTGGCGATTGATGCAAGCCTTGCCGGAGGGAGGCTCTCCGGGGTCGACTCGGGGACTACTCTCTTTAGCGTTCAGCGGGATTTATCCTCTGTTGAAGACTCCATTGGCCTGCTGAGGGCAGAACTGGTTTTTTTGGAACGGTACACGGACATCTTGCCCAGCGAAAGCCACGATGGCCGCTTAACGAACCGTGAAGAAATAGAGATCCTTCAAAAAAGGATCGAGCGAGCTGAGGAAAAACTGGAAGCCCTCTACGATTTAGCGAATACGCTGGCGGAATTTCCGGCAGACTTGAAGCGCTACAACGAAAGGCTTTTGGAAACCCTCGCTAGAAACCTCGGAACCGATGCGGAATGGCAAGTGTCGGCGCAAGCCGAGAAAGCGATAGAAAAGTGTTTTCAAAACGACCCCGCGGTGGCCGCGGCTTTTCAGAAAGCGATGGTCATCGGCGAGAGTACGACGCTTTTTGCCTCGAGCGAAATAGCGCTCAAGCTTTTTTTGTTAGCTGGAGATGCTGCGGGTAAACACTTGGGGCCTATTGAAAGAATCCGGGCGTCGCCGGGCGCCGGATGGTCTGCCGCATCTCGGCCGCTTCTTGCAAAGCTCGAGCGGGAATACGGCGTTAAGAATACCGGGGGCGTCTTGCTTTCGGACCCACAGAAACCAGACTGCGGCAGTCTGTTCGACCGGCTTTTTCGGTCGAAACAATCCCCTGAGCTCAACTAGTTCGCCCCTTGGTTCAAAAGCCCAGACGATTTCAATCGTCTTCGTTGTCTTTCGGCGAGCGGATGATGGTCCGTTTGTTCTGGTCCAGAACGCGCTTTCTCATGCGCAGGAACTTGGGAGTGACTTCCAAAAGCTCGTCTTCGCCCATCCACGCAATGCACCATTCCAACGTGAGCGGAGGAACGGGGGTCAAAATGATGTTCTCATCGCTTCCCGCTGCTCGGATGTTCGTGAGCTTTTTCTCACGGCAGACGTTGATATTGATGTCGTTGTTCCGGTTGTGTTCCCCAACGATCATGCCTTCGTAAACTTCCGTGCCTTCTTTCACTAAGTGGCGGCCACGGTCTTGAAGGTTGAAGAGCGCGTAGGGGGTCGTTTTGCCCGCTCGGTCGGCGACCATCGCGCCGTTGACACGGTCCAGAATGTGCCCTTTGAAAGGCACGTAACGAACCAAGTAGCTGCTCATCAGGCCCGAGCCGCGCGTGTCGTTCAAGAATTCGGTTCGAAACCCAATGAGGCCTCGCGACGGGATATCAAACTCAAGGCGTACTCGGTTCGCTCCCATCTTCTGCAGGTTCGTCATTTCACCTTTTCGAACGCCTAACTTTTCGGTGATGACTCCGACATTCCCTTCGGGGATATCCATCACAACGTGCTCGAGAGGTTCTTCGGTGACACCGTTGTTTTGTTTCAGAATGACTTTAGGGCGCCCCAGCGAAAATTCGAGCCCTTCGCGGCGCATTTGTTCTGCGAGCACTGCAAACTGCAACTCGCCTCGGCCTTTGATAATGACTGTGTCAGGCGCCTCGCCTTTGACCCACTGAAGAGAAACGTTTGTGCGCAGCTCTTTTTGGATGCGGTCGAGCAGGGTGCGGGAAGTGACGGGTTTGCCGTCTTTGCCAGCAAGCGGCGACGTGCTAACGCAAAACTCGATAGAAATGGTGGGCTCTTCCACCGTGATTCGTGGCAGCGGGTTGATTGCAGCAGGGTCACACAGAGTGTCCCCAATCGTCATTTCTTCCATACCCGCGACAATCGCAATTTCACCGGCGGACGCTGATTCTACGGGCACCATCGCAAGCCCTTGGTAGCCGTACAGTGCCGAAACTTTGCCTTCGGGGAAGGTACCGTCGGCTCGGCACACTTTGAACTTGTCCCCCACTTTGAGGCCACCGGACAGAATGCGTCCCACGCCTAAGCGGCCGACGTATTCGCTGTAACTCGTGTTAGCGAGAAGCATGCGAAGCCCGCCCGGCTCTACGACTGGCCCAGGGATGGTTTCCAAAATAGTCTTAAAGAGTAAGCGCAAGTCACCGCCTTCTTGGCTCGCGTCGGGTGTAGGCACGGCAATGCGTTTTCGGGCATTGGTGTAAACGATCGGGAAGTCAATTTGGTGATCTTTGACGTCCAACTCCATGAAGAGGTTGTAAATTTCATCGACTACTTCCGAGCACCGGGCATCAGGTCGGTCGATTTTATTGACGACTAAGATGATCTTAAGGTCGCGCTCCAGCGCATGCTTTAAAACGAACCGCGTTTGGGGCAGCGGGCCCTCTGCGGCATCGACTAAAAGGAGGGCTCCATCGACCATTTGGAGACCGCGTTCCACTTCGCCGCCAAAGTCGGCGTGGCCCGGGGTGTCCACGATATTGACCCGGACACCTTCGTAGAAAATGGAGGCATTCTTTGCCGTTAGCGTAATCCCGCGTTCGCGTTCGATATCCAGGTTGTCCATCGCGCGTTCGGCAATGTTTTGGTTGTCTCGGAAAAGGCCGGACTGCCAGAGAAGGCCATCTACCAGCGTGGTTTTGCCATGATCCACGTGCGCGATGATGGCAATGTTACGGACTTTCGGGTTTCTTTCCATTCTCTAACGTTCTCCTGGCCGCAGCTGACCTCAATATGCTAATCACGTGCGGGAATGCGAATAGCTACACCAAAAACCCCCGAGCAAGCAAGCTGCCCGAGCTGTTGGAAAGCGGAATCTCTCTGTATTTGCGAGAACCTCCGCCAAATCCCGTCAAAACTGAAGGTTCTCGTGCTCCAACACCCGCGGGAATCCAAAAACCCCAAGACTTCGGCCCGCATTTTATCTCTGTCTTTAGGCGATTCCGCAGTGCACCGGGTCGGCCTATCTTGGCGGTCGTTGAACCACGCTTTAGGGGTTGGCCGTTCCGAAGCCCCCCACGACTGGGCAGTTTTGTATTTAGGCACCCAGAAAGACTCGGCGCCTATTTCCCCTCCCACTGGTCCTTTCGAAATCCGCGACCGGAAGGGGAAGTTCGTCCCTTTGCGTAAGCTCAAAGGGATTGTGCTTTTGGACGGTAACTGGAAGCAGTCCAAGACTTTGTGGTGGAGAAATGCGTGGCTCCTCAAGCTAAACCGCGTGCTTTTAAACCCCACCACCAATTCCCGCTTTGGGACGTTGCGTAAACAGCCCCGGGAACGCTGCCTTTCTACTCTGGAGGCGGGCGCAGAAAGCCTGCTCGCCATGGGGGAAACCGCAGCTTCGGAGAACCTCATTGTGCAGTTTGAGAGTTTTTTGGGGAAGCTTCGCCGGCCCGGACAAACCGCCGTACAGACGCCTTAGTAGCTGTTATTTCTAAGCGATCGGTTGCTTTATTCCGATATTAAGACGTGAGGTTCAATCCATACCGCCGGACTTTTTTAAGTTTCGCTCTGTCGATTCCGTTCCTCACGACTTGCAGTTCGGGCCTTTGCCCCAGCCAACGTGCTTGCCTTCCCGCGCTGGTTCTTTCGACTGGGTCGTCGGACTTTGGGTCGAGGGCTGCGCTTAGCACAACCGTCCAAACCCTTACGGTGCAAAATTCCGGCAGAGGGGCTGCCCGAGGGCTAACGGGGACTCTAACAAGCGGTTTTTCGTTTACCGGGGGAACCTATCCTGGGACTGGGGGCACTTGTTCCTCCCGCTTGAACCTTGGCGGCACGTGTAGCCTTAGCATTACCTTTACCGCACCTGGGGTTCTTGCGAGTTTTCCGGGAGCGCTCACGCTCTCGTACGCTGGGGGTAGCAGCACTTTGCCCTTGGTTGGCGCTACCAATGAAAACGGCTCATTCCGCAAAGGCATTTTTGTCTCGGACGCCGTTTTTTCGCTCACCCCTGGGCCGACGGCCACTTATGCCTCGGGTTTGTTTAGCGCTGTCGGGGCCACGGGGGCCACTTTACTGGCGAGGGTTCAATCCAATTTCTCTCTGGATTCCGTCTTTGACACAGTCAATAGCTCTTACAACGCGGTTTTTGATACCGCTCTGGCCTTGGATGCAAGTGGGGATCTTTATTCCGCGGGTTCCTTTGACACTTACAAAAGCAACTCCAACGTGGGTTTGGTCCGGATCAACTCCGATGGATCCTACGACGCGGGTTTTCCCGTCGGTTCCCCTGGGTTTAATTCTGCTGTCTATACCGTTGCGGTTGCGACCGACGGGAGCAATGACGTCTATGCGGGCGGCAACTTTACTTTTTACCAGGGGGTCAACCGCAATTTTCTGGTTCGCTTGAATTCCAACGCGACTGTTGACGGGGGTTTTGCGGTGGGGACGAATCTGGGAGGAGCGGTAACCTCTCTTGCCGTCGCGCTCGATGGTTCCAACGACGTGTACATTGGTGGCCAGTTTACGAATTATGGCGCGACTCCGCTTTCAAGGATTGCGCGCTTAAACTCCAACGGGACGATAGACGCAGGCTTTAATATCGGTGCCGGTTTTGATGCGGAAGTGGTGAAAGTTCTTCCGGCAACAGATGGGAGTTTCGATCTGTACGTGGGGGGAAGCTTTACGACCTACGCGGCGGTAAGCTCGAATGGGATAGTCCGTTTAAATAGCGATGGCTCAATCGACGCAGGTTTTGCGGTGGGAACGGGTTTTACCGGGGGAGAGGTCCGAGGGATGGCACTTGACCCTGCGGGCTCCGGCGACCTTTACGTCGTCGGAGACTTTACTTCGTACCAAGGCAACAGCGCCAACCGCATCGTTCGACTGAACTCAGATGGAAGCCGTGACCTTGGTTTTGACATCGGGGAGGGGTTGAACGCCGCCGCATGGGACGTCGCTTTCGAGCCCGATGGATCCGGAGACATTTTGGTGGGCGGGTACTTTACCAGCTACAAAGGCGCTTCAAACGCTTACTTAACTCGCATCAACCCCCTGGGAACGGTTCCATCGACCATCGTGGCCCAAAGCGGGCTCAATGGGCCCTCGTACGGAGCAGCTGCTCTGCGCGACGGGACCGGTGATATCATCGTGGGTGGAACGTTTACGGGGTTTGACGGGGCGACAGCGAACGGGATTGTTCGGATCAAACCGGATTACACGAGAGACACTACTTTTCAAAGTGGTTCTGCGTTCGACTCGGGTGTGCTGGGTGTGTTTGTACCGCCCGTTCGAAACGATGTGTACTACACTGCGGGGGGCTCCTTGAACTACAATGGAACCTCCATCAGCAAGCTGACACGCCATTTCGCCAACGGGCAGTTAGACCCGTCGCTGAATACCGGTACAGGCTTTGCCGGTGCAACAGGTTCCGTCTTCTGGTGTGCTTTTCCTACGGATGGATCGGAAGATGTGTATGTTGCCGGGGATTTTACGTCCTATCAAGGCGTGTCGGCAAATTACCTGATGCGGATCAACTACGATGGATCGCGCGACACAGGATTCGCCGTCGGCGTCGGTTTCAATGACTACTTAGAGTCGGTGCAAGTCTTGCTCGACGGATCAGGCAAAGTCTATGCGGCTGGGAAATTCACTTTGTACCAGGGCGCCCCGGCCAATCGAATCGTGCGCTTGAACTCGGACGGTTCAGTGGACGCAAGCTTTGTAGTCGGCGCCGGCTTTGATGATGAAGTGTGGGCAGTGGCTGAGGCGCAGGATGGTTCGGGCGATATTTATGTAGGCGGCAATTTCAATACTTATCAAGGAACGTCGACTCCGAGGGTGGTGCGGCTCAATGCCGATGGGAGCCGTGATGCTGCTTTCAATGTGGGGACCGGAGCGAATGACCTTGTTCGTACTCTTTATGTTCCTTCCGATGGTTCAAACTCCGTCTTCTTGGGCGGGGACTTCTTTTTATACAACGGGTCGTTTTTCAACAAAGTGGTGAAGGTGGGCTCCACGGGGGCTGCAGACGTCTCCTTTGCCACTGGTTTGGGTTTTTACGGTCGTATCGACAATATTTTCCCGGCGCAAGATGGAACCACCGATTTGTATTTCACGGGCGAGTTCGACTCTTATAACGGGCAAGCCCAGGGGCGAGTGGCGCGGCTAAAAGCCGACGGAACACTCGACTGGTAGCGCGAATCAGAGGTCCAAAAAGCGGTTAAGCGATTGTTTTAATTTGCTTTATCAGCCTGGTTGGAGCCGATTGGGAAGCCTGTGTACAGTCTGTCCACACGTTAGTCATTCTAAGCTGTCAGCACCATTTGAGAATCCCATCTACTGACTCGTTATTTCAGGAAATCGCGGCTCAATATTCCTTCGTAGACGGAGTCCCCTCTGCCCCCGGCCTCGTTTAGGTTGATTTGGTAGGGAAGGGAGTTCTTTATTCTAAGGCTTGATTGAAAGCCCGCCACTAGTTGCAGCAAAGACCTGGGAGCCGATGGCTAAGATGCCATTGACTTGATTGTTTCCCAAGCCGTCGGCGGTGGTTCGGTTGCTAAAAGTTGCTCCCCCGTCGGTCGAAGTCGAAACCCCGCCCCAAGTAGCGACAAAAACCTGAGAGCCTGTGCCGTAAACGGCAACGGTGACATCACTGCCCAACCCGTTGGCGGTGGTTCGGTTGGCGAAGCTCGTTCCGCCGTCGCTGGAAATAGAAAGCCCGCCAGGCGTCGCAGCAAAAATCTGGGAGCCGTTCGTGTAAACTCCGTAAACAAAATTAGCTCCCAACCCGCTGGCCGTGGTTCGGAAGACGAAGTTTGCACCCCCGTCGTTCGAAATAGCTAACCCGCCACCACTGGTGCCCGCCAAAACCTGGGAGCCGGAAGCGTACACGCAGCGGATGTCATCGACTCCCAGGCCGTTGGCGGTGGTTCGATTAACGAAGCTTGCTCCGCTGTCTGCCGAAATAGAAAGCCCACCCGTGGTTGCAGCAAAAATCTGGGAGCCAGTAGCGTAGACGCGCCAAACCTGATTGTTTCCCAGCCCGTTGGCGGTGGTTCGGGTAGTGAAGCTTGCTCCGCCGTCGGTGGAAATTGAAAGCCCGCCTGCATTCGTCGCAGCAAAAACCTGCGAGGCGGTAGCGTAGACCCCGAGTAAATTGTTATCTCCCAGCCCGTTTGCGGTCGTTCGGTTAGCGAAGCTTGCTCCCCCGTCAGTCGAAATAGAAAGCCCACCCGTGGTTGCAGCAAAAATCTGGGAACTGGTGGCGTAAACATCCTGGACTGTAGAGCTTCCCAAACCTTTGGTGGATATTCGGCTGCTAAAGGTTGCTCCTTCGTCGTTCGAAATAGAAAGCCCGCCGCCACTGGTGCCAGCAAATACCTGGGAGCCTGTGACGTAAACGGCCGTGGTGAAAGTACTCCCCAACCCATTCGCGGTGGTTCGATTGACGAAGCTCGCTCCGGCATCGCTGGAAATAGAAAGCCCGCCAGACGTCGCAGCAAAAATCTGGGAGCCAGTAGCGTAGACTCGGCGGACGGAATTGTTTCCCAACCCGTTTGCGGTGGTTCGGTTGCTGAAGTTTGCTCCCCCATCGGTCGAAATAGAAAGCCCACCAAGCGTCCCAGCAAATACCTGGGAGGCAGTAACGTAGACGCCCAGAACGAAGTTATTCCCCAACCCATTCGCGGTGGTTCGGTTGACGAAGCTCGCTCCGCCATCGCTGGAAATAGAAAGTCCGCCCGCAGTCGCAGCAAAAACCTGGGAGTTGGTGGCGTAAACTTTGTAAACGCTACCACTTCCCAACCCGTCCAAGAAGGTTCGGCTAACGAAGCTTACTCCGCCGTCGGTCGAAATAGAAAGCCCGCCACCATTGGTAGCAGCAAAAATCTGGGAGCCGCTAGCGTAGACATCATTGACCCAATTATTCCCCAACCCGTTGGCGGTGGTTCGGTTGCTGAAGCTTGCTCCCCCGTCCGTCGAAATCGAAAGCCCGCCCTCGGTCGCAGCGTAAACCTGGGAGCCGTTAGCGTAGACGCCCCAGACGCGGTTAGCTCCCAACCCATTGCTGGTGGTTCGAGGGGCGAAAGTAGCGCCAACGTCCCGGCTAATGGCAAGGCCATTGTTGGTGGCAAAGTAAAGCGCGGTATCACTTGCAAAAACCGCGTTTACAGACGTGTCAGGAAACTCCACATAGTCGACGCTGCTTTGAGGAAATGAGAGAAACTCAAGAGCAGTCGGTGCATTGCTCCCTTGCTGCGAGACTGCGCTTTCTTGCCCTAGAATGACCGAAGTCACTTTGTAGTAGTACGCAATGCCGTTGGTCAGCCCTGAATGGGTGTAAGGAGAAGTGACTTTGGTGAGCTTGTCGCTGGTCTTCGATACACCGGGACTCGTGCTCCAGTAAATATTGTAGGAAGTGGCACGCGCTACAGAAGGCCAAACAAGAATATTCGCTGAGTTTCTCTGGGCCACCGAAAGATAAGAAGGCACGTTCGGCGCACAAACTTCATTGCCCACACAAAGCCCCACTCCGCAACCGCTGATAAGCACTAAAGCGAGGGCACCTAAAATACGCATTGGTTTTGCTCAAATAGGAAAAGTGTGGCCGCCCTCAAATGATAGCAGTAACCTTCCGGAGATTCCATCTATAGCCCCGTAAGAGCCTTAAACAAATGAGAATTTAGCTCCCCAGAGGAACCCGCAAAAATCAATGGCCTTCACTCTCTCTCAGGTAGTCCACACAGTACGATCGCAGCTGCATAGCGGCCTGCCCGGAAGGGTATACAGCGGGCTATCTAGGGGTCTCTCCCGTTAACACTGGTGGTCGGGGTTGCAGATTAGGAGTCCGCTAACCATGCACCGGCTTTGGAGTGGTTGGTGGGGGTCATTTTAGAAAACACGCACGCGGGTTTTGCCTTCGACTGGTTGGGGGGCGCTTGTACCGCCGAATAAGTGGGTGGTTTCTAGCTGCCCTCAGCCAGCGGTAACGGTTTTTAAGAAGCCCCTCACCAACCACCCCAAAGCCTCGACCGCTCCATTCGCAATATGCCGGGCCCAACACTAGCCGATCCCTTTGCGGAGTTTTTGAGGTTCTTGCTTTAGGCCAAGGACTCGCCGCTGCTGCTTTTTTTGCGCCGTAAAAAGTTTGTGAATTTTTCGGTAGAGGCTTTGAGCTCCCACTCGTTTCCTCTGAAGCCGTTACCGCCGGCGAGCGGCATATAGGAATCGATAACGTATCGGCGGTACGAGCGCCTCCCCACGAGTAAAAAGCAAAGCCCGTTGGCGTGTTTCTGAGGAAACGAGTGGGAGCTCAAAGCCGGTGGCAGGACTCAGTCGCATGGATGCGAGGACAACCTCCCACTTTTAGGAGAAGGAGCGACGGAATTGGTAACAACCCCCTCTAGAAGGTTCCGGCCAATACAAAGCGTGGGTTTAGTCGAAGGTCTACGGGGTAGGTAACTTCCTGATTTTCAATGTTTTTACCCTTCTTTGAGATCCATTGAGCGGAGCGTGTACAGTCTGTCCACACGTTAGTCATTCTAAGCTGCCAGAACCCTTTGAGAATCCCACAAACCGTAACGGGTTGATGGAAGCCAAACAAAATACCATTCACTGACTCCAAAGGTTTCAATGACTTAGCTTGGTACCCTCCTTGCTAACTAGTGGGGTAGGGGGAAGATTGCCCAGACGGTTTCAAAAACCCATTTTTGTTTTGCTTTTCGCGAGCGCGCTCGCTTGGGGAGAGCGCCCCGAGGATCAAGAAAGCAAAGCCCGGGAAGATCTTGCGGGTCGTCTCTTGCGCCTCAGCCAATCGCTCGACATGAAAGAAGCCAAGTACGAAGAAAGCGCCGCGGGGGGAAAGAGCTACGACGCCAATACGGGGAACTCTTTCGTTTCGAATACCACCATCCACTATAACGTCGAAAGCACTTGCCGAGCGTGGCTCGGTGGAAACTCCGATATTTGCGAATCGTGGTTAGATCCTTTCATCTCGGAGCACGGTTTTGGCGGCGACTTTTCGCCTCTGGAAGGCGCTGTCGCCGGTAGCTGGCGAGACAACCAGTCGGTGGACCAAGGGGGGCGCTACCGGATTTGGGATGTGGAACGGCAAGGCGGGGGCTCCAATACGGATGCCGATGGAAAATTTGATAAAAGCGGGATCACGGACTGGCGGATCACCGACAGCGTGAGACAGAAACTGGAAGAAGTGGGCGAGCAAACAGCCGTTCGCCAAATTGCCTTGAGCTTTGATGAAAGCAACCCCAAAGGCGGCAAACCGAGCAACACGATGCCCAACATGGAAGGCTTGCGCATGATGGCTAGCCGCTGGACCAAAATGTTCCGAAACCGCCTGGTCGCGAACCTTGCTGAAATGCGGGTGGCCGATAAAGGGTCAGAAGTTTTGCTAAACGAGGAAAAAGTCGATTGTGAATCCTACGTCCAAGCCATGCAGCGCGAACAGGAACAAACGAGAGTGGAAGAGCGCTTAACGAACCAAGCCAAGCTGGATCCGGAAACCAATATCCGTTCGCTCCAGCAAAGGTACCAAGCGTGCGTAGCGCTCCGAGCTTCGTCCGTCGATGCAGTCAACCCAGAAGTGCAAGGGGATCAGGTTGTGGAAGGGGATCCGGACGCGGAACGCTACGATAAGTGGCGTACCCGGCTCAATATAGCCGCTATCGACAACGTAGGGATCGACGTGAACTCGCTTGCCCGCCCACGGAGCATGGTGGTTTCTGAAGAAGACCAAAGCGCTTTGCTTGCCCAGTGGGAAGAAGGCGGCCAGAAAATCCGCGGCCGAAAGCAAATGACCAATGCCCAGCAGCTCCAGTCCTATAACAACAATTTGGAGCTTGCCGCAGTAGGGATGAAAGAAGTGGCGTTACGCACAGGGAACGTCGTCGACAATAGTGACTTCGTGAAAAAGCACAAAATCAAAAAAGGCCAGTTCAATGCCATCCGCTTAAATAGCTTAACTTCCGAAATGCGTCGTGAGCTCAGTTCGACTTCGATGCAAAAGTCGAGTGTGCTCAAAGGCGGACCGGAACTTCAGCTTGAAAACAACGCCACAGAATTAGCGATTACTCGGCGCTGATTGTTTTGAAGGTCTCAGGAAGAAGTCGCTCAGGAAACGCTACAACCTGATCCGATTCGGGCTCCGGCGTCTTTGCAAGCTGTTTTAGAGCTTTGGTCAACCCTCGGCTTTCTTTGCGCTACCATTCCCAAATTCGACCTCTCGCCACTAACGCTAAGGTGACAAAACTTGTCATCCTGACCAGCCAATCCCCCTTTGAGCAACTAGGTCAGCTTCGCTCGAGCTAGGAACAGAAACTGCATTTGATGTGGGTGGATCGAGCGCATGCGACCAAAATCACCGTACTTTCTATTCCTTCTGGGCTTGATCCTGGCACTTATTTCCATGCGGCCTGTTTTGGCTAGTGACACAAACAAAGCGCCGGCATGTGGCCCTCCGATGGAATTGCTCCTTCGCTCGTCGCCGGTCAAACAGGGCCGACCGCGCGGTTCAGCGAAGCGGGATCAAGTGATCGCTGGAGTGAGAAAATACCTCGCCCATCGGCTTACCGATGAAACCTTTCTCTTCCCCAACGACGCGCAATTGGCCGCGGAGTTCGGCTGTAGCCCGAGAGTTATCTCTTATTATTTAAAAGATCTGACACCAGAAGAACTCGGGTTAATTAAAAGCCTGCCTCGCCAGAGAACGAATCAAGTCAAGCGCGCTGCGCTCAATGGCGCCTCCCTTGTGGCGCTGCAAGCGGAGATAACTGCCCACCGCGCGGGGAACGCACTTTCTATCTCTACAAATCGCGAATTAAAAACGAGATTTGGAGGCTCTAAAGCAGTCAAGTTACTACTTGCCAGTCTCACCCCGGAGGAAACCGCCTATCGGCAGCAGATCCTAAAAAAACAGCACAAACAGCGAATCTCCGAAACGTCGCAGAAGGCGTTACTTGTAAAAAAACAAGAATTTATTTCGCACGTCACCAACCTAGTGAAAAAGTATAGGCCAGGCGAAGCTTACTTCCCTTCCTACTTAGAGCTGAGCTCTCTGTTTGAGGTCGATACAGTCACGCTTCAAAAATGGCAAAGAGCATTAGACCCAGAAATCAACCAAATGCGAAAATCAATTTTGAAAAACGAACGATCTGTTCGCATGCGAGACGCTCGGTCGGCTCCATTCGATGACAGAAAGGAAGCTTTCATAGCCTTCGCGAAAGAAGAATTAGAAAAATTAGAAAAAGGCGCTATCCCGCGAGTTCTGACGATGAGTGAACTTTCCGAAAAATTTAGTGTAGGCACACACGCCATTTTCAATTGGCTAAAAGAACTTCCAGAATCGAGCCAGGCGCTTCGTAACCGATCTAGTCGGGACTCGGGTTGGGAGCGCTTAAGCGAAACGCTGAGAGAGCCTAATCGAAACCGACGGGCGGTGTTTGTCGAAAAGGTTCGAGCGGAGATTCAAGCGCATCGGCTAGGCACGATTACAGAGCTGTCCACGATCGACGATTGGGAGAGAAGTGAACTTTTGGGGAGGAAGTAGGTATTTAATTGGCTACAGGACTTAAGTCCCGAGGATTCTAGCTACCGAACGATCCATGCAGTGAGGCAAGGGCGAGCCAGAAACCGGGATACGCATTTCAACGGCCAGGATTACGACTCTGTTCAAGAGGCTTCGATTGCGACCTTGCTTGAGCGTTACATTGACGGTTTTGTGCTGGAAAATGGTGTGACCCACCAAGTGAACGTTGGCACTTCTTCAAGTATCGATTTTCGGATTGGCCAGACATTTTTCGAGTGGCACCCGATTACCTTTCGGCCGAAGGATTTCAAGAGCGATGTTGCGTACGAGCAACACCGGAATACGAAAATGACTCGCGAGGAAAAATTAGAGCTAGAGAAAGTCCTGGCAGGCGACTACCACCAGCGGCGTTTCAATCTTCTCACCGAGGAAATGCAAAACGAACCCTTTGATTTGATTAGTACCCAAACGTTTGGCCAATTCTATAGCCAAGTGCTCCAGCGCTTCAGTTCAACAGAGCTTCCAACCGAATCCGAAATCGCCAAAGAATTTGGAGTGATTCAACAGGAAGTTCGAGCGCAAAACCGAGATGGCGCAAAGACTAAAAACCCAAAGCGGAAAACGCTCCCACCATCGTAAATGGCTTAACTTCCGAAATGCGTCGGGAGCTCAGTTCGACTTCGATGCAGAAGTCGAGTGTGCTCAAAGGCGGACCGGAACTTCAGCCTGAAAACAACGCCACGGACCTAACGATTAGTCGGCGCTGATTGTTTTGAAAGTCTCACGAATAAGTCGCTTAGGCGTTTGTCGTAGGTATATAGAGACACTCCAGACACCAATGCGCTCGTTAGCAGCTGCATATCTATCCAGCCCAGCCCTTTGGCAAAGACGGCCCTTGTTTCAATAAACGCCAGAATCTGCTCCGACTCAAGCTCCCGCGCTTTCGGAAGTTGCTTTAAATCTTTGATAAACACTTCTCTTCGATGAAGGCTTCCGCAGGCTAACTCGCCGATGACGCACGAATGGGTGAGCGCTTGCCGGTTGCGCAACAGATTTACTAAATTCGGATCGGAGTGGCGCAAATGCCGGATCCAAACCGATGTATCCACTAAAGAAGGGGTCATTTCTTGGGGCGTCTACGCGTAGGTGCTTTGGCCATAGGCATTGATCCTCCGAGTCTAATCAGCCTATCCGTTGCCGCCTGTGCAATTAGAAGCTCGAGACCCTTATGGATCAAGGCCGTCTTCTCGGTGATTCCCGTCGCTTGGCTAGCTTCTTTTATGAGATCATCCTTCAAAATAATGGTCGTTCGCATGCATACCAGTATATATGATCCATATGCATTGTTCAATCGGCAGTCTATCGTTTTATCCAGTCTCGGGCGGGCCCTTCGCCAAAGACATTTGCGATGGTCTCCACGTTCCAAAAGCTCTTGGATTTTGCGTGGTGCACGAGGCGGCCTTCTTTAAACGCACAAATCCAGTTAGCTTTTCTCTGCGCAAACTCCAAATCGTGCGTGCAGACGAGCACACGAGTGTCCTTTAAAGAAACGGCGCCTTGGAGAGCATTCCAAAAAAAGAAACGCGCTTCGGGGTCCAAGTGGTTGGTGGGTTCATCCAAGAGCAGTACTTTCGGTTTTTGGAGCAGTGCACGCGCCAAAAAAGCCCGCTGCCTTTCGCCGGGACTTAAGGATCCCAACGCTTTTTTTTGAAGCCCTTCCATCGTGAACTGGGCGAGTAACGCATCAACCTCTTCGCTCTGCTCGGGCGAAAGTTTCTGAAACCAGCCCAGCGCCGGTAAAAAGGCGAGGCCCAAGCAGTCTCTGAGCGTTAAATGGGCCGGGAACACAGGTTCTTGAGGCACGTAGGCGAGGGTCCTAAATTCGGGCGCTATTTCGACCGAACCCTTTTGGATCATCGACGGGTCGAGAATCGACCGCAGGAGTGTCGTCTTTCCGGCGCCGTTACGCCCCAGGAGGACGGTGATCCCGGGTTCGAGCAGTTCAAAGGTCAATGGCTCCGGCGTAACAGGCTTTTTGGAATACCCTAAAACCGCTTGGTTTACCCGAAGCCAAACGCTCACGGCTTCCTCCACAAAAGCACGAGAAACAGCGGGCCACCAATCAGCGTCGTGATGATCCCAATTGGAAACTCAAGCGGGGGTAAAAGCCCTCGGGAGCAACCGTCTGCAAACAAAAGGAACGCACCACCTAAGGGCGCTGAAAGAAATAAAAGCCGTCGCGTGCTGCTGGGCTGAAAGACTCTTCGAACAAAATGGGGGACGACTAGCCCCAGAAAGCCGATGGAGCCAGTGTAGGAAACCAGCCAGGCGAGAAGCAGAGAAGTGAGCGAGAGGTAAAAAAGACGAGTATTCCGGGCGGAGAAACCGAGAGTTTGGGCTACTCCATCCCCGAATTGTAGCGCGTCGAGTGATCGGGCTGCGGCAAGCGCAATCAAAAGCCCCCCGCTTGCCCCAAGTGCGAACAAGACCGATTGCGGCGCGCTGACCCAAGGGATCTGCCCAAAGAGCCACCGCATGGATCCGCCCCCTACTTGCTGGTTGTGAAAAGAAAGGAGTAAAAAGAGTGCCGAAGAAAGCACGAAATTGACTCCCAACCCAAAAAGCGCAATGCGCTCGGTTTCTTTTCCATGGTTTGAAAAAGTGAGAAGCAGCAGAGCGCCAGTCACCAGCAGAGCGCCACAAAGCCCAAGGGCTTGAGATCCTGCCGAGGGGGCCAAAATTCCCAGCGCGATTTCCCCTACCGCCATTGCCAAAGTAGCCCCCGTAGAAATTCCCAGCAGGTAAGGCTCCGCAAGCGGGTTGAGGAAAAGAATCTGGTAGATAGCGCCCACACAGGCCAAAGTCGCGCCAGCCCAAAAAACAAAAAGCAGCCGAGGCAGGCGGAGTTCAAAAAGGATTCGGTAGTCTGCCGATGAAGTGTCCAGTGCTCTGTCCCAATGCACGGGCACCCCGCTCCATAGCGCAAAAAGAAAAGCGAGTAAGCAGCCAAAGAATAAACTAACGCGCATGGCAGCCCTTCCAAGGGTAGCGTTGTGCGACCGCTTCCAGCGAAGTAAACGACGCCCTCGCGAAATAGTCGGACGGTAACGCGACTAAGGTTATTTGTGCCGTCGGCCACCAGTGTTTCACTTTAGCGGCAATTTGCTCTCGGTTGCCCGCAGTGTGTTCAAGAAAAAATACGGTGTCTGGCGTATTCCGCAGCAGCCATTCTTCACTCACCGATGGGTACATGGAAAGCGGGACGGCCGAAACGAGGTTTTGAAAACCGGCTTTTTCTTGAAGGCGGGACAAAAAAGAATCCTTGCCGAGAACAATGGCGGGTTCCCACCAAACAAAAGTAATGGATTTCAGTTGAGGTTTAAAAAGCGCTTTAGATCCAGATAAACAATTTCTCCATCGGGTTAAAAGAGGTGGCTCGTCTCTCGATAGCTCACTGAGCAGTCGACCGCTGTCCTCCAGAAGGGTTTCCGGAGATTGCGTTCGAAGGACGAAAACAGGAGTCCCCAAAGTGCGAAGGGCTCCCTGGAAATGCGGCGATAAGTTGAGCGAATCTAGCACGACAAGCGTTGGAGCGAGGGCGACCACTTTCTCAATGCTGGGAGCAAAAAGGCCGCCAATCGTGCTGATCTGAGAAGCCTCCGGAGGGAATTGGCTGCCATCGACGGTTCCAACCACTTCGGAGCCCAGGCCTAGCTGAAAAAGTACTTCGGTTGCTTGAGGGCTCGTGCTGATAAGCCGGTCCGCCCAAGCGGCGTAAGTAACGATGGCAAAAAACAAGACCGTCCTCATCGAGCGCATCCTGCTTTGGACTGGTAGATTTGCCAAGCGATAAGCCGTTGAAATTGATGTGGTAAGGACTGGCACGAATTTTGTGCTGGAGCGAGTCATAGAAAAAGCCGATGGGGATGAAAGGTCCCTCGGAAACTGATAAAATGGAGCTATCCCATGAAAGCTTCTGCAAAAAAGGCCCAAAATCCGGCACCCGTTGTCGTCGCCAGCGATTTCTTTGCTTCCGAGCTTCGGTCGGTCATGACCAAAAGGCACGTGGAAGCAGGCCAGGAGTCTTTTGACTACTTGGTGGCCCTCCTTACTCGTTCCATTGAAACCAGTGCGTTCTTTGCCAGTTCGGCGGACGGTAAATGCGTGGATCATTTCCTTGTCGGCCTGTACGGCGAGTTTATGCAGGGTAGCCCCGAAGTGAAAAGGAACGCTTTGCGCCGGCTGGGGGATGTCTGCCTCATGGTAACTGGGTTTTTCCCGGATAGCCTCAATCGAAAAATAGTCGACATCGATTACTACTTCGGCATGGGCGGAGCAGCCTACTGGCAGCTGTCCAAAGAAGAAAAAGGGAACGCCACTTTTCAAGAGCTGTCCGTGAAGTTCCGGACGTTCTCCAATGTTTTAGGGGAAATGAGCGAACGCAGCGGGCTCCAGTCCAACAAAGACCTTTTGCGCCTCTATGAAAAATGGACTTATTCAAAAAGCGAGCGGCTTAAAGAGTTGCTCGCCGAACAGGGAATAGACGCTCCCGTTTTTCTCGATCCCAAAACCCGTCACTAAAGGCACTATCGTGAAAGCGGTAACCCTCATTGATAGAGCGCTCAAAGAGCTCTATCAGTTGAAATCCCCCCTCCAGGCCGAACATTTTTTAGTGGCAAAACCACTTGCCCATAAGGCGGGCAGCGGGGCGCTGTATATTGCAGAGCCCACACGAGAGGACGATTCACTCGGTCTGGGGATTTACCTGAATTCCGAAATCCAAAACGAGCTTCAGAGTTTTCCTGCTTGGGAAAACCGTTGGAGCCCCGCGCAGACTTCCGCGTTCGGTGTCGCAGCCGAAGAAGTGAGCCATTTCAATTATATTGTGCACCATGCGCCGCAAGGCCGGTCGGTAAGCCATTTGGAGCTCGAACTCCAGGGAGAAATCGACAAGTTTCTTCTGGTTTTTTACGCTTCCCCTCAGCCTTTAGAAGACCTCTTTGAAAAATTCTTTGAAAAATTCCGTTGGGAGCCAAACCTGAGCGACGAGGAGCGCAATCGCTACGAGCAAGCCAATGCTTTAGCTAAAGCCTTTCTCATGAAGAACGCGAGCCTGATCGGAAAGGCTGAAGCAAGAGAGCAGTGCTTTAAGCGACTGCGGGAGTTTTACCGCCTAAGCTTCGATGGAAAAGTCAGTTCTGCACAAAAGTGAACTTTTGGGAAGCCGCTGCTTTTTAAAATCAGAGCCCTTCAATCGACCCCACGTGAAATTTCATCTTGGATTCTCAGTCTGGCAGCTTTCTGTGCGGCGCATTTTGTCAGTGTCTAAAGTGACAAAGTTTGCGCCTTGTTTTCCCTCTTAGAATCCGTAGAATGCAGCGCTCATCGATTAATCTGGGGGTTATTCACATGGGTCGCACTTTCGCGTCGGTTCTGTTGTTTCATTTCATTTTGCCACTTGCCGTGTTTGCACAAGACCCTGTCCGTCCCGCAACCTCGGGCCAACAGCCGTCGCAACGCCCGGTTACGAAAGATCCGGCGGGAACGCCCGGTTTATTCTTGGCTGAAATGGACGTAGCGGGCACTCCGAAACTCGCTGAGTATCGAAAAAAATTAGAGGAACGCGGCATTACGATTTTGGAAGCTAACCCCATAGAAGGAGGGCGCCTCACCCGAGTGGTACTTTATATCAGCAACCGGGAACAATTGGGGCAGGCGCAATACGATTTGGATACCCGCCTGTCGTCTACTACGTTGCCTCGCCCGGTAAATGGCCAGTTGGATACTGACTACAATCGCTTACTGCAAACTTCCACACGCGGGGTTTATGCCCGTCTCTATTACGACAGCTCCCTTGCGGAAAGCGGGAAAATCCAAGAAAGCTTCCAGGCATTTAAACAGCAGGTAAACAATTTATCGGTCCAGTTTAGCTCCGTTTACGATGCCGACGGGAAGAAGGTTTCAGCGACCCGCGCTAGTGACCGCAGCCGCGAACAATATACTTTGCCCTTCCAGGGATCGATTGTTTACGCCATTAGAGATTTGCGGGACGCTTATCGATTTCAAATGATGGTGTCGGCATGCTCTA
Organism: Pseudomonadota bacterium; assembly: GCA_031425635.1. Classification (GTDB taxonomy): domain Bacteria; phylum Bdellovibrionota; class FAC87; order UBA2466; family UBA2466; genus JAIEOG01. The sequence goes on from JANPJT010000221.1 coordinate 48,324, forward strand.
TCGCTGAGCGAGTTGAGTTGATTGAGCCGCAACAGGCCACCCAAGGACAGCAAAGGCAAGCCGGTGCAAACGATCGTTTCATCGGGCAAAACCAAGGTTCCAACAACCCAGGTGCCGGGTACCAGAATGGGGGCTACGAAGGCGGGAATTACCAGCAGGCAGCCGGAAATTCGTACTATGACCAGAACGGGTTAGGCAACGTATACGGACCGCAGCAAGGTTTCGGTAATAACGGATTCGGCCAGCGACAGGGCCTCGGGTTCAATGGGTATGGCCAGCCACAGGGCGCTTACAATGGTTATGGGCAGCAGCAGGGCCGCTATAACGGTTACCAGCAGTCATTTCCGGGCAACGGCAGCGGCTATAATTATGGCAGGTAGGAATAGGCGCCGAGAGCGCTCGGTAACGAGGCCAGCATGGCTCGTTTAGCCGCCGCTGCGTTCTTGGTTTGCATCGCATTGGTCGGGGCTGAAAAAGTTGCGCCGGCTACGCTCTCTCTCAACGGAGAGCCCCTGTTTACTTTTCGCGACATGGTCGGTTCGATCCCTCCCGTCGAGCGAGTCCGGTTAATCACGGCTCGGCTCGAGCGGCTCCTTTCCGACCCGATTTTCGATGTGGAAAGCCTTCACCCGCATCAAGAGCCAGGGGTTGGTTGGGGGGTCCTGCAGAGCGAGGAGTTGCTGCTCGTAGTCACTCCGAAAGATGCGGCTGCGGAAGGCAAGACCGAGAAAGTAATCGCAGAAAGGATCGCGTCTAGAGTTAAAGAAATCATTGCAGCAGATCGTTTGGCCAAGAGTCCCCGCCAACTTCTGATCCGTTCTCTTTACGCAGCACTCTACAGTTTTGGTCTTTTCCTGGTCCTCTGGGGAACGAGCCGTCTGGGCCGGTTCTTGGTGAGGAGAATCCGGCTATGGGAAGGCACTTTAATCCGCTCGGTACAAATCAAGTCCTTTGAGGTTCTTCCTGCTGCACGGATCATGAAAGTGAGTTTGTGGCTCATCGGAGCGGCACGTGTCGCTTTAATGCTCGTCGCCATTTACTTTTATCTGCCTATCGTCTTGGGGCTTTTCCCGTGGACCGCTCAGTACAGCACGTTGCTTTTGAGCTACGTCACCAATCCAGTGCGCGAAACTCTCGCCGCCATGGTCGCGTTCATCCCAAACCTTTTTTTTATAGCCGTTAACGTCACTTTCACTTGGTATGTCCTGAAAATTTTGCGCGCGTTTTTCTCAGAGATAGAGGCCGGGCGACTGAATTTCGGCGGCTTTTACTCTGACTGGGCAAAGCCCACTTTCCAACTTATCCGAATTTTGGTTCTTGCTTTCACTTTGGTGATCATCTTTCCGTATATTCCCGGTTCTAACTCCCCAGCTTTTCAAGGAGTATCGGTTTTTATTGGTATCCTCGTTTCTTTTGGTTCAAGCTCGGCGATGGCCAATGTAATTTCCGGTTTAGTCCTTACTTATATGCGATCCTATCGTTTGGGTGACCGTGTGAAAATAGCGGATACAATGGTCGATGTTATCGAGAAGTCGCTTCTCGTTACCCGTATTAAAACGGTAAAGAACGTCGAAATCACGATACCCAACGCCATCGTGCTCAATAGCCATCTGGTTAACTTCAGCACCTCGGCTCTCACTGATGGTTTAATTTTGCACACCGAAGTCACGATTGGGTACGACGCCCCTTGGAGAAAAGTCCATGAGCTTTTGATCAACGCAGCGATGCAAGCCGAGGGAGTGTTGAAAGAGCCTGTCCCGTTTGTTTACCAAACTAGTTTGGATGACTTTTATGTTCGCTACCAAATTAATGCCTACACTCGCGAATCCAATCGGATGGCTGCCATTTATTCGCGGATCCACCAGAATATTCAGGACGCATTCAATGAGGCTGGCGTCGAAATTATGTCTCCGGCATACACCTCGGTACGGGATGGGAACTCCACCACTATTCCATTAGAGGCACGGGCCCCGGGCTACGAAGCTCCAAGTTTTCGACTGGGCCATTTTGAAGAGGGTAAGGGCAAAATCTAGAAAAGCAATTTGGCAGGCTAAATAACAAACAACGCCGGCCAAATCCCCCAACTGGCAGCAAACAAGACCCACCAAAACCAGGGAATGGCTAAAGGCTCCGCTTCCGCGGGTTTCAACGCTATGAGGATTGTGCTCGCTGAAGCAAAAACGGCGGGGATCCAAGACAGCCCTAATGCAAGAGATTCGGGCCGTGCCAAGGAGAGGATTTCGAGACGGCCCCAAAAAGCCCCGGTTAATGGCAGCCCGGTGAGTCCGGCAAGAGCACAAAAGTAGGCAAGTCCCAGGGAGGGGTGGCGAAAGAAAAGGCCCACGTAGGCAGTGTCTTTTCTTTCTCCATAAGCCCGTTCGATCCGTTCCGAACAAAAGCAGAAGAGAAAAATGGCGACGAGGTTCGAAGCGGTAAAAAGAAAAACGGAGCCCTCGTCCGGCTGCTGGCACCAAAGCCACAAGATCCAGCCACCGTGCATCAAAGTAGCAAACGCCAAAAAGGAACGCGGGTTCCGATTCGACACCAGCCCCACGCTACCGACCCAGCTGGATACCAAAGCCAATACCAAGAAGAAATCTCGCCATTGCCCAAAGGTCGGTTGAACAACCGCATCGAAAAAATTCCAACCGAAGACCATGGCGGGCAGGCTGATCACGCTCCACGCAAAAGCAGAAACTTCCCAAGGGCTGCTCCCCAATCGGTCAAAAAAACTGAGGTGGAAGGGGATAACGACAAGTCGGGAAAAAAGAGCTGCCAGGCAGAGAGCCATCCCCGAAAAATAAAGCAGCTCAGAGTGTAGGTTTTCGGCTGCTACCAGCTCTTTGATCGCGGGCAACGATAAAGTGTGGAATTCGGCAAACAAAAAGGCGATTCCGAGAGCGAGCAAAAGGAGCGATAAAAAATCTCCAAAGTACATGCTAAGCACACTGCGCCGCAAAGTGAGGGAAGTCTTTCTTGGCAAAGAAAGAAAAGTCAGAGGGATGGAAACCAACATCCAACTACTCAAAACAATCAAAAGATCGCTCGTACTCACTATCGCCATTGCGCCAAGGGCCGAAAGAAACAGCAGGAGATAAGTGCGTTTTCGATCTTTTCTATGAGAAAGCGAAAAAAAGGTAAGTACCAACGCTGCAGCGATGAGAGCACCCCAAAGAGGGACCCAAACGGAGTCACGCAAAAATAAAAACTCGTTCATAGATTCCGCACCGTCATTGCTGCTACGCAAAGAGCTAAGCCGAGGGCAAAAGCAAGTGCACCGATGTCTTTGGCGGCAGTTAGCTCCGAAGGTTCACTCAAGAAAAGTGGCAGCAGGAGTTTAAGGCCGCTCACAGCGAGGCAACTCCAGGCCGTCGCAACCAAAACCAAAATCCAAGGGTGGGAGGCTGCAGCGGGGGCTTTGGGAAACCCTAAAACCCCACCAAAACTGAACAGGGCCAAAACCGAAGCGAACGGCAACTTCCGGAAAGTGCCCCCATCGCCCGGGCTGTGGCGCTCAATCCAATCGATCACCAACGCAAAAATCGAGGCACTCAGGGCCGCGCCGCCCACATACCCCACGCCCGATGGCGAACCGCTAAGCACCCCTAAAAGTGAAAAACTAACAGAGATCGAGATGGCAGCAGCCAACCAGTCGCTCCACCGGCGGGACTGCCATGCAAGCCAGGCCCCAAACAGATGGCAGAAACCCACGGCAAAGATCGGCCAGCCGTTGCAGAAAGCAGGATCGATAGGGCTCTTCTTCACCACCCACTGCGACAGAAGAGGCCCCAGTCCCAGAGCGAGTATTTTTGCGGGCAGGTTTCGCCCTTGGAGGAGCGCTCGGAGGCCCGGCGAAGCAGGGGCAACAGGGCCCAAAAAAGCAGCCGCGATTAGAACTAAAGCCATTGCGGGTGCCGACCCAGCTGGTAGGGCAGAAGACAGGACAAGGAGAAAACTGCCGAGCAGGGCCAAAGCCGAAACCTCGGACAGCTTTTCGCTTACGTTGACCCCTACTAAAATAAAAAGCAGAAAAGAGTAAGCGGCAATGCTGACTGCGAATGCTTGAAGGTCAGTTGCAGTGAAGAGAAGGGCCAAGCAGAGTTGGCAGCTCGCCAAGCAGAAAGACTGTATTTTTGAGGGGAAATGTTTGCTCTTCAGAACGGCAAGGAACGCAACCGCCCCAGCAAGCAGGGCAAAGGTTTTCTCCTCTCCGGTGGTCGTTGTTCCGTCAGGAAAGTTTAACGCGAGATAAACTAAAATCCCAGTAAGGATCACCCAGCGCGCAAGGGCCGGCGAAAGAAACAGAGCACCCAGTAGGCCCGTGATAGGTAAAAGCATGTGCCAGTCGTTTAAGATGAGCGCCATTTACCACAACACCTGTGTTTTAAGGGCGGCCCAGAAAAGTAAAACAACCCCGCAGAAAAAGACGACCAGCCCGTATTGAATGGAGCCTACGTTCCAAAGCGAGAAAAAAGCCCCCAGCGATCCGGCCAATTGGAAAGGAATACGCCACAATGATTCGAGCCATTTGAAGTCGTGGGTTCGGGGAAGTCGCTCAGGAAGCCGAGGCACGCTCAAGTCCATGTTTACTTGATACCGTGGGTTTCGGCTAACGAAGCCCGCTAGCACAACGGCAAAGATCCAAGAACCAAAGAGCCAAAGCGATTGATGGGATGGACCTAGCGCCGACCCCAAAGACCCAGGTTGAAACCCCCAAAACAAAAGGCTCGCCATAGCGAAGCCCCACTCAACCTTGGGGATGTTCGCCCCCCCACTCGAAAGCGAAAGTGTAAACCGCAGCACTATATATGAAAAAAAAGCTAGGGCAGCGCAGAGGAAGGGGAAAGCCCCGGGGAACGCCCTAAGCGAAACCAAAGCGTTCGGCGAAAAAGATACCGCCAAAATCGGTCCAAGCGTCAGCCCAATAGCGCTCGCCGTGTTCGAAACGATGGCGTCATCGGCTTCGGCGTTGCGCAGGAGCGCCAAGTTTGCTGCCGCCAAAAACCCGGCGAGGGGGACAAGCCAGCCGGTAGTTACCAAAGGGGCGATGGAAATAAACGTTAAAGTAGAGACGCTGGAGGTCAGCCGAACGAAAACCCAAGGGCTCTGTGCCTGCGCCAAACGGTAGGTACCCATACCTACGAAACAGAGCCCGAAAAGGCAGGCCAAAATACTTTCGCTAGACCCTGCTTGTTGGAGAGGTCTAGCAAGTTGAAAAAGCGCGGCAAGTCCCAAAGGCACAACGACGTAATAAACGACTGCCTCTAGCGTGTTCACTTTTTGCGGGATTGCCCTAAGCAATAAATCTCCTACGGCGAAAAGCGCGCAAAGGGCAACGAGCGCACTTGAAAGCTGAGAAGGGACGCTTTCCATGACTGCCCTATCCAGACCGGCCAAACTTGACCAAGATTGGACGTTAAGCCCTCCCGAGAGGGCGCTCGTGTTTACCCAAAGCGCCATGGCACTAAATACTAAACCGCCCTTCATAACGGGAAACCACTGTGCCGATGGCGTTCCGATGAAAGCAGAAGCAAGGCCAAGCAGTAGCCAGGAAGAAACGCTTCCGCTGAAACGATCCGAAAAAACCAACCCCCCCAGGCTTCCCAAGGCTCCAACGCACGCAATGAGTTCAACCCTGCCGAGGAAGGGCGAGTTTTTTTTGGCTTTCGTCATTTGCACTAAAGAAAGTCCAATGCCCACTGCCAGAGTATAAATGGCGTCCAGCTGACTCACGACTGATCGCTCCCTGAAAGTTTATGCACCAAAATCAAGCCGACCAGCGAGCTCACAGTCACTAGCCCAAAAACAAAAAGAGAAAGCACTAACCCCTCTTGTTGGCCGGTGAGCGTTGCACTAGCGGCAATGAGAGCCCCAACGCACCAACCCGAAACGCACATGCCAAGGATCGCTCGAGACAAATTCGCTTTAAGCAGCAAAGTGAGGCAACCCGCGCAAAAAAGAGTGACCAACAAGTAAGGTAACAGCACAGCCAAAACATTCAGGTTCATTCGGTTTCTTCCAAGGCAAGGGCAACACTCCACGCCAGCAGAGCAAACAGCGCGGTTGCAATAAAATACCTTCCGAAAACGGAGCCAAAAATATCCATCAGCCCTGCGCTCGAAAAAGGGATTTCGTCTCTCGCTAAAAAAGCTTCTTGAAAAGTCCCCAAAAGCACTAGGCCTAACATCCAAAGCGCGCTGCACGCCGGCACTACGACCATCCAATCGGGCAGCGTCTCTCTCTCTTGCGGTGGGGATTTGCAAAAAGCCCCGACAGCGCCACAACTTCCTAGTAGCGCCCATCCCAAAAGCGCGCTGTCGATCGCGACTAAAATGGTAGCGAAACAAAAACCCAAGAAAAAGAACCCGTCCAAGGCTTTTGAGAAAACCGGCGCCGCAAAAAGAATCAATGCCCCGGCTAAAGCTCCGACAACAAGCAGTGCCAGCATCACCAAACCCAGCCTTTTAAAGTGAAAATCCAGGTGGCTAAAAGGTTTAAACTCGCAGCTGCTGCCATTTGCCAAGCCGGCCAGGGCCTTCGGAGCCGGCTTATGGCAAAGGCAAGAGCCCCCAACTTAAGGGCAAAACTGAACCACAAAAACGGAGCGCTTGCGGACTCCCCTCCGGGAATTCCCCCGCCTCCGAGAAAGACGGCTGTTTCCACCGATAGCAAAACACAAAGCGTCAGCCCTCGCGTGGATCGAGGGAACAGATCGACCCGTTCTTCATTCGCCCATTGGGCGAGAGAGAAAAGCGAAAGAACGAAAGCGATCGGGTGAATCAAAGCCCCCCAGGCGGGCAAAACGCCCCAAAGGGGGAGGTTCTGGAGGAGCAAGATCGTGTCGAAATCTGCCGAGCCGAAATAGGTCACTGGAGCCGCAAGGCATAAGCCCCAGGAAATCAACCATCGTCCGGAATGGAGTTTTTTCTCTTGGGCCTGCACGAGTGAAATCAGAACCCAAGCAGCGATGACCGAAGGCGCGCCGAGCGCCAATAACAAAGCGGTGAGGGGAATCCAGTGCGGGAAATCGTTTTGTGTGACGGGGGGCCTAAACCGGCCGAAGCCCCAACCGATGAGGCCAAAGGCAGCCAAAAGGCTTGCCGCGCGGTAGAGAGCTAGTTCCACTTTCTTGCCTCCGCGACGAGGAGGATGAGCAGCAAAGTCAGCCCCAAAACCCAAGGAGCGCCCATCAGCGGCTGGCCCTTGAAGGCCGTCGCCCATCCGAGGCAAAGCAAAACAATCCCTTGGCTAAGAATTAATCGGAAAAGGCTGGCGAGATTTGAGTTCACGGTTGACGGCTAACGGTACCCTGGCAAAAGCCCAAATTCCAAGGTAAAACGCGGGGCTGGTAGGTGTAATGCATGTCGTTAAATATTGCGGTTTTGGGTTCTGGAAGTTGGGGCACGGCGCTAGCGAACTTGTTTGCGCAAAGTGGCAATCAGACAGCCCTTTGGGGCCGCGACGCCCAAGTGCTTGAGTCGATAGAAAGCTCGGGCCGCAACCCGAAATACCTGGCCGGTTTAGATTTACACCCCACGCTCAAGGTGGAACGGGAGCTAGTGAAAGCAGTGAGCGCAGCGGACGTGGTTGTGTGCTCGATCCCTACTCAAAACATCCGGGAAGTTTTTGGAAGCCTTAGCCTCGGCAGCAAGATCCTGCTCAATACCTCCAAAGGGCTTGAAGTGGGTAGCCACTTCCGAGTGAGCCAGATCTTTTCGCAACTAGCGCCTCAATGCCGTTATGGAGTCCTGTCGGGTCCCAGCTTCGCTGAAGAGCTCATGAAGAAGCAGCCCACTGCGGTGACGATCGCGAGCTTGGACAAAGAGCTAGCAGAATCCATCCAGGGGGCGATGCGTGCGCCTTATTTCCGCGCCTACACCACCGTGGACGTTGTCGGCGTGGAGCTCGCCGGAAGCATGAAGAACGTGATCGCGATTGCTACCGGCATCGTCAAAGGCTGCCGGCTCGGGCACAACGCACAGAGTGCCGTCATCACTCGCGGCCTTGCGGAAATTGCCCGAATGGGGAAGGCGCTAGGAGCGAGCCCGGCTACTTTCCTAGGGCTCGCAGGCGTTGGAGATTTAGTGCTCACTTGTACGGGGCCGCTCAGCCGCAATCTGCGGGCCGGGATTTTGCTGGGCGAGGGCAAGGCGCTTGGGGACGTCGTGAAAGCTCTCGGCGGGGTCGCGGAAGGGGTGTACACCACCGTTTCGGCCTTTGAACTTTCCAAAAAACACGGGATCGATATGCCGATATTGCGTGAAGTGTACTCCATTCTTTACGAGGGAAAATCGCCCAAAGCGTCGATAGAAGCGCTGATGGAGCGCGAACCCAAAGAAGAAGCAGTTTAGAGCGTGGAGCAATCTCTAGTTGAATGGCTTGGCGGTAAGGGCGTAGCTCCTGAGGCCGGCGCTTCGTTTGCAGGCTTGAACGACACCCTCAAAGCGCTGATCCTTTCCCGTCTGACTGCGGCAAACGAACACCCGCACCTGATTGTTTTTGGAACGAGTGGTGCCGCTCGGTCTTTTATCGACGCCTTCAACTTTTTTGCAGGGGCCTCCAAAGCCAAGCAAGTCCACTTGTTGCCCTCCATGGATTTCGACTTTTACCGTTCGGTTTTGCCAAGCCCCGCCAAACTCTGCGAACGCAATGTCAGCTTGTTCCACGCGCTGAACGATTCGAGCGGCCGTCTTTTTGTGACCACCGTCGCGGCGCTTCTGCAGAAAGTATTCCCGGCCGCCGAGTTTGTGCGCGCCACTCGGACGCTCAAGCTCGAAGAGGAAATCGAAAGGGAAGTGCTTCTGAGTGGCCTCGTGGAAGCGGGTTACCAGCGCCAACCTTCCGCGACCGATCCGGGTGTCTTTGCGGTCCGGGGCAATGTCGTCGATATCTTTAGCCCTCTTTACGCCCACCCCGTTCGCCTCGAGTTTTTTGGAGACTGGGTGCAAGAAATCCGGTTCTTCGAAGTCGACTCTCAGCGTTCGCTGGAAGCGCTCACGGATTTTACGATCCTCCCGGTGGGGCAGTCGCTTCTCCCTCGGGGCGATATCCTTTTAGACGCCTTTCAAAAAGTAAAAGAAAGGCTCGATGCTTCTGGTATTGCCAAAAGCGACCGAGAGATTCTCCTCGAGAAAATCCACAACGGCAGCCTGCCCGCAGAAGCCTCTTTCTTATTCCCGTTGCTTTCTGGCGGTGCGGAAACGCTTTTAAATTACTTTCCGCCGAGCGTGAAGCTAGTGGTAGCCGGACAGGCGGCGGCGATCGAAATCGCCGAAGAAAGAGAGATCCCGCGCCTAGAAACCAACCACCGACTTTTTGAGTCTCAGCCCCTTCCCATCGCTCCCTACCAGGACCTTTTTCTCAGCCTTTCTGAGTTCAAGGCTCTGGTTTCGAAAGCGAGCTACCAATTTGATACGTTCGATAGTGGCGAAGGGGCCCTCCGTCTTCAATCGCTTCCCGTGCGCCTCGAAGCGGAAAGGGAAAAAGCGCTGAAGTCGGCGGCGGGATCGCTGGATGGCTTTGCTGCTGCGTTTCGGGCTTGGATGGAAGAAGGGTACCGAGTCCACCTCATCTTCCACACTCGAATGCACGCTGAGCGGTTTCAAATGCTTTTTGAGCCTTACCACTTGCGGATGCAGTTTATGGAGGAAGGACTGAAAGCCGAGTCGCTTCTTTTCGGTTCGGATTTCCAAATGCTTTGCCTTTGGCAGGGGTACTTGCCGGAGAGCGTGATCCTGCCGGAGCTGAAAGTAGTTCTGCTTAGCGAAGAAGTCGTCTTCGGCCAAAAAAAGAGAACTTCGCAGAATAAACGCGCTTCTTCTGGAACTACGGAGCGCCTACTGAGCCAGTTCCGGGAAATGGCGGTCGGCGACTATGTAGTGCACAAAGAGTTTGGAGTCGCTCGCTACTTGGGCCTGAAATCGATGCCGTTTTTGGGAGTAGAAAACGACTATGTTTTGCTCGAGTACCGCGATTCGGACAAGCTCTATATCCCTGTTTATCGACTGAATGTTTTGCAGAAGTATGTGAGCGGCGAAAGCGGCTCGCCCGTGCTAGACAAATTGGGCACGGATCGTTGGGCAAAGGCCAAGGGCAAAGCCAAACGCGCCATTGCTGAACTCGCGGTCGAGCTCATGAAACTCCAAGCCAAACGCAAACTCATCCCTGCGTTTGCATTCGATGAACCGTCGCAAGAATACCGCCAGTTCGAAATGGAGTTTCCGTTCGATGAAACGCCGGACCAAATGAAAGCGATTGACGACGTCATGGGCGACCTTTCGAAGTCGTACCCCATGGATCGCTTGGTCTGCGGGGATGTGGGCTACGGAAAAACAGAAGTAGCCATGCGTGCGGCTTTCCGTGCGGTCGATCAAAAGAAGCAGGTTGCCGTCTTGGTGCCGACGACCGTGCTTGCGTTCCAGCACTTCGAATCGTTTAAAAACCGGTTTCGAAATGTCGGTGTCCGTATTGAGTTGATTTCTCGGATGCGCAAGCCTGCCGAGGTCAAAAAAGTGTTAGCCGACACCAAGTCGGGCAACGTCGATATCCTCATCGGCACCCACCGCCTTCTTTCGAGCGATACGCACTTTAAAGACCTGGGGCTCGTCGTTATCGATGAAGAACACCGATTTGGAGTGACCGACAAAGAGCGGCTTAAAAAACTGCGCGACTCCGTCCACGTGCTTGCAATGACGGCTACGCCCATCCCGAGAACGTTGAATATGGCGATGAGCGGGATCAAAGAAATATCGGTGATCACGACGCCTCCCCCGGACCGTCTTTCAGTGAGAACCTTTGTCTGTCGCAGCACTCCCGAAGTGATTGCGGACGCCATTTCGAACGAACTTGGCAGAGGCGGCCAAGTGTACTTTGTGCACAACCGGGTTGAAACGCTGGGAAAAGTGGCTCGGGAACTCAAAGAGCTCCTTCCCAAAGTCGAAATCGAGACAGGGCATGGCCAGATGGACGGCGATGTTCTTGAAGAGAAAATGCTCCACTTTTACAAGAACGAAGCACAGATATTGGTTTGCACGACCATTATCGAGTCAGGCATCGACATCGCGCGTGCCAACACTATTTTGATCGATCGAGCGGATTGCATGGGCCTTGCCCAGCTGTACCAACTCCGTGGGCGAGTGGGGCGATCGGATCGGAGAGCGTACTGCTACTTGCTCACACCGGGCGAAACGCAAATTACTGAGGATGCAAAGGAAAGGCTGCAGGTCCTGCAGCGCTATTCTGAGTTAGGGAGCGGTTTTAATATCGCAAGCCACGACTTGGAAATCCGCGGATCAGGCGACCTTTTGGGCAAGGATCAGTCGGGGCACATTGCGGCAGTTGGAGTAGACTTGTATTTTGAGCTCCTTGAGGAAAGCGTTTCCGTCTTGAAGGGCGAGCCCGACAAGATCGATATTGAGCCGGAAATCAATCTGAAAGTCCGGGCTAGTTTTCCGGAAGAATTTTTACCCGATATTAGCGAGCGAGTCGTTCTGTACCGAAGGCTTTCAAGCGTTGAAAGCGAAGAGGAAATTTCCGACATCGAAACGGAAATACGCGATCGGTTTGGTACCCCTCCTCCTGAAGTTTTAAACTTGCTGGGACTCATGCGGATAAAGGTCTATTTGAAAATGCTTCATGTGACCCGAATGAGTTGCGGACCAAAGCGGACTTCGCTGCAGTTTGCGGAAACCACACCCGCAAGTCCCGAAAAGCTCGTGAAGCTCGTCTCGAAGCATTCCAAAGAGTACAGCATGACTCCCGACATGAAGCTTGTTTTCACAACGCAGGCGCCCGAATGGCCAGACCAGTTAAAACAGGTCCAGAAGATAGCGGTGCTTTTGGGTGTGGCCTCCACGCTGCCTTAGCCGTTACAATGGGCAAATGGACAGCAAAGAACGCAGCGAAATTGACAGCCTTTTCCCCTCGTCCGGTTTGACAAGCCTAGTCGACCTACAGCGGTTTCTCCGCGACGAAATAGGCGGAGGGGCCGGGTCCGACTCGGACCTTCACCGGGCTTTTACTCCGCTGACCGACGGTTTGGGAATAGCCCAAAGCACTGGCGCAACCCGCGCAGGGCGCGCGACTTTTGCTCAACCAGGAGTGCCGGCAGTCACGGAGTTTCGCTCTGCCGAACCTTTGGAGGCAGAGATGCCGGTCCGCGCCGCAACGCGGCTTTTTATGGAAAGCGCCGAGGAACAGCTTGCCGATGAAGTCCGGCTAGAAGCTCCCCCCTCCTTTCCGGCGGCCACTTTGTTCCGGCGGTTTTTAGCGGGGTTTGTGGATCAGTGCTTTGTTTTAACGCTCCTTTTGTTGGCGCTTGCCATTACTTCCAACGCGCTTTCTGGAACGAGTGCCGACCTGGGGACTCGGTTCCTCCGCGAGCTCAGCTCTCCCGCTTTTTTGAAGTCGGCAGCGCTGGAGTTTGGAGTGGTTTGGTTAGGGTACTTGGCGCTTTCGTTCACCATTTCCGAAGCCACTTTCGGCATGTGGGTGTGGGGCTTGCGTTTCAACTTCGGTGAATCCAAGCGCTTTTGGAAAAAACTCGCTCGTACGGCCATGGGAATGTTCTTCTACCCGTTTGTGTTACCGACGGCCCTTCTCGTTTTTCAACGAGAAGGGACTAATCTAGTAGACGCACTGACCCAGAGCCGCGTATACCGCGGTTAGTTTGTATGCGGGTTCTTGAAGAAAAACATATTTCGATGAAGGATGCGGCCGCCAAGGCAGAGTCGCTGCGGTCTCTTTCCAAGAAAATCATCACCACCAATGGGTGCTTCGATCTTTTGCACGTCGGGCACTTAAACTACTTGAGAGAGGCCCGTGCGATGGGCGATTTGCTTTGGGTGGGCCTCAATGCAGACGCTTCGGTCCGCGCATTGAAAGGGCCTACTCGGCCCTTGCAAAGCGAAACAACGCGCTCTCTCCACTTGGCGGCGTTAGAAGCAGTCGACTTCGTCACTCTTTTTTTTGAAACCACTCCGGAAGTTTTCTTAGAGAAAGTAAAGCCGTGGATCCACGTGAAAGGCGGCGATTACCAGGGGCGAGACTTACCGGAAAGAAGCGTTGTCGAAAGAGGGGGCGGCAGCATCCGCTGCGTCGCGTTCACTGAAGGGTTCTCGACTACGAGCTTGATTGAGCGGATTAAACTTCTCTAGCTCAGGGCTTTACCATCCCAGTCTAGCGCCAGGGATAAGCATCCAAGTTAAAAACGCACTCCCGCGAACGCACTGAGGGTAGGATCCAAGTTGATCAAATCCAGCTGAAAAGCGAGCGAAACCGGCAGGGCAATTTCAGCCCCTAGGTAAAAGTGGGTCCCAAGGAGCGCACCGGTCTCCGGCGATCCGAGCGCAAGGGAGGCCGGAACTTTACCGCGAGCTACCATCACCGATACTCCCGCGTAGGGCTTGAGAACCACATAGTCTTTGCTGACGACAACGCCTAGCTCAAGGTTATTGCCCTGAAACTCATCTTGAAAAGCGTTTACCGACGAAACGCCAAACACCCCAGCTAAAGTAAGCCATTCCGCTTTCTCTTCTAGAAAAGTCCACTTGGCGAGCACTCCGCCGCCGCTCACGGTGTTTAAATTGAAAGGGAAAAAGCTCACAATGACTTCGATCCCTTCAAAAAGCCCTTTCGCAAGATGGATGCGGGGGATCGGAAGGAAGCTTCCCACGCTGCCGAGTCGGTCTCCTAACGCACCTAATCGTTCCCCTGGAAACAAAGTGACGTCGGCCCCCACCCGAAAACCAGGCCAGAGCGGATAGCTTTCTGCGGAGCGTAAAAGCCGGATAGCGCCGCCCATGGCCATGAGCCTTGCCGCTTTGTCTAAGTCTGTTACGGAAAGCGCACCCGGCAGCGAGGCGCCAAAGGAAAAAGAACTGAGCCCGAAAACGAGAATGAGTATTTTCACCTCCCCTAGTCTACGAAAGGGCAGAACACATAACAAGCTGCGTGATTGCCTTTGTGCTCGATGCCAAGGAAGATCGCTTTTGTGAAAGAAATAACGCTTTGGAATCCAGAAAATGCCGCTGCCACCTGGGATTGGGTGCAGGGTTTCCTTGAGTACTTGAAAATCGAAAAGTCTTCGAGCGAGCACACGCTTGCCAGCTACGAATTAGACCTTCGAATCTGGCTCCGTTTTCTGAACCGGAGGGCGCCCAACGAAGAAGAGAAGGAAAGGATCACGGATCTAAAACTTTTGCGTGTCTTCCTGGGCGAGGAGTCAAAGCGTTGCTCTCGAAACACAGTTTCCCGACGCCTGTCTGTCATCAAGGGGTTTTTGAAGTACCTCTACCGAGAAGGGCACACGGACACCAACCTTTCCAAGCTCATTGTGCTACCCAAGGTTCAAGTGAAACTTCCCCACGTCATCCAGCAAGACGATGCTGCGAAGCTGATCGATTCGGTGCCGACGGCCACGCTCCTTGAAAAGCGTTCAAAGGCCATGATGGAACTTCTGTACTCGACGGGCATGCGGATTTCCGAGCTAGTGCAAATAAATTACGACGATATCGATTTACGCAAAGGGCTCGTGAAAGTGCACGGCAAAGGCGACAAAGAGCGGCTCATTCCAATGGGACGGCATTGTCAAAGTGCCATTAATGACTATATTCGAGCTCAAGGGTTGCGAAAGCCTGGGAGCTCTCCGTTATTTGTAAACCGCGATGGCGAGCGGATTTCAGTGCGTTCACTGCAACGCAACCTGAGGTTTTACGCGGTGGAAATTTTGGGCGGGGCAGGTGTGAAAATTACCCCTCATACGTTTAGGCATAGCTGTGCGACCCATTTATTGGCTCGAGGCGCTGGGTTGCGGGAGATCCAGGAGCTTTTGGGCCACGAGTCGTTGGTAACGACGCAGAAATACACTCATGTCGACATCGAGCGCATGAAAAAGTCGTACCGTGCGGCGCACCCCAAAGAGAAGCGGCGACTTAAAAAAAACACGGGGACTGCGTGATGTCCGTGGAAACTTTAATGCATTCAACGACGGTACTTTGCGTTGCTCATAAAGGGAGCACGGTCCTTGCGTCGGATGGCCAAGTAACGCTTGGATCAACGGTAGTGAAAGGGACCGCGCGGAAAATCCGAACGCTTTTTGGCGGTCGGGTTCTGGCAGGCTTTGCGGGGAGCACTGCAGATTCCTTCACCCTTTTCGAATTATTTGAACGCAAACTCGAAAAGCATTCAGGCGATCTCACACGCAGCAGCGTCGAACTCGCCAAAGACTGGCGAATGGATCGAAACCTCCGGCGCTTGGAAGCGATGCTCATTGTGGCAGATGCAAAAAAGCAGTACACGCTCTCCGGCGTAGGCGATGTGATTGAGCCAGACGAGGAAATCTCGGCGATCGGTTCGGGCGGGCCCTATGCCAAGTCGGCGGCTTTAGCGCTCAAGCGCCATTCGAGTTTAGACGCCGCCGGTATTGTGAAGGAAGCGATGAGGATCGCTGGCGAGCAGTGCATTTATACCAACCTAAATCTTTCCATGGAGATTTTGAACGCATGAGTAGTTCTGGCGAAGATCTCACGCCTTCGGCCGTCGTGGCGGAATTGGATCGAGACATCGTTGGCCAGCGAGAAGGTAAGCGCGCTGTGGCGATTGCGCTCAGAAACCGCTGGAGAAGAAGGCAAGTTCCGGAGCCTTTGCGCGATGAAATTCAGCCAAAGAATATTTTGATGATTGGCCCGACCGGCGTCGGAAAGACGGAAATCGCTCGGCGGGTGGCCAAACTGGCCAATGCTCCTTTTGTTAAAGTGGAAGCAACCAAATACACGGAAGTGGGCTACGTCGGGAAAGATGTGGAATCGATGGTCCGCGATTTGGTGGAGACTGCCATCTCGATGGTAAAGTCGAGCGAAAGGGATCTCATTGCTCCGAAAGCAAAAACGTCGGCCGAGGAACGGCTCCTCGATCTTCTAGTCCCCCAAAACGAGAACCGCGAAACCTACCGAGAAATGCTCCGCGCGGGCCAGTTGGACTCCAAAGAAGTGCACTTGGACACCAAGCAAAGGGCCGCTCCCGTTTTCGAAGTGCTCGCTTTTCCTGGAATGGAAGAAGCGGACATGAACCTCAAGGACATCCTTGGAAACATGCTTCCGAAAAAGACGAAGCGCCGCAACTTAAACGTGCAAGACGCTTTGAGAGTTCTGGAAGAAGAAGAACTAAGCCGCTTAGTTGATATGGAGCGCGTGATCCCCAAAGCCTTGCGACTGGCCGAGCAAAACGGGATCATCTTCTTGGATGAGCTAGACAAAATTGCAGAATCCAAAGAAAGCTTCCGCGGAGGCGCCGGGGTTTCGAGAGAAGGCGTCCAGCGCGATCTGCTGCCGATCGTCGAAGGTTGCAATGTCCACACGAAGTACGGTGTTGTAAAAACCGACCATATTCTCTTTATTGGCGCAGGCGCTTTCCACCAGGCAAAACCCTCGGATCTGATCCCGGAGCTCCAGGGCCGGTTCCCTATTCGAGTGGAGCTCCAAAGCCTTTCAACGGACGATTTTTTTCGCATCCTCACGGAACCAAAGAGCAGCTTACTCAAGCAATATACGGCTCTTTTAGCCACTGAGGGGACCACCCTTTCATTCACTGAAAGCGCTGTCCGAACGCTCTGCGAAATCGCAACCAGCGTGAACGAACGCACAGAAAACATCGGCGCTCGCCGGCTCCACACGGTTTTAGAAAAAGTCCTCGACGAAGTGAGCTACGAGGCTTCCGACACCGGCGGAGGTCAAATCGAAATCGACGCTTTCTACGTAAAAGAAAAAGTAGGGAACCTCGTCGAAAATGGCGACTTAAGCCGCTATATTTTGTAGGGCACGTCGAGTTTAGTTGCTTGGGCGGGTCGGTGCCTGCTTCCGCGCGGTCAGCGTTCTTGGTTTTTAAGGCGTTCGTCGCCCGCTTGGAACCCCTCCGCAGGCAGCGGAGTGGTCACCTCTTCGGCCAAAATAGTTTTCCGCCATGAGCAGATTGTGTGTTCGACATAATAATCGAAGGTTCTCCGCCGTATGAGTGCCTCCCCAAGCAAATGGCCACCGGTGATCTATTTCAAGGAAGTGCGTTTCACCGCACACGCTGCCATCGGGTTTCTTAAAGGAACAACACCCTCCATCTCGCCGCCAAATAGCCGCTTTCATCTCACGGGGAATGTAGCGACTACGCCGAGGCACTCGGGTGGCAGAAGAGGGAAACGGAGAAGCAGTCCTCTGCGCCGTGACTTTCATGCCGCGGGGAATGTCAGAGTTTTCCACCGGCTTTGTTTTTGTCTTCTCCAGATCTTTGAGCAACGACTTTAAAGCCGCTCCTAAAACATCGCTGAGCTTTCCCTCAGGGAAGCGGTGGCTCAGCAGCGCTTTAGCTTCCAACAGGTCTTTTTCAAATTCCAAACCCGCACTGAAAGACACCTGCACTTTATCTTCGCTTAAGGGCCTAATAGGCTTTACCAATCGATCTGGAGTCGCTTCTTCAGGAAAGCGCCTAGCCAAAAGCCTTTCAACCTCTCGAACGCTTTTACCCAGGGACTCTGGAAAA
>JANPJT010000222.1:0-7940 GCA_031425635.1 Pseudomonadota bacterium
GACGAACCGCTCGACCTCGGTGCTGAAGGCGACGAGCCCGACGCGGTCGTTGTTCCCGGCCGCGGCCAGCGACAGCAGCGCCGCCAGCTCGGCGGCGGCGGCGCGCTTGGTCGTCGGCCCGGTGCCGAACCGCTGGCTGGCGGACACGTCCACGACCAGCAGCAGGGTGAGCTCGCGCTCCTCGACGAACCGCTTGATGAACGGCTGGCCGGTGCGGGCGGTGACGTTCCAGTCGATGGCGCGCACGTCGTCGCCGGGCTGGTACGCCCGCACCTCCTCGAACGACAGCCCGGCCCCCTTGAACGCCGACCGGTACTCGCCGCCGAGGACGGTCTGGACGGCCCGGCGGGCGCGGAGGTGGAGGCGGCGGACCTGGCGGAGGACGTCGGCCGGGAGCATGGGGCGCGCTGGTGGACGGCGTTGGACCGGGGTGCCGGGTGGGGGTATGGTAGGGGAAGACCCCGAACGAGGCGTTCCCGTGCAACCCCGGCAGGCGAGCACTACGCTGGTGGACGGTCTCGGCGTGAACATTTCGGCTCCCGCTGCCATTCCCATTGCGATATCCGGGTCGGCGGCCCTCTCGGGTGTCGTTTGCTCTACCGCAAATTGCCCCACCACCGAAATTGCGGGTCGAACGATTACGATTGGTGCTGGAGCGAGTGAAGCACGGTTTTTCTATCGCCCGAATGCGAACCTTCCGACAGGCTCCCTCGTGATGAACGTTTCGCCGAATGCCCCAGGGATCATGGGCAGCTCTGCACCGATCCTCATCAACCTTCGGGTTCCGGTTCGAGTAGCGATTTCCGGCGGGCCCGCGAACAACCAAGTCGATCTCGGGGTATGCCAAGCCGTTCCGTATTCTATCGAGCTTTACGATAGCGAAAACTTACCCGTCGCTCCTGCCGCTCCGCTTTCCGTTGCATTAGGCGTGGCGTTCCCCGGTTCTGGTAACTTTCGAACGGTAAGTTGCTCGGGCACTATTGAAGCGTCGATTGTTTTTTCGGCGGGGGAAACTTCTAAGTTAGTGTACTTTACCGCGCGATCTTTCCCGACAGTTTCTCTTTCTGCGTCGGCCACGGGCCTAGTCCCGGGTTCGAAGCCATTGACGGTGAACCGCATTCCCGTTTCTCTCTCTTTGTCCAACGTTCCTACTTCCGTCGCAGCAGGAATCGTTTCACCCATTACCCTTTCCCTCCTTGATGGAATAGACGTCCCTATCCCGGCCCCGCCAGGGGGGATCTCGGTGCAACTATCGGGAACTGCGGCGACCATCGGATCTTTCTGCGCTTCCGCCTCTTGCCCTGCTTCCCAGTTACCAGGGAATCGGATCGATATCGCGCAAGGCCTGAGCCAGACGACTTTTCACTACCAAGCCGACCCGGACGCGAGCGCTGGTTCTCGGACCATCACGGCAAGCAGCAACGGGTTGGTTCCTTCCACTCGGAACATTGGAATCACAGCCAGGGTTCCGGTCAGCGTTACGTGGAGCGGAGGACCCTCAGGCTCCGTCGTCTTGGGCCAGTGCCAGGCCGCAAGTTACTCCGTGAACCTTCTGGATGGAAATGGTTTGCCAGTGGGGCCCGCCGTTTCTACGACACTCACGGTGCTTCTCGATTACAGCGCCGGCAACGGACTTTATCGAAGCAGCTGTAATAGTACGGCCAATCTCGACCGACTCGTTTTTGCGGCGGGTGAAACTTCAAAAGCGGTTTTTATTATCGCTCAGTCATCTCCTTCGGTAACGCTCCGAGCAGCGGCAACCAACTTAGCTCCAGTCACTCGGCAAGTTGCCGTCGAAAGGCGCGCGCTTAATTTAGCGCTTTCAGGGCCTTCTTCGATAGACGCTGGCCGCCCTTCGGGACCTTTCAAAGTGACAGTGCAAGACGGCGGCGTGCCGGCACAGCCAATTGGCGCCCCCGCGGGAGGGGCATCGGCTTCGCTCTCGCTTTCAAACGCTGCAATCCGAGGGGTGTTTTGTGCCTCTTCCGATTGTTCGGCAAGGACCCCCTCACCGTACAACGTGTCTCTTGCCGCAGGTCAATCCGAAGTAGCTTTTTACTTTTTGAGTGACTCGGATCAGTCGCTTTCGGCGCAGACGATTGGCATTGTATCCAATACGCCCAGTTTGACCGCCTCGACCTACGCATTCAACATCGCGCGAAAATCGCTTTCGCTGGATGCAGGGTTTGGAACGCAAGGCCGGGTTTCGCTAGGAGCGATACCAGGTGACGTGCTTGCCACAGTCTATTCGAACGGGAAGCTCCTGATGGGTGGTTACGAAGTCTCTGGCGGCCAACGGAAAATCGTGGTCGCTCGGATGGAAGCTACGGGTTCTTTAGATAGCGGGTTTGGCACTAATGGCGTTTTTGAGTTTACGTGGAGCGATGAAGCCTATGCGACCGCCTTGCTCCCGCAAGGCAATAAACTTTTGGTGGCAGGCGTTCTCCAGGGAAACGGGACGAAAGATGGGTTCCTCATGCGGTTAAACGCCGATGGGACCGTCGACAATGGTTTCCGTTTTCGCTCGGGGGTGCTGGATCCACTCACTCTCCCGGGCGACCAAACGGTGAATGCTCTAGTCGCCGGCAACGACGGAACTCTGTATTTAGTAGGTTCTTCCGAAGTCTCGGGTGCTTCCGATCTTTTCGTCGCAGCGTTTTCCAGCGAAGGGGTTTTGAGGGCTTCGGAATCGATCGATAACTCAAGCGGCTTCGAAGTGGGCTCTTCTGCTATCGTTCAATCGGTAGGGAACCAAGACCGAATTGTGATTGGTGGCACAGCAGGAACCGGATCGAACCAAGACTTTCTGTTCGCTCGAGTTTTCGGTGTGCGTGGTAGCAGCAATAGCGAAGTGCTGGCCCTCGACTCAAACTTTGGGGCTTCCGGGTTTGTGACCATGAATTTGTCACAGGCGGACGTACTGCGATCGATGGCTGTCCAATCGAATGGCAGAATCGTTGCGGCAGGTTCTTCACGCGACACAGGCAATGCGTCTATTTCCGTTGCGTGCCTTTCGCCCGACGGCGCCGCGGTCTCCTCCTTTGGGGATCGAAACGGCCATACCTTGATTGACCTGGCCAATACGGCTTCGGACAGAGGCCACTCCGTTTTCATCGATTCGCGAACGGGCAGTGTGTACGTGACAGGTAGCGCCGATAACGACGCCTTTGCGATTCGGCTCAGCTCCAATGGACTGGCCGAAAACCCAAGCCCCTCCCAAGCCAGATTTACGCTGAACGGCTCCGCAAGCACCCGAGATAGCTACCCCGCCGTTGCCGGCCAAGATGGGAAGCCCGTCATAGGCACTTCTTCGGGCGGTAGCTGGCACGCTTTAGGGCTATTGCGGTAGCCTCTAAGGTTGCATCTCGCCTGAATTGCTTTATCCTCCAGGCCATGGCACCTGACTCCATCCGCGCTGCCTTCCTGGATTGCTACCGCTACCGGGAAGTTCTGCTCAACCTCTTTTCCAGAGAGCTGAAGCTCAAGTACAAGCGCACGTTTCTTGGCTATTTCTGGTCGCTCCTCAACCCGATTTTGAACCTACTTATCCTCTCGATCGTCTTTTCTCACTTTGTGGGAAGAGGGATGAAAGACTACACGCTTTACCTTTTTTCAGGCCTCATCGCTTGGACCTTTTTTCAAAGTTCTTTAGTGGCATCCTCGACAGCGCTACTCGAGAACGAAAATTTTATTAAGAAAATCTATTTACCCAAGATTATTTTCCCGCTGAGCAAAATCCTGCTTCGGGCTCTCGACTTTCTGTTGTCTTTTGTCGCACTCACTTTGATCGGGCTCTTTCTGAAAATGCCTTTCCACGCCACGTTTCTCTTAGTGCCTGTGGCGGCGCTCTTCCTCGTGGCTTTTACTTTCGGGTTCTCCATGGTGATATCGGTCGCGACCGTTTATTTTCGAGATGTGATTTACTTAAGCACTGTGTTCCTACAGCTTTTGTATTTTGTGACGCCGATACTCTACCCGCCGACTGCGTTGCCTGAGAGCTATTTGCCTTTCTTGCAGCTAAACCCCCTCTACTGGCAAATCGGCCTGTTTCAAAGCCTGGTCTATTCGGGAGAACTTCCCACACTTTTTGAGTGGGGCATGGGAGCGGCGACGGGGTTCGGATCGCTCGCGCTGGGGCTCGGTGTCCTTGTCACATTTGAAGAAGACTTGGTCTTTAGGATGTAGCTGCAGTGAACCACCCACACGTCATTTTAGACAACGTTTCGCTCCGGTTTCGAAAGTACACAGGCATGAGCAATGGGCTGAAAGAAGCTGCCATGCGCCTCGTGACTCCGCCGAGCTGGTACGCCAAGCGGCCCCCCTCCAAAGAAGAGTTTTGGGGCCTGAGAGACGTTTCTCTCACACTCAAAGAAGGTGATCGCATTGGGATCATCGGGCCGAATGGAGCTGGGAAAAGTAGCCTGTTAAAAGTCATTAGCCGGATTTACCGGCCGACTTTAGGCACCTTAGACGTCGAAGGCAGGATAGCGCCGCTCATCGAAATTGGCGCGGGTTTCATCCCTGAGCTTTCTGGCCGAGACAACGCGTACCTTTACGGGGCCATTCTGGGCCTGGATCGCAAAACCATCCGGGAGAGGCTCGAGGCAATCGTGGCTTTCTCCGGAATGGAAGAGTTCATCGATATGCCCGTCAAATATTTTTCGACGGGAATGCATTTGCGGTTGGCGTTTACCATTGCCACAGAAGTCGCTCCCGACATTTTGATTTTGGATGAGCTGTATGCGGGCGGGGATGCAGCTTTTATTGTGAAGGCAAACCAGCGCTTGGATAAGTTTGTGGATCGTTCCCGAATCCTCATTTTGGTAGCGCACCAAATGGAGTACATTTCGCGCTTTTGTAACCGAGCGATCGTTTTGTCTAAAGGCCGAATCATCCTGGATGCTTCGCCGAAGGAAGCCATTGATTTTTACGAAGCGCTCTCGAGAGGCTCCTCCACCTTGCCGGCGGGGGAGAACTTGCCAAGTGCCTAAACCCGCGGTGGTCCACCTTTCCTCTTTTCCTTGGGCGACGCTCGGGCGAACCGAGATGGCGGCGGAGTTTTGGCAAAAAATTGACGAGCAATCCAGCCGCGCCCCTTTGTTCGACAAAAGCTTTGCGGTTACTTTTTTGGTGATCGTCGAAAGTGGCGGGACCGAGTTTGCCGCCCAAACATGGGAAAGTTTGGCGTCGCAATCCTTGCCTTATTGGCGAGCAGTTTATCTTTGTTCCCGAGCCGCATATGCGGAAAATCCCGCGCCCACCGACCCGCGCATTCGGTGGGTAGAAACGCCTCAGGATCTCCCTCTTTGGGCGGTTAAGAACCGAGGGCTTGAAGAGGTGACCGAAGGTTGGGTAGGGATCGTGTCGCTCGGCGATATCGTGAGCCCTGCCGCGCTTTACCTGCTAGCGATGGAGCAGCAGAGGCACCCCGATCGAGAAGGCTTCTATACTTTTGGTTGCATACTGGAGAGAAAACGCACGGAGTTTGTTTCCAAGTCGGACTTCAACGCGTTTGCGCAAGCGCACTGGAATACCGTGGGGCGTTTTTGGTTAGCAAAGCGGTCTGCGTTGCAACCTTTTGAAGACTTGCCCGCCGGTTTCGACGAACAGGCTGAACTCCTTCGCCTGGGGGTTGGATCCTCATTGGGTTTAGTCCCGTACTACCTTTACTACGGGAGAAAGCGAGAGCCCCTCCGGGCGACAAAGGCAGTGGCCTTAGCTTTGGGGAAAGCGCTCCAAGCGGTGGCTCCCGGTTGCGAAGCAAAGCTCCTCGAAAACGGGCAAATCCAGATTGTCCCCGCTCGCCTCGATCCCGGTACCCGCATTTCTGTGGTCATTTGCTTTCGCGACAAAGCGGGCCTAACGGTCCGCGCTGTGGAGTCGCTCCTCAAATCCCAGGGTGCTGGCCCGGTCGATGTTTTGCTAGTGAACAACGGGTCCACCGAGAGCGAACTTCGGATCATTGAATCTCGGATAGCCGAGTGGACGAACGTCCGGCTGGTCCATTTTCCCGGTGTGTTTAATTACGCTCGCATGCATAACTGGGCTATTCGAGAACATTGCGCGGGAAACGTGATCTGTTTTTTGAATAACGATGTGGAGCTTAGGAACGTGGAACTCGATCTCTGGGCTTCGTGGGCTCGCCAGCCCAAAGTGGCAACGGTCGGCATTCGCCTCCATTTTGAAAACGGCAGCCTTCAGCACGCTGGCGTGCGGGCTTGGTTTGGAGGAGAGGCTCGGCTGGTGCGCGTGGGTAATTCGCACGACGACGATCGGCAAGCCGCTGGCTTCAAAGCAGTTTTCGCGAGCACTTTCGCTGCGTGCATGGTGAGTCGAGAGGCTTACGAGGCGCTGGGCGGCTTAAGAGAAAAAGAACTCGTGAATGGTTTTGGGGACGTTGCTTTCTGTCTGGAAGCTATCCGCCAGGGCTGGACGAACTTATATTTAGGCGCATTCCACGGAACTCACGCGGAAAGCTCCTCTCGTGGAGTCAGCTACGAGTATTGGGAAGAGGTCGCCCTCGAGCGAGAATACCCCGACATTTTAAACCGTATGCTCAGGCAGGACAGCGGGATCAATCGAGTGCCGGGCGGTGCGGCTGAAATCGTATTAGGGGCTTTCCGGGCTTTTTTCCGAAAGAGATCCGCTTGGCTAGATCCCTTTAAGCCGGCGATTAAAAATTTTTTTGCGGGGCTCAGAAAGGCTCGAAGGGTCAACCTATGAAATACAGCGGTAAACTAAAATCCAACCTCGAAGCTTCTATCGCGGCAAAGCGCGCGATGCAGGAAAACAGTGCGGCGCTGGCGGTTTTTGAGCAGGCTGTAGCGCTGGTCGTCGGCGTCTATCAGCGCGGCGGTCGGCTTTATATTGCGGGCAACGGTGGTTCCGCTGCCGACGCCCAGCACCTTGCGGCCGAATTTGTGGCAAAGCTCTCTCGGCCAAGGGCCCCGCTCCCGGCCGAAGCGCTCACGGTCGACACTTCCACGCTGACTGCCATTGGAAATGATTTTAGCTTTGACGAAATTTTTGCTCGGCAAGTGGCGGGCAAAGCCACCCAGAACGATGTGTTTCTCGGGATAACTACTTCGGGGCAGTCGCGCAACATTGTAAGGGCTTTAGAAGTGTGCCGCGAAAAAGGGATCCCTTCTTTGGTGTTCACTGGGCGGGACGGCGGCAAAGTGAAAGAGCTTGCGGATTTCTGCTTGATTGCTCCGGGAGTGGAGACGAGCGAGATCCAAGAAGTGCATATGGTGCTTTACCACACGCTGTGCGGGTGTGTAGAAGCCGAAATGTTTCCACTTTAGAAACGCCGCCTACTCAACGGTAACGCTTTTTGCCAAGTTTCGTGGCTTATCGACGTCGGTGCCCCGGTGGAGCGCCATGTAGTAGGCAAAGAGTTGGAGCGGGACACTCAAGACAATGGGGGCTAGTCCCCAGGGGACTGGCGGTGTGACAATGGAGTGCTTTGACTGCTCTTGGAAAGCGACTTCCTTTTCCGTCACAAAGGAAACGATTTGGCCGCCTCGGCTTTTCACTACTTGAAGGTTGCTCATGAGCTTTTCTTGAAGCACTTGGGAGGCTTCGTTGGTGTCGTCCACCGCGTTCTTTGCGCGGGTATGGGTGGGCGCCAAAACAATGACTGCCGTGCTTCGATCGATTAATGCAATGGGGCCATGCTTGAGTTCCCCCGCGGCGTAGCCTTCCGCATGGGCGTAACTAATTTCTTTGAGTTTCAGAGCGCCTTCAAGCGCGATTGGGTAATGGACATCCCGGCCCATGTAGAAAAAGAACGGGTAATCAAGGTACTCTTCGGCAATTTTTTCGATCGCCACTTCCTGGTCCAGCACTCGGTCGAGAAGAATGGGCAGCCTTTGCAAGTCCGAAGTCAGTTCCGCAGCGTACTCCTCAGAAAGCGTGTTCCGGCTATAGCCCATTTGCAC
>JANPJT010000223.1:0-12177 GCA_031425635.1 Pseudomonadota bacterium
TTTGGATGGTGCCATCGTCCATTCGCACGGGGATGGAAACGTAAAGACACCGGCGAGGCTTTGCGAGGCGGTTAAACACATTCGGATCGAGGTTGATCTCTTTAGCCGCCCCTTCCATAATTTCCAGGACGTTTTTATAGAATGGGTGATCTTCCCAACCACAGATCGCTTCTTCGTGCATTTCCATCGACGTAGCCCCTCTCAAACCAATATTAGAAATATCCCACGGCGTTAAGCCTAGGCAAAGAAAAAAACCGTTACTAAACTACGGGCAAAGAGAGGCCTTTTGAACAGGGCGCAGGACAGCTTTGTGCTGCCGCTTTTTTGCGGCGCAGCAAAGCCATCAGGCGGTCTTAGTGGGTTTGTAATCCTTATAGATCCGGCGAAGGGCTGCTTTCATATTGGAATGGGCGGCTAGAATGTTTGCAAGCGACTGAAGGACTCTCAGGCTGTCCATTGAAGGGAGATCGCTTGCTTTTGAACGCCTCACCGTCAACACCCCTACCATTTCGCCGGCGTAGCGGATCGGAAAGACCATCATGGAACCGATGGAAATGGTTTTGACCGAGTCGTTGATTTGGTTTGTCAGAGCGTTCTTCGACACGTCGTCAATCAACACGAAGCTACCGGAGTGGATAACGTCTAAAACCTCTGGGTACTTGCTCAAAACCACGGGGAAATCGCTGAACTTCGGGTCGTCGCTTGTCGCGAGCACCACGGCGCTATCGGTTTCTTCGTCGGTGATCATCAGCGAAGTCCGGTTTGAAACGAGCAGGCGCGCAATGTGGCAGAGAATTTCATAAAAAGTCGCTGCGATTTTTTCGGGGGCCGTCCGAGAGAGTGATTCGGTGGCCTCCAGCAACACATTCAAAAAGGGCCACGCTTCCGTACCTACGCTTTCCTGCGAAAACCCCAGGTTGGCGATGATTTTCTTGGGGGTTAGGTGATAAATGATCCGATTGTGCAAGTTGTCGATATCCACGGGATCGGCAATGAAGTCGTTTGCCCCTGCCTTGATGGTGTTCTGGATATTCATTTTCTGGACTTGCTTGGATACAACGATGATTTTTATCTCAGCGTTCTTCGAGACTTTGCGAACATTCCGGATCAGTTCGAAAGGGCCAATCCCGCTCAGCAGTAAGTTCACGACACAGATATCGAACGATTCTTCTGAAATCCTTGAAATAAATTTCTTTTCGTCAGTGACCGAATCCGCCACCATCCCATCTTTAATCAATTTCTCAGAAAGTGCGGAATACTTAGAAACAGCAAAGTCTGCAAAAATGACTTTCTTTGTGTGGGCGTTTTTTTCTTGAACGTCAGCCATCACTTCTCCGTGTTACGCATCTTTTTCAAAGAACTCTTTCCCATCAAACGAAAGAAGCTTTGCTTGGGAATTGTACCTGGTCAAAATGTGGACAGGCCGGCGCCACATCACTTGAACGTTCTTTAAGGTTTCAATCGCTTTTTCATACTCTAAATCAATCCCCTCGTGCTGGTGCGCAAGCAGTAACTCACCGCGGTTCTCAAAGTTCCCGTCCTCCACCCGAATAACGGGCTGCCCCAGGTTAGTGAGTGAAAACAGGAGCTGCTTTTTTACTTTCCGCCAGTCTCGATCCAAGATTTCGTACTGCCCCGTCCTACGGTTAAAACCGTAGGTAAAAAGCTTTTGCGCTTCACAAAATTCTTCGTTCATAAAACTATCGATGAACGTCACGTCGTTGTGCAGACGGCGGACTTCAAAGATTTTCTGCCTGCCCAGCCCCAGTTTCTTATCCCAGTGCTTTTTCTCGTTATTGTCGTCGCAATTCTCATACTCAGGCCCAAATTTTCCGCGGTTCCAGCGGTCTTCAATGTCCCGGTAGAGTTCAATCCCCAGCTTGTACGGGTTGATTTGCCCAGGGCGACTGCCCATGGTTCCGGCGTGGTGATCCGCGAAATCGATGATTTCGGAATCATTTAAAACGTGCTGGGTCATTAGAAACGAATGCCAGTAGCTCGCCCAGCCCTCGTTCATGATCTTAGTTTGGCCTTGGGGCGCGAAATAGTAGGCTTCCTCTCGGATCATGGAAAGCGTCTCTCGCTGCCAGCGCTCGAGCGGGGCGTAGTCGATGAGGAATTTAAGGATGTCGCGCTCGGGCGCCGTGGGAAATTTCCGATCTCGGTCGGCCCCGTCTTGGATTTTCTGCTGCTCATTTTTCAAAAATGAGTCGGGGTTAATGTACTTGTCCATGTAGTCTCGCGAATTTGCGAGCTTGCGCACTTTGGGACCTTCGTCACTCCAGTCCCGATCTTCAAAATTCGACTCCGGCCGCTCATTTTTGGTGGGAACGAAACGCGAGTAAGCATCGATGAGGTTATCCATGGAGTGGCACACATCGATAAAATTTTCTACTACCTCCACTCCAAACCGATCTTGGTATTCTCTAACCCGAGTCGCGTGGTTAGCCATTTGATCCAGCATTTTACGGTTCGTTTGCGAGAACCACATATTGTTCTTAAAAAAATCGCAGTGGCCGTAAACGTGGGCCATTACGAGCTTTTGATCGACGATTTCGTTGCCCATTTGCAGGTAGGCGTAGCAGGGATCCGTATTGATCACTAACTCGTAAATTTTCTGGAGGCCATAGGTATACGACTTATTCAGGTAGTCGTAATCCATCCCAAAACGCCAGTGCGGGTAGCGGGTAGGAAAACCACCAAGAGCTGCAATCTCATTGATTTCATCGTAGTCAACCAACTCGAAGACGACTTCGAAAGTGTCTAGGCCGTAGCGCTTTGCAAGCTCCTTAATGTCTCGATGGGCACCAAGAAGCTCTTCAGGGAGCACTCTTTTCATTCCTATCGCCCCTTCCCAAGAAATTCTTTCAACGACCGATGGATGGCTTCCTTACTCTCAATCTTCGACGTCACGAGCCGCTCTTCGTCTTTAAACCCTTCAAGCAGGTCCTTAATGAACTGACCGCTCCCGTAACGACTCTCCACTTGGCCGTAGCAAAACTGATTGCACTTAGGCAAAAGCGAATTCTTCAGCAACTCGATGCAGATTTTGGTGTCTTCGCCCGACCAGTTGTCGCCGTCAGAAAAATGCAGTGCATAGATATTCCAATCCGAAACCGGGTACTCTTTCTCAAGGATATCATTGCACAACTTGTAGGCGGAGCTGATCAACGTTCCGCCACTTTCGCGCGTGTGGTAGAAAGTCTGCTGATCTACTTCGCGGGCACTTGCGTCGTGGATAATGTAGCGAATGGCGATTTGGTTGTATTGGGACCTGAGCCACGTATCAATCCAAAAGGACTCGGTGCGAACAATTTCTTTCTGCTCATCGCCCATGCTTCCAGAGACATCCATCATGTAAACAATGACAGCGTTATTCTCGGGCTTAACCACGTTTTTTGAAACGCGGTAGCGAAAATCGTTTTTAATCGGGATGATCATCGGATCTTCGGGATCGTACATGCCCGTCATCATTTGCCGCCGAAGGGCCTGTTTATAACTGCGCTTCACGTGCCGTAAACTATTGGGGCCAACCGAATTGATCCCCGTGTATTTATTCTTCTGAGACGCGAGCACCCCGCTGCCGCGAGGTTGTACATGGGGCAGCTCCAACTCCTCTCCCAACATTTGGGCGAGTTCCTGCAGCGTAACGTCCACTTCCATCCCGTGCTGGCCTTCGTCGTTGCCCGCTTGAGGCTGCCCGTTTTCGTCCTCGCCTTGCCCGATAGGGGTCCCCGGGGCCCCCTCTCCTTGGCCCACTCCCCCGCTTTGTTTCTTACCGAATTGGAACCGAGGGAGATTGATTTGCGGGATCGGAATACTCACGTAGTCCTTACCCTGACGCCCAATGAGCTCGCCTTGAGTAATGTACTTTTTCAGGTTCTGCTTGATCTTGCCTTTCACAATTTGCTTAAAGCGCAGGTGATCCCGCTTGATGCTCGCGATCATGGTGAAACCTTCCTTGGGCGCTTAGCCCTAGCGCAGCCATGCTATTTCCGCTTCACGTCGCCTCTGGCAAAGATAGAAGCCACAAAGTTCAGTACATCGGTCGCGCTCACCTCATCGTAACCGTAGTATTTGATGAGCCGAGACTTCACGATGTCGATTTTTTCCTGCGTGGCTTGATCCACCACGTTGGAAACAAGGCTGGTGAGCTTAATCGTGTCTTTCTGGTCTTCGAAAAGCTTAAGCTCCAGCGCCTTGTGGAGCCGCTCGTTGGTCTTGTAATCGAATTGGCGGCCCTCAATCGCAAGCGCCCCAATATAGTTCATTACTTCGCGACGGAAATCTTCTTTGCGGCTATCCGGGATATCGATCTTTTCCTCAATGGAGCGCATGAGGCGTTCATCTGGCTCTTCGTCCTGGCCAGTGAACTTATTTTTGACCTTTTCACGCTGCGTGTACGCTTTGACATTGTCGATGTAGTTCGCACACAGCCTCGCCATCGCCTCTTCATCAGCGGAAATAGCGCGCTGGACTTCGCTCTTCACAATGTCTTCGTATTCTTGCTTCACGACTTGGAGTAAGTCGCGGTAGTGCTTTCGCTTCTCTTCTGAGGAAATGAGCGAGTGGTGGCGGAGGCCTCCCTCGAGCTCATTGAGCACCATGAACGGGTTGAGGCAAGCAACGCTGCCGTCTTTTGAATTCACGAGCGCATTGGATATTTTATCTTGGATATACCGAGGAGAAATCCCTTCCATCCCCTCTCGAGTCGTTTCTTTGCGCAGCTCTCTCACGTTGTCTTCGGTGAACCCTGCAAGGGTTTTGCCGTTGTAAAGCTTGAGCTTCTGCAAAAGCGTGAGGTTTGCTTTTTTTGGGGTCTCCAGACGGGTTAATACAGCCCACATCGACGCCATCTCGATCGTGTGCGGAGCGATACTGGCTTTGATCCGACGAGGGTTAAAATCCTTACGGTAGATTTTAACTTCTTCATTGAGCTTGGTGATGTACGGGACATCGATTTTCACGGTCCTGTCGCGCAACGCTTCCATGAACTCGTTGTTCTGGAGCTTCCGGTATTCGGGCTCGTTGGTGTGCCCGATAATGACTTCGTCGATATCCGTCTGAGGGAACTTCTTTGGCTTTACCTTGTGCTCTTGGGACGCCCCCAGGAGATCGTACAAGAAAGCGACGTCGAGTTTTAAAACTTCGATGAACTCAACAACCCCTCGGTTCGCGATATTGAACTCGCCGTCAAAATTAAAAGCGCGAGGGTCCGAATCCGAACCGTATTCGGCGATTTTGCGGTAGTTGATATCGCCTGTCAGCTCGGTGGAATCCTGGTTCTTTTCGTCTTTTGGCTGAAAAGTGCCAATACCCACTCGCCCTTTTTCCGACAAGAGAAGGCGTGTGACGACAATGTGGTCGATCACTTTTGTCCAGTCACCACCGTAGTGCAGCATCAGCTGATCGAATATGTATTGCGTTGGCGGGCACAAATCGCCTTCGATAACGACTCGGTGCCCTTCCTTGCGGCCCCGGTTGATTTCCTCGACAAACTTTTTCCGGTAATCTTGTGGGATCACTTTCAAGGGCTCTTCGTGCATAGGGCTCACGAATTCGTTCGAGCCGCCCAGCACGCGTTTTGCTAGCTCCGGGTCCTCGATACGCCATTTAAAAGTGTAAAGAGCGCCTTCTTCCGTGTGGGAGTACCACTCGACGCCTTTTTTAATGAGGCGGGCGATGGTGCTCTTGGAGCTGCCTACCGGCCCATGGAGCAAAATCACTCGCTTTTCAGGACCGTAGCCGTGTGCGGCTGCCTTCAGCGTGTTGACGAGCTTCATCAAGGAAATGTCTAGGCCGAAAACTGCGTCTTTTCCGTTATCGATGGGATCCCGGAAGAAATTGTACGAAACGATCTTCTTTTTGAATTCGACGTATTCTTCAGTGCCAAAACTGCTAATTAAGTCATGGAGCCGCTGAAAAGCGTTTCGAGTGACTTCAGGTTTTTCCTTCACCAGTTCGATGTAGTCCTGAAAAGTTCCTTCCCAGTTGAACTTTTTATGCTGGTCTAGATCTTGGAGACCACCGATGAAACTTTTGATGTCGAACGCAGATCCCGACATGGACTCTCCTTCTGGTTGGCTTATGCTTGAATTTTCCCGCTGTTTGCAGACTTAGTCAATCAAACTGAAAGGCGCTAATGCGGCGCGCCCAACTCGCCGCTTCACGGAGGATCTCTTGCTCGTCGAGCGTTTGAAGGTTCCGGTTTTCCATCAGTACTTGGCCGTTGACCACAGTGTGCCTAACGTCCCGGCCCGTCAGAGCGTAAACCAAGTGAGAATAGGGAGCGTACAGGGGGACGCTGTGCGGCCCACTCGTTTCGACCACGGTAATATCGGCGGCCTTGCCAACAGCAAGGCAACCCACCTCTTCTCCAAAGCCAGCGGCGATCGCTCCTTCTGAAGTGAGCATCGAAAAAATCTCTTCTGTTTTGAAGCTACCTGGCCCGTACTTGAACGTCTGGAGCTTAGCAGCGAAATCCGCTTCCGCCAGCAGATCGAGGTTATTATTGCTCGCAGTGCTATCGGTCCCCAGAGCCACCTTCACGCCAGCCCGGCGCATTTCTAAGACGGGAGCCACCAGCGTTCCCAATTTAAGGTTTGACTCGATATTGTGGGAAACCCCTACCCGGTGTTTTCCCAAAAGCTCAATGTCGTCGGGAGTCACGCACGCTGCGTGGGCTGCCGTCACTTGCTGCTCCCAAAGCCCCAAATCGGCTAAAACTCTCACGGGGGTTTTCCCATAGGTTTTGAGCGCGTCGTCGACTTCCTTCTGCGTTTCGGAAAGGTGCGTGTGGATACGCAATCCGCGCTGGGACGCAAGCTGGATGATGCACTTCCAGGAGTCGATGGAAACCGAGTAAAGTGCGTGAGGGGCAATAGAAGGCGTCACGAGAGAGTAAGGCGAAACACTTTCGAGGAACGGCTCGACAAAGCGCTCCATTTCCTCGGATCGCTTATCCGCGCTGCCACCTTGCGACATGCTTTCATCGAAATGGAAACCGGCCACCATGCGAAGCCCCGCTTCGTCGGCAGCGCGAGCCGCTTCGCCTTCGAAATGGTACATGTCGTTAAACGCGGTCGTGCCGGAGCGGATCATTTCGCACGCTGCGAGTAAACTGCCCCAGTAAGTAAATTCGGGACTCGTGAACTTTTTTTCAAGAGGCAGAATTTTTCCGTGGAGCCAGGTCTCGAAAGGCAAGTCATCCGCAAAACCGCGCAGCATGGACATACCGACGTGGGTGTGGCCGTTGACCAAGCCGGGCATGACCAGACAACCGGAAGCGTCAATTTTTCTGGCATTGGCAGGAGGTTTTGCTTCCGCGCGGGTCCCCACGAAAGCGATTCGCCCGCCTTCAATGCCAATCGCAGAGTCCTCCAAAATTCCGTTAGGGCGACTGGGAATGAGCGCAGTCCCGCCCCAAACCCACGTTTTTATCCCTTCACCCATGCTTACTCTCTCTTCCACCGATCCTTGGTGAACGCCCGTGGAAACAGCGCTTTAAAGGAAAGGACTTCGAAGAGGTCCCCCTTCAAGCTCACGGAACAAACTTCAGGATCCCCAAACTCACTAATGGCCTGCAAACAACTACCGCACGGGAACACCGGTTGATCGGCCGAAGTCACAATCGCGAGCCTCACCACTTTCCGAGCTCCCTCTGAAACCATTTTAACCAGCGCCGTTCGCTCCGCACAAAGAGTTTCGGAAAACCCTGCGTTCTCCACGTTGCACCCCAAGTGCACTGCGCCTGACGCGTCTTGCATAGCGCACCCGACCGAAAAACCCGAGTAGGGGCTGTACGAACGTTTCCGCGCTTCTCGAGCTAGATCCACCAGAGGTGCCCAGTCGGCAGCCAGTTTAGCCATGCAGTTCTCCCATGCGACCAATCACCTCGGTCAGAAGCGCATTGAGTCGGCCATGGGCCTGCTCAGCGCTGTCTAAAACTTCAGAGTGATTGAGCGTGCCGCTCCCGACGCCCGCTGCGAGGTTGGTGATGCAGGAGATTCCCACGACCCGTTTGCCCATGTGCCGAAGTGCTATCGCTTCGGGCGCTGTCGACATCCCTACTGCGTCGCCTCCCAACAGACGGTACATGCGTATCTCGGCCGGGGTTTCATAAGAAGGCCCGTGGATTGCCACGTACACGCCTTCATAAAGAGGGATCGCCAAGCGCTTTGCCGCGCTCCGAAAAATCGAGCGCAAGGGCTCGCTGTACACTTCGGTCATGTCAGGGAAACGTGGCCCCAACTCGGCCAGGTTGGGGCCAATCAACGGGTTTGAACCCATTAAACAAAGGTGATCGCGGATCAACATGAGAGAGCTGGGGGGCCAATCCGGGTGAATCCCTCCGGCAGCGTTGGTCAAAATAAACGTTTCCGCCCCCGCCATTGCCATTGCTCTAAACGGAAGCACGACGGTCGAAAGCGAAAGCCCCTCGTAAAAGTGGAGCCTGCCCTGACACACGGCAACCCGGTGTTTACCGAGCATCCCCACCCGAATTTTACCAGTATGGCCTTCGACACTGACAGGGGGCACGTGAGGGATATCTTTAAAGAGGATTTCTTTTTCAACCGCAATACCCGATAGCACCGAGCCCATTCCGCTCCCCATCACCACCACAATCTTGGGAAAGTCGGGGCAATGAGAAAGAAGAAAGTCCCTGGCTTCACTCAATTTACTCAGCATCAATGACCTCCGCCACCCAAGGCGCGCTAGCTACTTTACTCGACCGTATTTTCAACCCTTTATCGTCGGGCAAGCGAAATTCTAATTCGCTCGACTTATCGGAAAGAATAATATCGTAAACAGTATCTCCCTGTGCAACAGAGTCCCCTGATTTCTTAAAGATCTCAACGCCAACCTCCAGATCCACCGAAGATTCTTTCGACTGCCTTCCCCCTCCAAGCCCCCGCACTAAGCGTGCAATCGCCAGCGAGTCGACAACTTCTAAATAGCCGCCCGAAGCTGCCCGGACCGAGACTCGCTTGCGTTTTTCCAGCCTGCCCCGCTCCGCTTCAAAAGCGGCCCAACGCCCGCCCTGCGATTCGAACATCTTCACAAAAAGGCGAAATGGTTCCGCCGTGTCGAGCATCGACTCGCAAGCGTCTTTTGCTTGCTCTTGGTTGAGGCTTCCTCGAGAAGCGAGCGACAACATTTGCGCCGCAAGTTCCAAAGTCACTGCATGCAAGCCCGGCTCTCGGCTCGTCCCGCGCAAATAGTCAGCACACTCTTCGACTTCCAGCTGGTGCCCTACTTTCCAGCCAAGCGGTTCATCCATGCGAGTAAGAACACTCACTGCCTTCAGGCCGGCACGCACTGCCGTTTGCGCAAGCGCAGTCCCCAGCCGTTTTGCCGACCCAAGATCTTTCATAAAAGCGCCCGATCCAAATTTTACATCGAGCACCAAGCCGTCCAGGTTCTCGGCTAGTTTTTTGCTCAAGATACTAGAAACAATGAGCGGCATGCATTCCACTGTCGAAGTGACATCCCGAAGCGCGTACAAAAGCCTATCGGCGGGAGCCAGTTCTTTGGTCTGCCCCAGCATGAAAAAACCATTCTTTTCCAGGAGCGGCATCGCCTCAGACAGTTCAACGTTGGAAGAAAAACCAGGGACGCTCTCGAGTTTATCAAGAGTTCCTCCAGTAAAATCGAGACCCCGCCCCGAGATCATCGGGATCTTAAGCGCCCCGTGCCCCAGCAGCTTTTGGGAAACTGCCGACACCAAAGGAACCAAAATCAGCGAAGTTTTATCCCCCACGCCGCCCGTACTGTGTTTGTCGATCCAAAAATCTTTTCGGCTTTCGCGGGGAAGCGTGACTCCCGAGTGCCACATGGTTTCCACAAGCCATTGGGTTTCCGCTGCGTCCATCCCTTTGAAGAAGACCGCCATGAGCCAAGCCGCCATGTGGTAGTCTTGGATTGCGCCCGACAAGTAGCTGCGGACTAGAAACTCAATTTCCTGCCGAGTGTGAGCGAACCCCGACTGCTTATTCCGGATGATCTGGGTGATCTGAAAATCCATGCTTAGCTTAAAAAGCTTTCTCCCACCGGAAAAGGTGAAGCGATCCCAAAAGCCTCCAAAACCGTTGCCGACACGTCCGCAAAAGTGGAGCGATCCGCCAGGTGCCCCCCAGAAAACCCAGGGCTATAGGCTACTAGCGGGACATACTCCCGAGTGTGATCGGAGCCTCGAAAAGTGGGGTCGCAGCCATGATCGCTCGTCAGCATGACGATGTCCTGGGGCTCCAGTTCCCGCAGAAGCTCCGGATAGAATGCATCGAGACGGCTCAAAGCTTGGGCGTACCCACGAGGGTCCCGCCGGTGGCCATAGAGCATGTCGAAATCTACCAAATTGGAGAAAATGAAAGCGTCTTTCCCTCTCGATTGTTTCATGTATTCAAGCGTGGCCCGAAGGCTGTCCTGATTGTTGCCCGTATGATTTCCCCGAGATATCGAGCGGTGGTCAAAAATATCATCGATTTTTCCAACCGAGAGAACTTCGATGGAGTTCTCGCAAAGCAGATCCAGGCAATTGCGTCCGGGTGCAATCGAAAAGTCGCGGCGCTTTTCAGTCC
This sequence comes from Pseudomonadota bacterium, assembly GCA_031425635.1. GTDB lineage: Bacteria > Bdellovibrionota > FAC87 > UBA2466 > UBA2466 > JAIEOG01. The sequence goes on from JANPJT010000223.1 coordinate 10,578, forward strand.
TCATAAACCCGTCTTTTGCCGTCCCAATAAAAGGGCGGGCAATCACCCTTCCCAGTTGCAAAGGCAAAGTGAGCTTTCTTGCCACTTCGCACACCTGATACAGCCGGTCTAACCCGAAGGCATCCTGGTGCATGGCAACTTGAAAAACCGAGTCTGCCGAAGTGTAAACAATGGGCTTACCAGACTCTAAATGCGCTTCCCCTAGTTCGGTAAGGATGTCGGTGCCGCTTGCGGCTTTGTTCCCCAGGAAACCAGGCAGTCCAGCTTCGCGAACCCATTCTTTCAAAAGCGAGTCGGGGAAACCGTTTGGAAAAGTCGGGAAAGCTTCTTCCGTAACAAGTCCAGCGAGCTCCCAGTGGCCAGTTGTGGTGTCTTTGCCTTTACTTTGTTCTCCCAACCGCATCACTCGAGCCAAAGGGGAAGCCACCGAAGGGATTCCTGCAAAATTGCCTAAACACCCTAAGCCCAATTTCTCGAGATGCGGGAGCCGTAAACCTTGCACGGCTTCGGCAACGTTCCCTAGCGTATTGGATCCGACATCGCCGTAATGGGGCGCGTCCGGGGCCGCACCGACTCCAAAACCATCCGCAACGAGGCAGATAACTCTGCGAGGATGCGCCACTAGTAGCCGCCTTCTTGGGCAGGGATCCCTTGCACGATTTCAACGCTCGCTGAGGTGCCGAGCCTGTTCGCACCTGCTTGCGCCATCGCAAGGGCTTTATCAAATGTCCGTATCCCGCCACTTGCTTTAACGCCCATTTCGGACCCCACTTCTCGGCGCATCAACGCAACGTCCTCTACGGTAGCGCCGCCCGACGAAAAACCGGTGCTCGTCTTCACAAACCGTGCGCCCGCACGGGCAGCAATGCGGCACCCCTCCACCTTTTGGGCCAACGTTAGTTCGCTCGTTTCCAAAATCAGTTTGACCGCTCGCCCTTGGGCCGCGCGGACCACCTGGCGGACATCTTCTTCTGCTCGGGCAAACTCCCCACGCCTCATCAGGTTTCGGTTTAAAACCATGTCGATTTCCTGCGCACCTGCGGCTACTGCGCTTTGGGTTTCGCTCACTTTTTCTTTGGTAAGCACTTCACCGCTGGGAAAGCCAACGACCGCAATGGGCGCTACGGCGGAACCGCGCAGTTTTTCGGCAACCAAAGGGATTTGGTGCCAGTAAACACAAACGGAGAAGAACCCGAACTCGCGGGCTTCCCCGCACGCTTTTTCAAGCTCCGCGGAACTCACTCCTTCCCGAAGCTGGGTGTGATCGATGAGTTTGGCCAAATCAGCGCGAGTGAACGGAGTGCCCATCGTGTGGTTCTACACCAGAGCGAAGCTCAGTCAAACAAGCTTAAAACTGGCCCACTTGGGTGTGGTTTTTTTTCGGGCGTTGGTGGCTGTCGGCGGCCTCTTTTGAGGGGGCCCTTAGCGGTTTTTAAGTAGCAGCACTTGGTTGTGGTAACAGACGTAAAGGGCTAGGTGGTCACGCAGCCCTTGAACATTTTTTGTTGTGCACCAAGTGCGTCGGAATAGGCGATTCATATTGGCTCGCAGCATAGCGGCAGTATGGTTTAGGCAAAATATCGGGTCCCAGCCAAGTTTT
>JANPJT010000224.1:0-7459 GCA_031425635.1 Pseudomonadota bacterium
ACTTCCTCTGCCGGGACCGCGTTTGTGCATGTGGATATTGCAAGACAAAGCGGTCGCTTGGATCCGGATGTCGACGGCGCACGTCGTAGTGCCGCCGGGACCCGCGACAGTCGCTTCTTCACGCTGGGTTGTGCCACCCACTCCGCCCACGATGTTTCTTGTATAGGTGCGCACTCCAGAACCGACTGCCTGGTTCGCGCCCCAGAAAACCGAAGTGATCGACCCCGGTGGGGAAACGCCGTTCCAAGTCGGATCGATCGGGGTAATGTCTAAGTTGTTTGCCGCATCGACGGGGTTATTCGGAAACACGTTGAGGGTAACCGTGAGGTTTTCCCCTGGCAAAATAGTGGCTTTGGGGGCAGTGATCCGACAAACCGGCTGCGGCAGCGCTTGGCAACCACACCCGGGACCACGCGCATTAAACTCCCGCGAGGATTGGAGCATCTGCGTGACATAAGCCGTGGTCGCATTGAGCGGGGACGACATCAGTTGCTCAAAGTAGTCGACTTCAGCGCGCGGGTAAGGACCTACGGGGCTTCGCCCCAACATCACGCGAAAAAGACCGGTCATCACTTCGCCCGAAGACCCATCGGCTTCCACATAACCTCGGCCTACGTCGATAGTTCCACCGCCGTCGGTTATCCCCTCGGTAGTCGCTGCTCGCCGAGGCAGCGGGTTTGACTCAATTTCAGACCAGAGCATGGTCGTTCCCACCGGGCGAGGAACGCTCGCAAAAGGGCCCACCCCATTCACGGGAACAATGACGTTCGAAACCAGGGCTCCGGTCGCAGGGACATAGCCTTTTGGGTTCCCGGGTGCGACCGACACGACGGCGAGGCCCACCGTCGGGGCGCCCGACGGGTCAGCGACTTCGCCTGTCAATAGGCCCACCCACGCAAGCATGTCATTTGGAGAATCGGCAAACCCGTTGCTTGCCGACAAGGGATCTCTGCCGAGAAGCCTGAGATAGAGCTCTCGGATTGCCTCGGCGTGCAGCGTCGAGTTGTTTCCCACGGGGTCCGTAAACTCTGGCAGTGCTTTAAACTGAGCGACGACCCAATCGATGGTGCGAGCTGGGATGGCGCCGCAGCCCGTGAGGGCTTCCACGTACGGAATGTGCTCGTTCGTCACAAAACGAGGCAGTCGACCCAAAAAGGTTCGGTAGAGAGCAATCACGTCTTCCGCGTACCCTGAAGCTGTCGCGCGCTCTGCGGCCGTGTAGGCGCGCCCCCCGCCGTTGCAAGTGGTCGGAGCATGAGCGAGGTACTCAGCGCTCGCTCGCAGCGTGTTTTGAATGTCCATGATGTTCATGGCGCCGCTGATGAGGGCATTCACATTGGCTTGCCCCTCTCCCACGGAGGGTTCGCGGCCCAGAATCGACCGGTACAATTCCGCAATCGGCTCGGCGTCATAGCACGCCACGGGAATGGCTGCGGGGCATACGCCTTGAGAAAGGCACATGCTTTGGCCGCCGCTGGCGTAAGTCATTTGGGCGCTACCGCAAAAGTTTCTATTAAAAGGGGTGTTGCTGACTGACTCGCTCAAGGACGTCACGCCACGCGAGAGCGTTCTTCCGGAATCCATTTCGGAGGTTCGGTCGAGCCCCCAAACGTTGCGAGCCAGGCCGGAGGCCACAGGGAGGGACCGCATGGCTTCATACGAGTTCACGAAGCCAGGGATCACTGTGGTGTGATCGTTAAAGTTGCCCGCGGCACGCGCAGTGTAGAGGGACTTCACTGCGGCCATTTCGGCAACGTAGTACCCTTCCATTTTCGCAAGATCCTGGATAAGCGCTTGCTGCCTTCCCGCATTGACGAGCCGACTTGACTCGACGACCCCGGCAATCACTGCGAGCCCTCCCATGAGGGCAAGAATTTGGATAAAGCCTCTGGAATTTAATTTAGATCGCTTCATGGCACTACCTCACCACTGATACGCCACACCCAAAGGAGATGGGTTACGGCGATAGAAAGAACCTTGCAAAACTTTAGTCACATCCATCTGGCCATTGCCGGACTGAATGGGCGCCGAAGTCACTCGGTACCGGAAAAAACGAGACTGCTTTCCACTCGCCGTCAGGTACTGGTTGGCGAGGTTACTGAGCGCAATAGGAGCGATGTCGCATGTGCCCGGGAGCGTCGCTGGGTTCATCGAAGGCACGTCACAAACGGTGAACGCTTGAATCCCGTCCCACCGATACCGTGTCGTAAAGCCGGTAAAGAATGAGTTATTGTTGTCGTCCCACTGGTATTCCAAACGGCTTGGGCCGCCAGGGACTTGCACGAGGATAAACCGCACCCACTGATTGAGGCCCGCAGCGGGACGAGAAAAATCTACCAGGCACTCAATCGAATTTGTTCCCGCCGGCACACGGCACTGAGACGCCACTCGACCCACTTTCTGGATTAAACGCGTGGCAAAAACCATGTCCCCTTCCGTTTGCGATAGCCTCCCTTGGTAAAGAGACAGGCGCGACGAAGTGTGGATAACGGAGTAGAGAGAAAAAATAAGCAAGGAGCCCAATGAACCTGCGACGACGAGCTCAATGAGGGAAAAACCTTTGTTGTTCATGGGTCCACCATCGCGCTTAAGGAGACTCGTTCCACATTGGTCTCGTCTTTGCCAAACGGCACAAAGCTAACCCCTACGGCAACCATGAAACGCTCGGCTGCACAGAGCACGTAGTCGGCAGGGCCCCTCACCCCACAAGGGGCAGTATTGGTGGGCAGGGGGATCCGCCCGCAGGCGGCCGGGTTCGGCGCGAGGGTAGTAGAATCCACCACCATCACCTGATAATACCGATTCGCTCGCAACTTCGAAGACGCTCGATTCTCGATGACTGAGTTGGCGGGTAGAACCGCAAGTGGGTCGGCGTTCATAATAACGGGGGCACCCCCCGCTAAAGTCGCCGCTCTATCTATTAGATTCACGTGCGCACAGAGGGGGTGGCGCGGAACGCCTGCCGAAAACTGAGGCGCGTTTCTGCGCAAATAACCCGCTAGTTGCAACGAAGTAAAACCAACAAAAAATTCCATTAGCTCCGCCGAATAATCCTCAGCTGCGTTGCGGGCTTCAAAAACCCGGACGGCCTTTCTGCCTTGAACCAATTGAGAAATCGAAAGAGAGGCCGCGGAAATAATAATTCCCGAGACAATTACACTTGTAATGAGGGCGACTCCGCGCTGATTACCAATCACTGAATGGCTCCAAAAGTGTTTAGGAAGGCCCAAGGCCGATGGCTAGATGCTGGTTGAATCTTAATTGTACCCTAACGGCTAAAAGACACAAGATCCGTGGGAGCCGCCCCAAGACAAATCATTGATTATATAGAGGTAAGATAGACCTACTCACACTTCGGGGAGCCCCGTTTCACCCGTTATCGAGCCACTCGAAGTAGTCAGCCACGCCGCGTTTCAAGCTCCATTCCGGCTGAAAACCGAGCGCTTTCGACGAATGGGCCATGTCGGCTTGGGTGTCTGATTGATAGGAGGCCGCGGCATAAGGCATCGGGAAGTATTCGATGGTAAGCTTTCTCCCGAGTGCGGCTTCCATTGCCTCTACGAGTTCATTGAAACTGGCCGCTCGGCCGGTCCCGACATTGTAAACGCCCTTCGGGGCCTGCAGAGCCAAGAGGTTTGCAGCCACGACGTCTTTCACATAAATGAAATCACGTTTATGCTGGCCGTGTTCAAATAAGCGAGGGTTCTTGCCTGATTTGATTTGGCGGTAGAGGTGGTAAACCATTGAAGCTGCCCTTCCCTTCGAGGCCTCTCTTGGTCCGTAAACGTTGAAGTAGCGGAGCCCGATGATCGGTATTCCGCTTCCATCCGCAGCCCCCAACTCGTCCATTTGCCACTTCGACTTTGCGTACGCAGTGAGAAGTTGCTTTGGCTGGTCCTCTCGCATCGGCGTTGGTCCATTGCCATAAAGCCCTGCAGTAGAAGCGTAAACCAATCGACAGCGTGCTTCTTGCGCAACGCTCAGCACTCGTTTGAAACCCGCAATATTTCTTTCGAGCACTTCCTCATCGCTGGGGTGGCGAGGGTCCGTGATATCGCCCTGGTGAAACACTGCATCCCACCGCTCCAAGCGAGGGAGTTCCGTCTGGCTAATATCGATTTCGAGTACTTTACCGCGGAAACCGGAGAGGTTCGCCGGGGCACCCGTTCTAAAGCAGTCCACTGCGGTGACGTCAGCGCCGGACGCCTCTAAAGCGAGGGCTAAATTCGAGCCAATAAAACCGGCGGCACCGGTAACCAAGTAGCGAGGGGGCATGAGCCAATGGCTACCATACCGGCGGCGTGAACTCAAAGGGGTTTACCGCGAACTTTAGCCAATGACTTCGGTTACTTACCTTAGCCTTCACCACTCCCCGGCGCACTGTATTCTAAGTGGTCACTGTAAGGATCGGAAATCATTGGAACTCGCCCTAGAAAAGGTCTTCGGCCGGCACTGCGCCAACACCCCCCGGCGTTCGGGCGTGCCGAAACCGGGTGGAACTGGTTTTGCATTTTGTCAGAGGTAACAGGGAGAACCGCTATGAAAGACCATTTTAAATTCGCTGCTTGCGCTTTGCTACTACTGGCTCCTTCAGCACACGCTGTCTCGAAGGCTAAAACCGCTAACTGCGAATTGCGCTTAGTCAATCAGGCGTCGGCCGGAGCCGGCGAGATTTTCATGGCAATCTTCACTAAAAATGAAGAAGAGTGCCTCACTAAATCCGACTCTACTGTCGAAGCGCAGTTTAAAGCGCCTGGCGTTGTCGCCAAACGAGGCGGCGCAGGGCCTCAACCCTGATCGCTTGCCCTTACGCTCAAGCCGAACTATAAACCTCGGAATGCCTAGCCATGCAGTCCCTTTTAAAGACCTTCTCGACGCGAAAGGGCTCAAGCTCACGCATGAAAGGCAGCAGCTCCTCGACGAGGTCTTAAAAATCAAACAGCATTTCGATGCCGACGGGCTCTACGAAATGCTCAAAGAAAAAGGGCTTCGAATATCGCGAGACACGGTGTACCGCACTTTGCCTCTGCTCCTTGAATGCGGAGTGCTCCAAAAGAGCGTCGGCGATGGGAGAAAAGAATATTTCGAAAGGGTCGGTGCGAAAGGCCACCACGACCACATGGTTTGCATTAAGTGCAGCCGCATCATCGAGTTCGCCTCTCCCGAAATTGAAAAATTACAAGATGCGGTATGCCGACAGCATTCTTTTCGGTTAATCTTTCATGATCACCGACTTTTCGGCTATTGCCGCGATTGCCAGTAAACGAGGGCGTTCCTTTGTCTGAATGGCTTAACCTACTTGACGCTAAGGCCTATAAGTTCATTAACCTTCAACTGACTTCGGCTGCCTGGGACGGGCCGATGCGGGTTTTGTCTTCTCGAATGCTGTGGGTGATCGTTGTTTTTATTGCCCTGCTTTTTCTCGCCGTACAGAGACACTCACGGGGCGTCCAGATCGTCTTTGCTGCACTGCTAGCGCTCGGTGCTTCCGACGCGATTACCTACTACTTACTAAAACCCGGTTTTTCCCGAGTGCGGCCCTGCTATACGTTCGAAGCGACCAGACGATTAGGCACTGATTGCACTAGCCCCTTTGGAATGCCAAGCAACCATGCGGCTAACGGAATGGCAGTCACTGTGACGCTCGGCTTGTTTGCCGGCCGCGCTTGGCTTTTGATTGCGATGCTGACCACGTTCGCCGTCGGCTTTTCGCGGATCTACCTGGGGGTGCACTACCCAGGGGATGTCCTCGTTGGATTTATGGTAGGCGGTTTAGTGGGCTTACTCACTTGGGCCTTTTTAATGAAATGGATCAAACCAAAATGAACGACATTACCCCTGTTGAATTAAAAGCCCGCCTGGACCAGGGCGACAAACTCCAGCTGGTGGACGTCAGGGAGCCTGAAGAAATCGCCGTAGCAAGCTTGGGAGCTCTGTGTATCCCGCTTTCGGATCTTTTAATGCGGCACCATGAGTTAGAGTCCGCGAGCGAAACGGTCTTGGTATGCCACCACGGAGTGCGTTCGGCTCAGGCTACTTTGCTTTTGCAGCAGCTAGGGTTTGAAAAAGTGATCAATTTACGAGGAGGGATCGATCGTTGGACTCTCGAGGTCGACCCGTCCGTGCCCCGTTATTAGCGCGCCAAGTAGTCGCTAAACAGAAAAATAAAACCGATGGCGAGGCCCACGAGGCCCATCAAAATGGTGACCCAAATCATCGGCGTCGCTTCTTTCACGTGCATAAAAATCCAAACCACCAGTGAAGCTTTCGTTGTCGCAATCAACATCGCAAGCGGTGTGCCGAGTACTCCCAAGTCGAAGTACGCCACCCAAACCGTCGCGACAAGGCCGAGCATTAAGAGTCCATAAACAACAAAGTAAGGCTTTAATGAATGGTGCTCAACTGAAGCCATTAGAACCGTCCTATCAAGTAAAAGAGAGGGAAAACGTAGAGCCAAACCAAGTCGACGAAGTGCCAGTACAGCCCTACCATTTCCACGGGTTGGGCCCGCTGAACCGGGTACTTTCCCCGATAAGCATTGATCGCAAAAACCCCGATCAAAACAACCCCAATGAGTACGTGGAACCCGTGCAGGCCGGTGGCAGCGAAATACAAGCTATAGAAAAGCTGCGCTTTGTTTCCATAAGGGTTCTCGAAATCCCAGAGAGGCCCGGGAACCGACCCCACATGGAACTTGTGGCTGTACTCAAAAAACTTCACGACTAGGAACACGAGCCCTGCCGCGCAAGTCACTGATAGCATTGTGACCAGACGCTTCTGCAAACCACGCTGAGCCGCATTCACTGCCAGCGCCATCGTCAAACTGCTCGTCAGAAGGACAGCCGTATTGAGAGTCCCTAAAGTCACATCGAGGTGGTGGCTCATGTCGTGGAACATCTCGGGGTAGAGGTACCGGTAGACCGCGTAAGTAAAAAAGATCCCGCCAAAAAACATGATTTCAGTCAGCAGGAATATCCACATCCCCAGGCTTACCGACTCATGCTGCTGGACGATGTCATCGAAATGGTGCGCCAAATAAGGGTTATTGGTAGAACTCATTTCACTAGCTCCTCACCGGGTAAGCGTAAGCTTCTTCCGTCACAACAACGGGCCCCGTAAAGTTTTCAGTCGGTGGAGGAGAAGGGATCGTCCACTCCAAACCTTTTGCACCCCAGGGGTTCATCGGTGCTTTCGGCCCAAACACTAAAGAGTACAGCAGATAGAACAGCGGCAGAATGTAACCGATCCCTAGCACAGTCGACCCCAGGGTCGACATCACGTGGTACACCTGAAACTCGGGCGGGTAGTAATGGTAGCGCCGGGGGTTCCCCAAGTAACCGACAATGAACTGAGGGAAGAAAGTGAAGTTGAACCCGACAAAGATCAGGGCCGCCGAAACCTTCGCCCAAAACTCATTGTACAGGCGTCCCGTGATTTTCGGCCACCAGTAGTGGAGGCC
>JANPJT010000225.1:0-7112 GCA_031425635.1 Pseudomonadota bacterium
ACCGGCAACGCCTTCACTCTACGCTTGGCTACATGGCCCCGGCGCAGTATGAAGCGACATCAGTTGCTTAACTAACCGTCCACTTTACGAGGGGAAGATCAGTTCGCAATGACGGCACGAGCACGGGTTCGCAATGGTGGAGGGGGGGGGGATCGCAATGACGATCGTTACCGGTGAATCACTTCGACACGGCCCGACTGGATGCCTAAAAGCAACTTGCCGCCCAGTAGCGCTTTGAGATCTTTGCCGATCACTTCGCTTGCATTGCGGGAGAGGATTCCCGATTCGACCCAGTTTTCGATAGGTTCTTTAGCAGCGAGCACAAGGTCGGCGACTCTTCCGCTGCGCAAAAGAAAACGCGGCGCAATGTCGTAACGAGACGATAAAAGCGACAAATAGGCTTTCATGAGATCCAACGCCAGCGGATCCACTTCTGCCGATAAGGGATTGCGGGTGGGGAGGTTCGCTTGGTCTTTGGGAGTGGCGACGCCTGTGCTAATCGCATCTAAAATAGCTTCGCCATTGCGGTCGATTTCTTTGGGGCCTATGCCTCTAAACGCCCGAAGCTCCGTCACCGACTTGGGCCGCGCCCTGGCAAGCGACATCAGCACTTCATTTTCGGCGACCCAAGCCCTAGGAAGGTTTGCTTTTCGAGCTCGATCCTCCCGCCACCGCACTAATTCTCGGAGCGCAAGGTAGGTGGTCTCATCGATTTGCCCGCTTTTTGCAAGGCGGTGAGCGATGTCGTCGGGGGGCGTATCGAAAGCAGCAATTTCGGTTTGGCTTTCTGCAATCGCCCACTCCCATCGCCCCTTCTTATCCAGCCACTCCCGCATGACGTCGCACAATTCCACTAAGTGCACGACATCCGCGCGCGCGTAATTGAGCAGCTCGTCCGACAACGGTCGGGCAAGCCATTTAACGCGCGCCCTTCCCTTGTGCAAATGCACTTTAAGAACGTCTTTCACTAACTTCGCAAGGCCGACATTGTCCCCATAGCCACACAAAGCTGCGGCCACCGCAGTGTCTAGAACCGGACTCGCATTCACTCCGTACGCCCAGTAGAGCACTTCTTGATCGGCAAACGCCGCGTGAAACACTTTGAGTATATCTGGGTTGGTAAGGAGGGATAAAAAAGGCGCGAGCTCCTCTTCGGTGACCGCCAGAGGATCGATTAGCCAAGTCTCACTGCGTGTTGCCACCTGAATAAGCGCGATCTTGGGAAAAAAAGTCGTCTCGCGAATAAACTCCGTGTCGATCCCAATGACCGATTCCTTTTCGAGGACGGAGCACATTTCTTTAATGGAAGCAGGGGAATCAACAAAAGGGCTCATTAGAAAATATACTTCTTTCTGGAGAGGTTGAGCAAAAGTCCCGTGGCCACCATGAAAGTGAGCATCGACGAGCCACCGTAGCTAAAAAAGGGCAAACCCACTCCCACGATCGGCAAGACACCGATGACCATCCCGATGTTGATGAACACGTGCCAAAAAATAATCATCGTAAGGCCTAAAGCGAGCAGCATTTCGAATTTCGCTCTCGCACGGGCGACCGTTCGCAAGGAATAAAAGAGATAGCTCCAATAAAGCGCCAGCAAAACAAGGGCGCCAAAAAAACCCCGCTCTTCGCTAAACACACTGAAAATAAAATCGGTGTGCTGCTCCGGAATGAAATTGAGCTGGGACTGTGTCCCTTTCAAAAAACCTTTTCCAAAGAGCTTCCCCGAACCCACCGCGATCTTACACTGTAAAGCGTTGTACCCGCTGCCTTTAGCGTCGCGGCCAGGGTTTAAAAAGGTCTTCACCCTGTCTTTTTGGTAGTCTCGAAGGACAAATTGGTAAGCAAAAGGCACCGCAATCAGGGCCGCGAGCACCACTGCCATCAGGCTTTTCCAATGCACTTTTAAGAAAAACACCATCGATGCAGCGACAAGGAACAACACGCCCGCAGTGCCTAGATCCGGCTGCAACAGAATCAGCAGGAAGAAAGGAGCCACTAGGAGGCCCGGCACTACGAGGCGCCGCAAAGTGTACGGGGGTGGTATCTCGTCATCCGAAAAGTACTTCGCTAAAGTGAAAACAATGGCGAGTTTCGCAATTTCAGAAGGCTGTAAGTGAAAGAATTTTAAGTCAATCCAACGCTGCGAGCCCCCCCCAATCCGGCCGATGAAAAGCACGAGCGTCAGCAAGATCATGCACAAAGCGTAAAACGGGTAGGCAAGGCGGGCTAGAAAGTGGCTATCAATGAGCAAAAGGCTAGTGGCAACCCCAAGGCCCAGGACAAACCAAACGAGCTGCGTTTTGTAGAGCGTCGTTCCAGAGCCTTTTGAAGCGCTATAGAGCGTCACAATCCCCAGGAGAAACGTGAGGCACATGGATACAAACAGCCCGACGTTAAACGTCTTAATGACCCCCGAGTCCGATTGGAATGCCATTTTATTCGTCCTCCTCGTGTCCGAGGCTGCTTGCTTTGTTCTGGGGAGATCGGGTGGCACCGGGCACACGATCCGAAGGAATGGGGTTGAGAACCACATCGAGCGGCTGCGGACCCATCACTTCAGGAACCGCAAGCTTCTTTCGAAAATACGCTTCAATCACTTCTTTAGCGACGGGCCCAGCGACGGAGCCATGGCAAGAGTGTTCTGCAATGGCAACCACGGCGATTTCAGGGTTTTCTTTCGGCGCGTATCCCACAAACCAGCCATGGTGCCGGTCGGCAACGTCGAGCAACTCACATTTTTTCTTGATGGTAGCCCGCACTTGCGAGGTCCCGGTTTTGCCCGATATCTCCGTGAGAGGGCTAAAAGATCGCACTGCAGTCCCGCCGGGGCGGTTAACGACTTCAAACAGCCCTTCTTTTACTAAACGGATCATCTCAGGTGAAATTTCAATTTTCCGCAAAAGCTCCGGCTTTTTCTCAACGCCCTTGCGCTCCCCTACGGCGCTGATTTTCTTGACGATGTAGGGCTTGTACAAAAACCCCCCGTTTCCGATAGCAGCGAATGCGTTAACCAATTGAAGGGGCGTTGTGGCGACGTACCCTTGGCCAATGGAAACACTCACGGTCTCGCCGGGGTGCCAAGGCTGCTGGTAGGTTTTCATTTTCCAATCGGAGTCGGGAATGATGCCTTTTTGCTCGTTGGGCAGGGATATTCCGGTCGGAGCACCCAGGCCAAAGTCCCTGGCATACTTTGCGATTTTATCGATGCCGAGCTGGATGCCTAGGTTGTAGTAAAAAATATCGCACGATTCGCGTATCGATTTTTTAAAATCCACTCTCCCATGCTGCTTCCAGCAGTGAAAGCGGCGGTTCCCGAACTGCATGTAGCCGTGGCAATCGATTGTCGAGCTTTCATTGACAAGGCCTTCGGCTAAGCCCGCAAGCGCCATGAATAGCTTGAACGTTGAACCCGGAGGGTAATGATCTTGAATGGCGCGGTTACGCAGAGGCCGCTCCTTGTTCTGGCTTAAAGCGACCCAGATTTTGGAATCAATTTCTCGGATGGAAACAACCGACGGATCGTACGAGGGCTCGTTGACCATGGCGAGCACTTCGCCGCTCCTCGGATCGATTGCAACGACCGACCCTCGAAAGCCTCGGGTCCTAAAAGACTCGGTGGCGACTCGCTCCAGATCCGCGTCGATAGTGAGATGGAGATCCTGCCCCGGCACGGGGTCCGTCTGCGTGACATAGCCCAGAAGTTTGGCGCTGTCGGGGTTGGCAAGCTTGCGGCGGCCCATGGCGTCGACTTCCACGTAACCCACTCCGTTCACTCCGCGCAGCGCATCGTCAAATTGGCGCTCCACGCCCGAACGACCAATGTAGTCGCCCATCGCCAAGTTCGATTTTTTAAGGCGCTTGATGTCCGCGTTGTCGACTTCGCCAATGTAGCCCAGGAGCTGGCTAGCAAAATCCCCGAGCGGGTACCGGCGCTGGACAACGGTTTCAACGTCAATGCCGGGGAAACCCGTTTTGTCGGTTTCGATCGCGGCTAGCACATCTTTAGAGACGTCCGTTTTTAGAAGCACAGGGTGGAAAGTGCGGTTTTTCCTCTGTTTGGCGAGCTTCTTTTCTAAGTCGGCGGGCGACATGCCCAGGGCTTTCGCGAGCCTCGCGTCGGTCGGGGCGTCGAATGGGTAGTACTGAGAAAGCAAAATCACGTCGAACGCCGCTCGGTTGTCTACAATCACCCTGTCAAAGCGATCGTAAATGACTCCCCGAGTGGGAAAAAGCCGTTCTTTTTTTAGGCGGTTGCTTTCGGAAAACCGCCGCAATTCTTCCCCTGAAACGATTTGAAGAAAGAAAAGGCGGGCGACAATGAGGAGCAGGAAAATGGCCGTCCCAATGTAGAAGACCACGACTCGGTCTCTAAACTGCCTTACTTCGTCCTCACGCCCTATCAAAGCGAGTCTCCGGATAATTCAATGCTGTTTCTCGGGGCTTTGTTCGTTACTTGGTCCATGACTTCTAGACACAAGTAAATGGCCCACCCGCCGACGCCATTCAACAAGATACTCCACAAAGACAAGTTTCCAAATGAGAACACGGGCCAAGCGGGGTGAAAAAAGCCCGCCACGAGCGGCAAAACCAAGCGGCTAGTCAAGGAAAGGCCAATCATGAGGAGCAAAATCGAAAAAGAAGTGCTCGCGTAAGCGACATAGCTAATCATGCGGGCCACTGAGAAAATCACTAGGTACGTGGTGGTAAACACTCCGAGAGGAGCGGCGCTGCAAAGGGAGTAGATATGGCTCGAAAAAAGCGACAGCACGATGCCTTCTGGAAGCGAGCGGCGCTGGCCGTAGTACACGACGAAAGGCAGGATCAAGTCCCAACGCTCCACCCAACGCGGAGCAAAGGGGAATAGAGCTGTTTTCGCTAAGATTAGCCCGTAAACCGCCGTGACAAAAAAGAGCGGGTTAAGACTGCTTAGCAGTCTTTGGCTGCTCGGGGGGAGGAACGACAATGAAAACCTCCTCAAGGCGGTAAAGATCGACTGCCGTCTTCACCGTGACAGTTTTGATGACTCCGTTTCGGTCGGGAGTCACGTGCGAAACGTAGCCAACCAGCAGCCCTTTCGGAAATACGTTTCCGAAGCCAGACGCCACAACCGTGTCGTCGTTGCGGACGTCGTCTAACCGGTCGATGTACTTCAAAGTGCAGGAGAGCTCCCCCGCTTTGCCAGAAAGAATCCCCCGGACTCGGCTGCGCTGAACCACAATATCCACATTGCTGGTGGGGTCTAAAACCGTCACGACGTCCGAAAAATGGGGGGTCACACGGAGGATCTTACCCACGAGTCCGCTCGGGCTAATCACTCCCATCCCTTGGGCCACCCCTTGTTCGCTGCCCCGGTCGATCCGAACCCCATGGTAGTCCGTTGAAATATCGTGAGCGACCACGTGGGCCGCAATCAGGGTCTGCGCAACGTCCGCTTGGAACTCGAGCCCTTTTCTCAAACGGAGGTTTTCCGCTTCCACTTCCTGCAAAGCGGCAAGCTGGGTGCGTAAAAACGCATTGTCTTTTTCTAAAAATTCGTTCTTTTTCTGAGTGCCCACGAGCATCAAATAGTGATCGGAAACCGTTCGCCCCCCCTTCCCAATGAGGAAGAAAGTCTTTTGGAACGATCCGGCGAACGAAATCAGCACTCGGTCGATGCGGCCTGTTTCGCCCTGCCGGTGCCGGTAGATGTAGAGCGCGAGCACACAGACGCAAAGCGTTAGGAGAGCAAGGAAACCGTATTTTTTTTGAGTTGGCACCGCTACTTGCTTTTGTGTTCTCGCTATCTTAGAACTACAAGGCTATCTTTGTAAACCAACCCTGGGAGTTTTTAATCCTCCATGCTTGAGCGCTTCAGAAAATACCAACAAAACTTTATTTTCAGCTTTCTTATCCTTGCCATTGTCGCCGTCATGGCGCTTTACGGCATAGACCAAATGCAGTCGGCGGAGACCCGGGGCGGAGGGGCTGCGGCGTGGGTCAACGGGGAAGCGATCCCCATGAGCGATTTCGCCGCAGTGCTAGAAGCAACCACGGAAGAATACCGCTCCAAGATTGGGGATCAGCTAGACGAACGGTTTTTGGCCCAATTCCAAATCCCCCAGCGGACGCTCGACGACATGGTCCAGTACAAGCTTTTGGCCCAGCAAGCTTCGAAGCTAGGGTTCCGGGTGACCGATGAGGAGCTGGCGGCGTCCATCCGAAAAGCGCCTGCGTTCCAAAAAGACGGAAAGTTCGATGCGGAACTCTACCGAAAAGTACCCAACCGCGGCATCGAAGAAAAACGCATCCGCGAAGGGATGCTCATTCGCCGCATGCAAAGCTATTTAACCTCTCGCATCAGCCTTGTGCCCGACATGGTGGACCGCGAATACACGCTCAAAGAAGCCAAAGTGAATTTGTCGTTTGCTCGGATCGACTTTAAAGCATTGGCGGGCAAGGCGGAACCTTCGGCCGCGGAAGTGAAAGCCTTTCTTGCCTCTGCCTCTCCCGAGAGCCTCAAAGAATACTACAATAGCCACTCCAGGGAATTCACCACCCCCGCCGCAGTGCTCTTGCGCCAAATTCGTGTGGGCGTGCCTTTTCAAGCGAGCGCCGAGAAAAAAGCGCTGGCCCGTCGCAAAATTGAAGAAGTCCAAAAAGAGCTCACTGCCGCCAACTTTGAAGCCATGGCGAAAAAGCATTCCGACGATGAGCACGCAAAAAAAGGCGGCTTAGTCGGCTTTGTGAACCGAGGCACGCTCGAAAAAGCGATGGAAGACGCTATCTCAAAACTGCAGCCGGGAGAAGTGAGCCCGCCCGTGGAAACCTCGTTTGGTTACTATTTGCTGCAGGTCAAAGAAGCCCGCCCCGAAAGCGTGAAGCCCATGGAAGACGTCAAGAACGAAATTGGCCGTTCGCTTTACAAAGAAAAGCGATCTAGCGACTTTATCGCAAAGAAGAAAGCCGAATGGGAAGCCAAACTCGCTTCCGGAAAAGGGATCGAAGCCGAACTCAAAGCCGCAGGGATTGAAGTCAAAAAAACCGGCACCTTCTCGCTGGGCCAAGGCTTCATTCCGCAAGTGGGGCAGTCCGACGAAATCCTCGATGCGGTTTTCAAGCTCACGAAAGCGAAG
>JANPJT010000226.1:0-10773 GCA_031425635.1 Pseudomonadota bacterium
CAAAATGGGTGGGGGCCGAATTTGGGGGCTTCTTTTTAGCATTCAACAGATTAGGTAACGGGAGCACCGTAAGGCTAAGCGACTTTGGGGTGCTCTTCGGGGAGAGAGCGGCAGTAGGGGGTTTCGACCAGCGTGGGGACGCCTTTTTCGTCGAGCGTGCCGCAGACTTTATACACTTCAATGGTTTCGGACTTGCCCTTCACCGTGACTTTTTCGCAAGGCTCAAAAATAAATCGGCCTTTCACTGCGTCGTGGACGGCCCGGGTGATGAGTAAATCGGTGCTCAGGGTTTTTGTCATCGACTCGACTCGGGCTGCGAGGTTCACTGCGTCGCCAATGACCGTGTACTCCATGCGCTCCGACGAGCCGATATTGCCTGCGGTGACCGGGCCTTGGTGCAGCCCCATCCCAATATAAAGCGGTGACTGGCCGCGCTCGAGGCGCAGGTGGTTCAGAGACTCCAGCTCTTTTCGCATGGCAAGGCACGCGTTCACTGCGGCTATTTCTTCCCCTGCTTTTGCCAAAGGCACGCCCCAAAGGCCCATGATCGCGTCGCCTACGTACTTGTCGATGACTCCCCCGTGTTCCGTGATGATCCTCACCATGCGGGTTAAGTACTCGTTTAGCATTTCAACCACTTCTTCCGGCTGCATCACTTCCGACATCGTCGTGAAGCTGCGGATGTCCATAAACAGAATGGTTGCTTGGCAACGCTCGCCTCCGAGCTTTACTTCGCCCGAGAGAAGCCGGTCGGCGACTTCTTTATTGTGGAACTTACCAAAGAGCTCTTTCACGCGGTCGCGCTCTTGGAGGCCGGAGGCCATTTCTGAAAAAGCGCGCGAGAGGTAGGCAATTTCATCGCGGCCGCGGGGGACCAAGTTAATCGAGAAGTCGCCTTTGGACACCCGAAACGCTGCCGACACTAGCTCTAAAATGGGTCGCACGAGCGTCCCCGAAAATAAATAGCCTCCCAAAAGCGCTAGAAACAAAATGCCGAGCCCCAAAAGGGTCGCGCGGTATTTCATGCGCTCGGCGGCCTCAAACGCTTTTGCCTCGGGGACTTCTGCCACCACCCCTAGGCCGGCAAACCCCACCAACCGAAACCCGCCGAGCATCCACTCGCTCCGAAAAGGGTCCAAGTAACGGCTTTGGCCGTTGTTAAACTTTCCAGATAACAAATCCCGGACAATCGGCACTTCCGCAAAGCTCTCTTGTTGCACAATGAAGCTGCGTTCGGGATGGGCGATAACTTTACCGCGGCCGTCCACTAGGTACGTGGTGGTTAGGTCGCGGTCTGCAAACTGAGCCAGGAGCTGATCGGGGTTCAAAAGAGCAAACAGGGAATGGGTGACTCGGTCCCCTACTTTAATGAAAGGGACCCCCAACGCGACCCAGGGGGATTCCGCAACCAGTAGTGAAACTTGGGGCTCTCCAGCGAGGAGTGGGGAAAGGTTGTTTTTAGCCGCGGTGGCAATCAACCTCGCCGCTTCGTTTTCTTGACCCGACTCTTCAAACTTTGGAGAAAGCGCTTTTTGTTCTAGCGAAAATCCATCACCGGCAGAATGGCGAAAAAGGTACACGGCTTGGAAAGCCGAATTGTCTTCAAAAAAAACTTTCGACATCGACTGCTTTAAATCCGCTGAAATAGCCGACTGGGCCAACACGCCTCCAAGGAACCGCATTTTCTGGTTCGTGTTTTCGAACGCATCTCTGGCGGCCCGTGCTCTGGACATCGCTGTGTCCAAGTTCATTTGCTGGATGAGGGCGATGTTGTCTCGGACAAAGAGTTGGGTGGCAATGGCGACCACTGACGCAATGGACAAAATGAGGAGCAGTGCAACCAGGCCCGTGATTTTTCTGCCAAGCGTCATTCTAAACAAGTTTTTCACTAGTCACGGCCTCCCCTTTTTTCTTCGGGTAAAAGTGAAAAATCGTTGAGGGCCTGATACCGGACAGAGCGTCAGTCTTTTTTGACGCTCCGTCTAACAAACCCGACACAGAAAAAGTCGAGGCCCAGGTTTTATTTACCGATAGGCCAGAGGATATGCCCTACTCTACCCACAAAGTGAACCGAACGGCCCTTGCGATGATCGCAGTGTGCTTATTCGGCAGCGCTTTTTCGAACTACCTTCTGTACTTAGACCTGCGGAGCGATAATGGTGTCGGCACCGGGGACGTGCTCGCAAGTATTTCTCGCATCGACGGCGAAGTGAGAAGACGCCGAGCTTCGAGTTTCATTTGGAATCCCGTTAGCCAAGGGACTGAACTTTTTCGCCGTGACGCAGTACGCGGCGCTAGTCTTATTGATTTTAAAAACGGCACGCAGATAGAGCTGGGTGAGGAAAGCTCCATCGTGATCGAAGACATCGAGAACCTGGAACTCGCCTACCTGCGGGGCTCTGTCGTTGTGTCCAATGCTTCCGGCACGAAACGCATTACAGTCGACCGCGACGGGAAGCGGACCACCGAAACTTTGCCTGTCCGCCTGATGGAGCCTCGGGCTTCGCAAACCTTCCTGGCCCCTCCGAGAGGTTCGGCGCAAGTGTCTTTCCGCTGGTTCTCTCCAGAACCTGGCGAGCAGACTTTGGAAATCGCAAAAGATGCTGCCTTTAAGATGGCGGTCAAACGGAACAGCGCGGGCGCGGTAGAGACTTTACCTCCGGGTAAATACTTCTGGCGAGTCCACCAAGGCGCCCGCAAAGCCGATGCGCGGCGTTTTTCGGTCGTAGAATACCCGCCCCTTGCCCTGACCTTACCGCTGCCCCAGCAAAAAATCGAAACGATCGATGACAGCGCGGAAGTCGTGTTTCGTTGGTCCCACGCTTCGCGGCTCCCGGAGCCAATCGCGGGAAATACTCGCCTTAAACTCGAAGTCGCTGAGAATGCGGAGTTCAGCCCGGTTCTGCACTCCCAGGAAATCCTTGCTGCATCGGGGAGAGCATCCACCACGCTCGCCGCTCGCAAAACTTACTTTTGGCGGGTCACGACTTTACATCCCGGCCTGACATTGCAGGTTGGCCCGAATTCTTTCAGCATCGTTCCCCGGAAAATTTTGCCCGTTGAGCTCAATCAGCCGGCAGCCAAAGCATCGATTTCTTGGTCGCCCAAGCTGAGGCTGGGCTGGAGTTTTGAGAACCAAGCCGACGAGTATTTCGTACAAATCCGGCAAAATGAGCGAGATGTTTTTTCTACCAAAACCCGAACCGCGAGCGCGGAGTGGAATCAGCCGGTTTCTGGAAGTTATCAGTGGAAAGTAACCGCCCTTCTTCGAGGCCGAAACGTTGGCGAGTCCGTTTCGCAATCATTTGAAATTCTCCCTGGTCGGCCCGTGGTTTTAAAATTCCCAGAAAACAAAGCACGTTTTGAATTCTGGAAGGAAAAACCCAAATTGCGCTTTGAATGGGAGCCCCACTCACTTTTTCAAAAAGGGGCTTTCTACCAGTGGGAGCTTTCCGAGAGCGCTGGCTTTGAAAAAACCTCAGTGGTTCACAAAACAACGGCACCTTTCTTAAACGACATGGAGAACGGTATCTCCAATGGGAATTGGTACTGGCGCGTTCGCCTCCTAGATGAATCCCAGAAGCTGCTGAGCGAGAGCCAAGCAAAAACTTTTTACTGGGGGCCGCCTCCCGTCCTTCGCGCTGTCGCCAGCGCAAAACCAGAGGCTGGAACGGAAGTCGAGTTTGGCGCGAAAGGAAAGCTCCCCGCTTTAAGATGGGAACCGGTGAAAGACGCGGCTGCCTATGAAGTAGCTATCCGAAACAGTAAAAAAGTGGTTTGGAGCCAGACCGTTCGAGCGCTTGAAACCCCTATCCCCCCTTTGCGCGAAGGAGACTACTGGTGGTCGGTGAGGGCCATCGATTTACTTGGGCGAAAAGGAGACCCCCTCCTCCAGCGTGAAATGCGTGTTCGGTATGGGCGAAGGCTTTCTGCGCCGGAAGCCGTGCGATCGAGGGTTCGCTAGTTGAAGGCAATTCTTCTCATTTTGCTCTTTGTTCTGCTCTCCGGGTCAGCCCACGCGCGGACCCTTGCTTTGGAGTGGAAGGAAGTTGAAGGAGCCACCCACTATGAAGTGCGGCTCGTCGATGAAGAGGGCGCCGAGACGCTCGACTCTGTCCGAATGACGACATTCGAAAAAACGCTCCCTCCCGGCCGCTACTCGTATTCAATCCGAAGCTGGGATCGGCTAGGCCGGGCAAGCAAATGGTCGGACCCCGTGGCAGTGGAAGTGGAACCGCTTACACCCAACCCGGTATTCCCGGTGGACCAGGAAATCCAGCTCGGCCCTTCGAAACGAGGCTTCGAGTTGGAATGGGACCCTACGGAAGGGGGCGACGCGTTCGAGTACGAAATAGAACGAGACAACGAGCCTTTCGCTTCCAAAAAGGCCGCTACCACGCGGGCAAGCTTTGAACCGACGGAGCCCGGACCCTACCGGTGGCGCGTCCGGAGCGTGCGGGAAAAAACGAAATCAAATACTCGGAAAAAGCCTCTCCGTGGCCCTTGGTCGGACTGGAGTCCCTTTACAGTGCTTTTCCCGAACCTAGCGACTCCCGTGTTAGATACCCCGCGGCCCGATTCCACCACGACCGAGTACACGGAAATTGCTCTTAGCTGGAGCGCAGTTCCCGGGGCCGCAGGCTATGAAGTTTCTTGGGGCGCAGACAGTCCAAAGATCGTCCAGAAAACGCACACTAAAATCGTCGTCCCTTACGGAGCTCGAACAAAAATCGAAGTGAAAGCACTCGCCTCGACCAAGTTTCCAGAGCGGTTTGTGAGCGAGCCTGCCGAGGCGGTTTTGGATCTCCGCCCCTTTTCCGACTGGCAACTGCGATCGAAGTTCCAACTTGCTTACTCCACCGGCAGATATACTTTCGAAAATTTGAGTGCGGCGGGGAATTTGGCGGCAAACGCTTCGGGTGGCTTCTCGCAGTTTTCCGTGCATTCCGACACGGTGTTGAACCAGCGCTGGTCTGTTCACACGACGACTGCTTTGCACTTGCCTTATATTTCTGGCGGGATCAACCCGGTTCCACGGGCCAGCGTCTCGGCACGATTTAGGCACGTGTTTCCGAACCCGAAATGGACTCTCGCTTACGGTGGCGGGCTATACGGTGCAACCAATTTAGACTTCACCACCGACCGAGGGAATGGATCGGCGTCTGGTCCGGCCGTAAAAAGGATCACGACGTTTGGCGTACTCCTAGAAAGCTCCTTAGAGTGGCGTTTTCACAAGAAATGGAAAGTCGATTCGGTGCTAGCGGTAGCGGTCCCCGTAGTTTTGAAAGACGCGCCTGCCGGCTCCACGCTAGTGCCTTCTTTCAGCCAAATGCGGCTAGGCGTCACTCTGGGCTACCACGCCACCCCTACTTGGGCGCCGTCCTTGGGCGTAGGCTTGGAGCGCAATGCGATTTTCTATCGCTCGTCCGGGTCGGCAGAATCCACAGAAGAATTCGCCGCAACGCTTCGGCTTGGCCTCAGCTTTGTGTTTCCATAAAATGTTGAATTAAGTGACTCACCAAAAGGTCGCTTTCAAACATCGCGCGCAAGATGTTCTCTTTGGAAACAAGCCCACAAAGGCAAGAACGACTGCGCACCCCATCTAGTCTTAAGAGAACAGTCGAGGCTTTGGGGTGGTTTCCGTGGGAGTTTCTTGGCTCTGAAACCGTGGCCGCCGCTTCGGCGCCAGTAGAAACCGCTGATCCATCGGCGGTCCGAGCGCGACCTAAATGGTAAAAGGCTAAGCCCTAATCGTGTGTTTCAGGAGCCAAGAAACTCCCACGGAAACCACGCCAAAGCCGGTGGACTGCTGGCTGACGCCCTAAAACGTCGAAACAATTTTTCTGAAATAGTCGCCGCGCTCTTCAAAGTTCTTGAACATGTCTTGGCTTGCGCACCCTGGCGAAAGCAAGACCACGTCCCCGGAACGAGATTTTTGGTAGGCGAGGTAAACCGCCTCTTCGAAAGTCCCTACTAAGAAAGTTTCGCTAAAGTCCCCGATGGCGCGGTTGAGTTTTTCCTTAGCTTCCCCCACCAAAATGAGGTTCTTCACGTGGCGTCGGATGGAAGGGACCAGAGTCCCGTAGTCTTCACCCTTGTCCCTGCCTCCCGCTATCAAAATGACAGGCTCTCGGAAGCTTTCTAAAGACCGCAGCAAGGAATGGACGTTGGTTCCCTTCGAATCGTTGTAGAAAAACACCGAGTTCTTTTTACCAAGGAATTCCATCCGGTGCGGGAGAGGCTTAAACGAGACAAGCGCTTTTTGGATCGCTTCATTCGAAACACCAGCAAGCTTTGCAGCCAGCATCGCCGCCATCATGTTCTCTCGGTTATGGATCCCGCGCAGACCGCTCTCGGCCACGGAAAACACGTGATCTTTCCAACGGCCTGCTTTTAGCTGCAAAGAGCTCGAATTCGGTAAATAAGCTCCCTGAAGTTTTTCCAAACTGCCCGGGCCCATTTTCGCCACTGGCTCGGAAGTAAAGTGAAGGAGCTTCGCTTTGGTCCCTGACAGGAGAGAAACGAGCTTCGCGTCTCGAAGGTTCGTTATGACGTAATCTTCTTCCGTGAGGTTCGCTTGAAGGCGAATTTTTGCGGAAACGTATTCGTCAAACGAAGCATAGCGATCTAAGTGATCGGGCGCAACGTTCAGCAGTACCGCTACATGGGGCTTAAATTGCCTGCAGGTGTCTAGCTGGAAGCTCGAAACTTCCACTACAACGTAGTCCACTTTTTCCCGGCGCATCGGGTACTCCGAAAGAGGGGTACCTATATTGCCGCCTAAAAAAACTGTCTTCCCGCCCGCGCGGATCATTTCCGCAATCAGAGAAACCGTCGTGCTTTTCCCGTTCGTGCCTGTAACAGCAATGATGGGTTCAGAAATATACTGCGCTGCCAGCTCGATTTCGCTGATGATGGGGATCTGTGCTTTTTCCGCATGCTGGAGCGGTTTGATATCCAGACGGACGCCGGGGCTCACTACAATCAGGTCTTGTTCCGAGAACGTCTTAAGAACGTGCTTACCTAGCTCCGCCTTGTATTCGTAAGATTCCAAAGCGTCTAACGAGTCTTTCAAATCGGTTTTATTGAGCTCATCCGTAACGGTGACTTTGTAACCTTTTTTGCAGAGCAACTTCGTTGCTGCTACCCCGCTCTTACCGAGCCCCACAACGAGAGCGCGTAAGCGTTTTTTTGCAGTGATTGTCTTGGCCATTTTTCCTCTATCTCCCAAAATACGTTTAGCCTTACCGAAGCTTCAAAGTCGCAAGCCCCAGCATCGCTAATACCATCGAAATAATCCAAAAACGTACGGTGACCTGGGGCTCCGCCCAGCCCGAAAGCTCGAAATGGTGGTGGATGGGCGCCATCCGAAAAACACGCTTCTTTCGAGTCTTGTACGAAACTCTTTGAGCAATTACCGAAACCGCTTCTAAAACAAAGACCCCGCCGACTAGAACCAACACCAGCTCGTTCTTGGTAATCAATGCCACCGAACCAAGCGCCGCTCCTAGAGCCAGTGCACCGACATCGCCCATAAACACTTGAGCGGGGTAGGTGTTA
This sequence comes from Pseudomonadota bacterium, assembly GCA_031425635.1. Lineage (GTDB taxonomy): Bacteria > Bdellovibrionota > FAC87 > UBA2466 > UBA2466 > JAIEOG01. The sequence goes on from JANPJT010000226.1 coordinate 7,561, forward strand.
AACCACAAAAACCCCATTCCCGCGCAAACAATACATGCGCAAAGGATGGAAAGTTCCCCCGAGTCCTTGATGTACGGAATAAACAGGTACTCAGAAAGCTTCACGTGGCCTGCGAGGTAAGCAAAAATCCCAAAAGTAAACGCAGTCGTGATGATAGGGCCGATCGCTAGCCCGTCGAGCCCGTCCGTCAAGTTGACCGAGTTGGAAGTGCCCACAATCACAAACCAAGCAAAGATCCCGTAAAGCCCATAAAGCTCTGGTGTAAGCTGCCGAAAAAATGGAACATAAAGCCTCGTGCTAAAACCCAGCTGGGCAAACAAAACCCAAATGGCGATGCACGCAAAGGCGGTTTGGAGAAGGATTTTAGAACGCTCTGAAAGGCCTTTCGAATTCAGCTTCGCGATTTTTTGGTAATCGTCGAGCCACCCAATAAAGCCAAAGGAAACCATGATCCCTAGAACCAACCAAATGTAAGGGTTCGTTAGATCCGCCCAAAGGAGGGTTGAAATGACCACCGACGACAGGATTAGGATTCCGCCCATGGTCGGAGTGCCCTGCTTCTTCAAATGCGACTGAGGCCCATCGTCCCGCACCATTTGGCGAAGCTGGAACTTGCTCATCAATCGAATAAACAAAGGCCCGAGCGCCAAAGTCAAAACGAGCGCCGTCAAACCTGCGCACAAAGAACGGAACGTCAGGTACTTAAAGACATTGAACGCATTAATGTCGACGTGGAGCGGGTACAGTAAATGATAGAGCAAGAATCTTCTCCCAACGGGGGTTTAGCCAATTAACGCGACGCACGGCAAGCACATTCTTATAAGTAACCGATATCTTTAAAAAAAACTACAACTTAAAGGGAGTGAAAGTGAGAAGCTTTTTAGACTAGAGCAACGCTGGGACTACGCTCGTAACCACTGCACGATGGTTTCCAGCGCGATCCCCCGGGACCCCTTAACCAAAATTATGTCTCCTGGGAGCACAAGCGATCTGAGCCTTTCAATCGCGTGCACCGAATCGGGAACAGCAACGCACGGGATCCCCGGCAGCGCACGTTCCACTTCGGCCAGGAACGGGAGGAAACCGTTGCCCACACCCACTAAGACGAAGCTAAACCGTTTCGAGTGGTAAAGCTCGACGAGAGCGCGGCCGGCCTTTGCGTGCAAGCTTTCCGAAAAAGCGTCGAGTTCGCGCATTTCGCCCAGAATGAGGAGCCTCCGTCGGCTGGGCTCCAATTCGGCAACACTGGTCAGGGAGGCGATCAGGGCGGATGGGTTCGAGTTATAAGACTCGTCGATGAGCGTCTTTCCGCCGCTCAACCCAATCAGCTCCCCTCGCTGCGAAGTCGATTTTAAACGCGGTAGCCTCGTTAAAATGTCTTTGGGCGAAACGCCCGAAAGCAGTGCCGCAGCGCTGGCGGCTGCAATGTTGCTGGCTTGGTGCAGGCCAAACAGGGCAAACGGCAAAATGGCCTCCTCGCCCTGTAAGTTGATTTTAAGAGTCAGCGAACCGGTAGCCGGGTCCATTGCGCGGCTTAAGACAGTCACATCTGCCGGCTTTCCGAGCGCTGAATAAGTAACGGTCGGAGGTGGTGAAGTGAAAGCTGCCTCGTAGGCTTTGCAAACCAAAGAGTCGTCTAAGTTCAGAGCGACTTCAGATCCAGCGCGAGAACTGAGTGAGTCAAACAACTCCTTCTTCGCCTGGTAAATGAACTCCTGACCCCCCAACTTTCCAATGTGCGCTTCGCCAATATTCGTGATCAAACCGCGACTGGGTTTGAAATGGCGGCAAATTTCCTCAATTTCGCCCAGCGCGTTCATCCCCACTTCCAGCACGAGCTGCTCGGTGGAATCCTCTAGAAGGCAAACCGTTCGGGGGACGCCCAAAATATTGTTAAAACTTTTGGGGGATCGGACAACCCGATCGCCCAGCAGGTCCGCCACCATTTCCTTGGTGGATGATTTTCCCGCGCTTCCCGTGATCGCGAAAACGGGACCGGCAAAAGCGTCTCGTAGGCCGACTCCGATCGCAACGAGCGCTTTTTGCGCATCGGGCACCACGAGCTGGGGATGACTGCTCTGGATCGGCGACTCAACGACCGATGCAAGCGCTCCCGATTTTTCTACCGCGGGAAGGAAAGTGTGCCCGTCGAAGTTTGCCCCTTTAAGCGCCACAAACACTTCGCCCGCCTGGAGCGAACGTGAGTCGGTCGAAACGGAGGTAACGCGCGCCGCAAGCGCGACTTTTCCGTGCCATCGGCCACCGGTCCATTTTGCTAAATGCTCGAGAGTGACCCAAGAAAACATCCTTTAGTCCTTTTGGCCGTAATACTCGCGAATGACCATTCTGTCGTCAAACGGAACCTTTGTTGTGCCAAGGATCTGGTAGTTCTCATGGCCTTTGCCTGCAACCAGAACCAAGTCTCCGGCGCGGGCCTGGGACAGCGCCCAAAAAATCGCCTTTTTTCGATCAGGCTCCCGGTGGTAGGCGAAACCTGCTGGAATTCCCTGGGCCACTTCGTCTAGGATTTTATCGGGTTCTTCCGTGCGGGGGTTATCGGAAGTAACGACCACGCAGTCACTGTAGCGGCAAGCTGCCAACGCCATTTTGGGACGTTTCGTTCGATCGCGATCTCCCCCACAACCAAACACAGTCAAAATACGCGCGTTAGTCCCCTCCCGGACAGTGCGCAAACATTGAAGGACGTTGACGAGCGCGTCTTCCGTATGGGCGTAGTCGACAAACGCATGCGCGTGCCCTTCTCCGCCCTCCACTCTTTCCAACCGCCCGGGTGCGCCGACCGCGCTTCGCAACGCTTTGGCAGCATCCGTGAGAGGCACCCCATCCGCAAAAAGTGCGGCAAGAACGGCGAGGGAGTTGGACAAATTGTGCTCCCCTAAAAGCGGGGAGCTGAATTTGACTAGCCCCTCGGGGGTTTGGACTTCCGCCCGTGTTCCCAGAGGCGAGAAATGGCTCTTGAGCACCGCAAAGTCAGCCGATTGGTTTTTTATGCTGAACGAAAGGCACTTTCCCTCGAACTCCGCTCCCAACGCGGCGACTCTAGCGTCGTCTCCATTCAAGATGGCTAACTCGGGCTTGAGTTCAGTGAAGAAAAGGCGTTTGGCCTGAAAGTACGTTTCCATCGAGCCATGGTAATCTAAATGATCGGGAGTAAAATTGGTGAACACGCCGGTTTTATAAACGCTACCCGCG
>JANPJT010000227.1:0-10577 GCA_031425635.1 Pseudomonadota bacterium
GCGGTTCCCAGCCATCAGCAACGAGCTGTAGCCAATGATGGTGGTAATGCTGCAAAGCACGACCGCCCCTCCCGTGCTGCGAATAATCTGTAGGATATTGGCGTTTCGGTCCTCGCGAAACCTCTGGAACATGTTCACGCCGTAGTCCACGCCAATCCCAAACGTGATCGGGAACGCAATAAAATTTAGGAAATTCAATTTGAGCTTAAAGCCCAGAATGAGTCCCAAAAACCAAAGCATCCCCAAAGCGAGGGCGAACAGGGCAAGCCCCGTCGACCGAGTCTCCCGAAAAGAAAGGGCCACAAGAAGCACCACCAAAATGAGCGCGTACAGCGTGACTTTAGGGCCGTCGTTCACAATGGCTTTCACAAGATCGTAGGTAATGGCGGTCTCACCCGCTACAGGGGTCCCCGGCACTACGGAATCGGCTGCCGACCGCACGGTGGTGAGGAACTTCTCAAGGTTTCGAGTGTCGTCTTCCGGCTTCTTATCCACGAGCACAATTTTTCCGTAGCTATTGTCGACTTCGGAAAACTTGAAACGGATCAAGCCAGGCAAGTCGGCTTCGGTAAATGCTTTAAAGACGTTCGGGTTCAAGATCTCTTTGATCCGATCCTGGTCTTTCTTCGGAGCGAACTTCACGATTTTGGGATCCATTTTGGTCTCAATTTCACGAAGGATCGCAATTTTTTCGGGTTGTCGTTCCGGAACAAAGTCTTCAATCGTTTGAATGATGCTCAGGGTCGTTCCCTCCCCCTGCCGCTTCTTTTCTTCTCGTAAAACCTGCGCGATCTTCACCGCATCCTGCCGCTCCGTTGGAAGCACGATGAGAGGCGACGCCGACCGCCCAAAGATTTCGATGATGTACCGGTACAGCGCCCCTGAACCGACCGACATGCTTTTGCGGTCTCTTAGTTTGGACAAATCGGTTTCCACTAAAACATCGTTGTAGTTTCCGATCGTGACAAGCGATGCCACCGAAAAGATCACCACAAAGACAGTAACGAGCGAAGCACGCCGATCCACAAAGCGCGCCAAAGCATCCATCATGCGCCCTTCTTTGGTGGGCTTTAAAAGATCTTTTTGAATCCATTTTTCAGAAACGAGCAGGTAGGCAGGCAAAACCGTGTACGCTGCTATCCAGCAGAGCACCATACCCGTCAACCCGATGATTCCAAACTGGCTAAAGCCTCGGAAGGAAGTCATCATCAAAGAAGCGTAAGCAAGTCCCGCCGCAAGCGCAGCAGTCGATGTGGCCGCAGCGCTCATTCGCATCGCAGTCGAAAGCGCGATTTCCGCAGAGTGTCCAGCGCGCCGTTCTTCCATGTAGCGAGCAACCAGGATGATGCCAAAGTTGATCCCGTTCCCTAGAACAATACTCGCCAGGAAGGCAGTGTTTGCGTTGAGGTAGCCAACGACAAAATAACTGACCCCAAACGTCCAAAAAGTCCCGACGAGTAAGCTGAGCATCAACGCTGAAGTAGCCACCCAGGACTTAAAGAACAGTAAAAGAGACAGCCCCACTAAAAGCATGCAGACGACCGTCGAAAACTCTAAATCCGCAATCAACGCGGAGCTTTCTTCGATGAGGTTTTGCACATTACCCGAGTATTTGACTTCGAGATCGGGAGCGTAAGAACTCGGGTTCAACGCGGCTACTTTTTCTCCAATAGCCGCTCGCATTCGGTGGGCGGTTTTCAAGCCCTTGCTGGGCATATAAACGACCATAGCTCTTACCGACTCGTCTTCGAGCGCATAGTAGCCATCTTTAAACTTAGAAAACCTCTCAACGTCAGCGCTCCTCCCCTCGCCAAGGCTCTTAAAATCCAGCTTCGGTTCTTTTAAGTCCTCGAGAGGGAAAAGCCGGATGGGGTTGCGGAGTGTTTTTTCATAGAGCAAGCGCGCGCTAAGATAGTCTTGGACTTTCAAAAGATCCGGCACGCTCAGAAAAAGCGCCTGGCGATCTCTAAAAAATTGAGCCTCATCGCGGATTCGATAGTCAATGCGGGCGATAGTGTCGCGTGGCACTGTATCCAACGCCCCCGCCAAGTCGTCGACAAACCGACGGCTTGCCTGAGTGTCTTTCGAAAAGACCAACACGACTAGGTTTTCGAAGGAACCGAGCCGCTTATTGAGCTGCTCTAAATCCAGAACGCTGCGAGAAGTCGAAGGCAGCAATTCTTCAATGTCGGGACGCAAGCCTTGGTACAACAAGGCGGAGTAGTAAATGCTGAGAATTCCGAGCAAAGAGCCAAGAACCGCAAAGCGTTTGGGGTGCTTTATTACTAACCGAGTCAAAAACGACATTAAATCCACTCCCTTAAAGGCTTCTTCTCGGAAAGAAGTGCCACAGACTTGAGTTTAAAAATTGCCACGTTTCAGGTAAACGCCTTTTCAGAGTTTTCCGGACGGGCTGGGCGGAAAATCCAATGCCACAAAGGGTAGCTGAAACAAAAAAACACAAAAGTGACGCCTATCCACCGCGCCAGCGGGTAGTAAACGGGCGTAAATTTGAGGAGCAAGTGAAAAACTACCCAGTTCATGGCAAAGGACACCCCTTCCACAATGGAAAAGGCGACAATCTGGGGGGCTAAGCTCCGCCCTTCCGAGTTGAAAACCCAATACCGGTTTCCAACAAACTGGACAATGACCCCGCCGAGTAAAGAAGGGAAGTTTGCCTGCCCTGGCGAAAACACGCCACTTTCAACGAGGCCGATGAGCAGGCCAAAGTCGACGAAACTTGCAAGCGAACCAATGACGGCCGTTCGTCCAAAACGGTATTTGCCAACGAGCGCAAAAAGTGAGCGAATGCGAAGACCTCCTAAAAGGAAAGAGCCCTCGAAGTAAACCGTCCTGACTGCTATCCGTCAAGGCGGGGCAGCTTGCTTCCAAAAAGGGAGAGAACGCTACCGAGCTAAAACAGCCCGGAAAGGGAAACGCTTCCGGCCACCGACAGACTCATGGGGCTCTTGGAAGTCCAGGCCGCGGCGGGGCCTAGAGTGAAAGTGATGTCGGTGCCATCCCAAAAGGCTTCACTAAAGCGAAGTCCGACGACAGGGCCGGCGCTGTAGTACTCTCGTTCGAAAAGCGAAAGGTAGCCAATCATGCCGGCGCTCACTCCAACGAAAGCGCGCAAACCGTGGTTGTTGGAAAAGCCCCACCCCACTTCGAGGTTGCTCCCAAAACCCGTTGAAAGACGAGCGACAAGCGGGAACCGCTTCACGGGCCCCCAGTACCCTACAACGAGGCCGACGCCCACTGGCCAGCCGGCGGAGCCACCCACTTCCACAAATTGGTCGGAAGAGGCATTTCCCTCGTCGGGCCCCTCGGCTAAAGCGACCGACGCCATCAAAAGACACACTATCCAAGAACGCAGCAGCACAGCGAACCTCCAGGCAGAATAAACTCCTGCGAATCTACACCGTCAACCAGAACAAGCCGCAGGGCGAAAGCGGCTCGTCGGTTGGCGCATTTCTCTTAAAATGAGTTCACGCTCTAAAACGTTCGGCTGCCCGAAATCTACAAAATGCACCGCGTTCGATCCGATCAGAGCGTCAAGCGCTTTGGCCGCCCACAGAGCGGCTGCTTTTCCAGTCGACTCAGAGCGAACTTTTTGTAAGAGCCTACTAAAGCGAAGGAGCTGCACTTTGGTGAGTTCGTAGTACCTTGATACCAGTTTTCGACTTCCCGCCGTCTGGCCCGACAAATGGCACCGGTAGCGGCGGTTCAACGTTTCGACACTCAACCAACTAAAGTCGCCGTCACCGTGGAGCCCTACAATAATCGTACTTGGCTTGTTTTGTTTGTTCTGCATTGTTCATTACCCTCTTGGAACGCAGGGTTCTGCAAGAGGCGTGCCGCGTCATTTGACCGATCCACTAGGGACTAGGCCGCTCCGACCGTATCGCTGCTGAGAATGGGCTACGAAAATGAGACGCTTTTAGGTGGACCGACCTATTTCAAAGCCAACCACCCGCTGATAGAACGTAGACGTGTTCGTGTATGAGGAATCTTGGGCCAAAAACCACTGCGAGTCGCCGGGGCTAACTTGGGAAGAACTCCTGGAGCAGGTAGGCTTGGGAACTCCCGAACCCTATGCGCAAGCGAAAGCTTTCTTTCAAGACGCGCTCGCTCCGTCGAACGCACCGGTAGATTTTTTTTCCACTCTGAGTCAGCTTCGAGAGTCGCCTGTGCGCGATGAAGTGGATCTGGAATTTTGTTTTTCCCACTTGCCGAAAACCGAGAAAAACACGTTCCTCAAGAAGCTAGCTCTGCTTTACTTAAAGTCGCCACTTGCTACCACGGACCGATTGGCGCGCACCGGCCAATTGCCCGAATGCCCGGTTCTGCGACAGCACCGGGTGCTTTCTGCGCCGGAGTTGAAGCTGGTCCGCGCCCGCCAGAGTTCCCCCGTTTTTCAGGAGCTCTACCAAACGCTCGCGGACCTGCGAGGGGACAAGACCACCCGGCTCATCGAAACGTGGGAGATGACAGAAAGCCTTACGGAACGCCCGAAAGCGGCTCTCTTTCTGCGCCACGCTTCCCCATCCGTTCTGTTGGATCGCTTGGTAGAAAAAGCTGCGGCCGAAAACAGGATAGGGCGAACCGCTCGTATTTTCTTTGAGGGGACTGCTGCGTCGCGAGCCTACTTGATTTCGGTGGCCGCTACTTTGGGTCTTCGCCTCAGTGAGCCGGAGTCGACGGGCTCCCTCCCGCTGAAACACGAAGGGTTTGAGCGCATTCGACGAAGCGGGCTTCCGTTACCCGAAAGGCTTCGCCTTTCTCGCCTTTTTTTACAAACGAAGGGCTCCCCCGATTTTCGCGAGTGGCTCGACCACCAAAAAGTAGCAAGCGATTACCAGGAACTGCTTCTAAATGATCCGGAACGGTCACCGCCCCAGCCGAAGGACAGCATCCCCTTGCTCCCCTTCCACCCGTTGCCACCTAGGTCGCGCACGATAGATCTTTTTTTCCTTGAGCCGCTTCCTGAGACACAAGGGACTTTGGCGTTCGACCCATCGGAGCGCTTTCGGCTTTTCGCGCAGGGCTTTTTGCTGCAGGACTCAGACCCGCTCAAAGGGAGAAATGCGGAACGGCTCAACTCACTTCTAAATGTTTTAGGCAAGCGGCCCCGCGTTTTTCTGACGCTCGATTTCTCATGCAAAACTCCCGGGAAATTGCTCCGCGCCAAAACGGCATCGCAAATGGCCCAAGCCCCTAAACTAACACCACTTCCCCCGCCACTCATTCTTTCGGCAACGGCGCTGGAGACGTTTGCCGACTGCCCTTCAAAGTATTTCTATTCCCAAGCCTTACGACTGAGAAAACCGCTGCCCGACGAACAAGCTTTTGCGATTATTTTTGGGAAGCTAGTCCATCGAACTTTGGAATGGGCGTTCCAGGAAAACCCTTGGGACGTGGTCGATGAAACCGTCCTCCTTCGAATTTTTGAGAGGGCACTGCTCGAGGCGGAAGCTCCGTCGGCGGCCTGGTTTCGGGTTTCGCTCAAGCAGCGGTTTATGCCGGTGGCGGCTCGCGTAGCGCAAATGGAACGGAAGCTTCGCGAAGCTTTGGGGCCGTTAACGCCGATCCGTTTTGAACAGAGCTTTGAGTTCGAACTCTCCGGCGCCACTTTTCGAGGGCGTATCGACCGGATAGACCGCAGCGACAGCGGGGCTTTGTTCGTTTTGGATTATAAGACTGGCAGCGTTGACTTCTCCCCAGAGCACATAAAAAAGGGGCACCATTTTCAGTCGCTCATTTACGTGCTTTCGCAAACGGAGCCCATCGGAGGCGTCTTATTTTACGATCTCAAAGCGGGGGAAGTGCGGCGTGGCGTCCTTCGCGACCGGGAAGGCATCAAGAAATTTTTTACGCGGGGCCATGCCCTTTCGGAGGAGGGCTGGGAAAATTTGATCGGCGTTGGCAAAGAGCACATTGACTCGCTTATTTCCCGGATTAACGCGGGCGATTTTACAGCCACTCCCTCGGCCGCTGCGTGCGATCGCTGCGATATGGGGCTTTTTTGCCACCGCCAAAGCGGGGTCTCTGGCTAAACCATGAAAACACTCTCAGAAGAACAGCTGGCGGCGGTTCATGCGCTAGGCCCTGTCTGCCTCACCGCTTCGGCAGGGAGCGGCAAGACGTCGGTTCTGGTTGCCAAGTTTTTGAAGCTCCTCGAGAAAGGGATAGCTCCAGCGGAAATCCTCGCCGTCACTTTCACTCGGAAGAGCGGGCGGGAGCTTCGGGAGCGAATACTCCTTGAGCTGGCGGATTCCGGTGAACTTCATGCTGCCGTCGAGAGAAGCCCTTGGATTGGAACGTTGCACAGCGCTTGTTTGAACCTCTTAAGGACTTGGGGCAGCGGGGCCTCTTTCGAAGTCGCCGATCCGCTTCTTCAATCCGAATTATTTGTTCAGGTTCGAGAGCGCTGGATGGATTCTCTCGACGAAACAACGGCAGAAGCAGCATTCGCGGTATGGGCGCCCAGCGACTTGGAAGCACTGGCCAAAGAAGCGGCGCAAAATCGCTACGTGCTTCAAGCCGCTTTGTCTGCGCAAGGTTCGGAAACGGCACCGCTCCCCCTTTTGAGGCAGCTCCTTTTGCCACTCTTTGAGCTTTGGGAAAGCACGCTTGAAACCCGCGGACTTTGTACTTTTGACGGGCTGGAGGTGCGGGCGCTTCAGCTGCTTGAAACGAACTCAGAGGCACGAGCGCACTTTCAAACCCACTTCAAAGGGGTGCTTGTAGATGAATTCCAGGACACGAGCCCTAGGCAGTGGAGCCTGATCGAATGCCTTTTGGGTGGGAACGAGAAAAAACTGTTTGTCGTAGGAGACCCCAAACAATCCATCTACCGGTTCCGAGGCGCCCAAGTGGGACTTTTCCTAGATTGGACGCGTGCCATCGAATCGCAAGGTGGCTCTGCGCTCGCGCTGCGCGCTTGCTTTAGATCGTCCGAGGAACTGGTAGGGGAAATCAATAAGGTCTCGGAAGTTCTTTTTTCGGGCTCCCCTTTAGCCGATGTTTCCTTACTCGCCGGCCGAAGCGGATCAGGAACCGTTCCCTTGGAGGCCCAGTTTTACGCTGGACTAAACCCGAGTGAGGCAAGCGCCTTAGAGCAAAACAAAGCAGCTTCTTTAGTCGCAGAAAAAATTGCGGGCGGCACGGCGGCGTCGGAAATCGCGCTCCTTTTCCGCAACGGGGACCGGATGGAACTTTTTGCGGCGGAGCTTGCGAGCCGAAGCATCCCGGTTGCTTTCGAACCCTCCGTTTCCTTGTTTAATACGCGCGAAGTGCAAAGCCTCTACGCTTACTTGCGCGCTCTGCTTGACCCGCTGGACGATTACTATTTGGGTGCTTTTCTCCGGTCTTCGTTTATCGGCTACAGCGAGAGTGAATTGCTTCGCGCACGAAAAAGCTCCAAGTCGCTACTGGAACACGCAAGCACCGATTTACGACTAAACTGGTTTGTTCGGGCCCTCGAAGAAGGCGTTGTCAAAACCGAGAGCGCTTTGCGTTTGCTTTTTGAGTGCACCCAAGTGTTTCCGCCCCGGCACAGCCCCCTTTATGCCGTACTGGGAATGCTTTTCGAAACCCCCACCGTCGTAGAAGCGTGCTACCGGCTGGAAGCTTGGAAAAAAGAAGAAGTGAAAGCGGTTGCCCCTTTGATGGCCCACGACCCCGACGGTGTTCGCCTGCTGACAGTCCACTCCGCAAAGGGTTTAGAGTTTGACGAAGTCCTTTTAGTCGACCTTTGCCGGAAGGCGCCGACTCGCACGCCTTGGATTTGCGGAATAGCGCCCGGAAAGATCGGGGTACGGTTTCGAAACGGAGCCGAGATCACCCAAACCCCTTCTTTTACTGAAAGCTGGGAGCTAGCTAAACGCGAAGACCAAGAAGAGAGCAAACGCGTTCTCTACGTTGCGCTGACCCGAGCGAAAAATCGAGTCACTCTGCTATTGCCTGAGGAAATGAGTTGGGTCCCTAAACAATCCTGGGCAGAACTGCTGTCGGGGTTAGCGGCCGTAAAAAATCAAAGGGGAGGCCTCGGCTTATAAAGAGCGGCGCTTTTTAAGCGCTCTCCCTACCCCAAGGCCTCCCCTTTCTTCTGGGAGAAGACTTTTACAAAGCGATAGAAACGGAGCCTAGCAACCGAAACATGCTCGCGTTTAGGAAACCCGTTTCCTCAAAGCCAGGCGCAGCCTGTAGGCCCGAAGCCCCCATCGCGTTGGCAGTGAAGGGCCGGTTGATAAGCGGCATAAGGTACGCCCCTCTCGCCCCGACGCTGACGGATTCGCTCACCTTCACATCCAGCCCCACCATCAAGTTGGCGGCCCCGAGGACGTGCTCGTAGGGCGCGCGTGACCCATCAGGCATCATGCGAGACATCCCTTCGTAGTACAGCGCCGAAAGACCCGCTCCCACGTATGGCCTCACCAGAGACTGCGAAGAAGTCAGGTGCACTTTCGCATTCCCGCCGAGCAAAAATTGGTTGAACGAGTAGGCCACGAGCAAGTTCGGGTTCGGCGTATAAGCAATTCGGTAATTGCCATACCCGCCTTCAATCTCGAACGAGAGGTACTTGGTGACTGGGATGTCCAAAGCCAGTCCAAAAGTGTACTGGTTTCGAACATTCACGGACCAAGGGCCTTGGAACTGGCTTCCCCCGAGCAGCGGTGTCAGCGTGGTGGACCCGGCAGCGCTGGGTGCCTTGATCTGGGAGGTCTCTAAAAGGACACTCCCCGCCGATGCAACCTCCGCTGGTTCGGGGCGCGCATGCACAGTGATGTTGTTTTGGACCTGAGGAGCCGCCGCCACCAAAGGCGCCGCGCTTTCAGCTGCTTCGTTTTGAACGACTTCTTCTTCGATGACTTGGATTCCGTTGTACTCCTCTGTCACCGCCGCATTGAGCACAGCCGGGCAGGCTAGGCTCAAGAGGATCGCGCACACAATATGTTTAGTCATGGAGACCCTATCTTAGTAATTCTCTCTCTTGGGCTATCTTGAATTAGGCGGAACCCACTTTTGCAGTGTTTATGCCAGGTTGCGTGTGCTCCGTTAAACCGTTGTTTTTACGGGGATCGTTCGAAAATGTGGTGTCTAACAAGTTACAGTAAGCTGTCCAAAGTTTAGGCAGTGCCGCAAAGAGGCTGGCTTAAACTACGGGAATGAATGCGTTCTTGGTAGCTGTCTAACCTTTACACACTCTGTCTAAAGCTTAGACACCCGATCCCTGCGATCGAGTCGTGCCACCGGCTTTGAGCCCTCCCTCTTTTCCTGAGAAACACGCCGGCGCACTTTGCTTTTTAGTGATTGCGTGGCGCTCGTGCCGCCGAGGGAGTTCGTGGTTCCTGCTCGCCCTCAGCCGGCGGTAACGGTTTCTCAGGAAAAGAGGGAGGGCGCAAAGCCTCTGCCGTTTTCCTAGACGAGTAGCGCTAAGGGAGTCGGTGGAGATTTTAGAAGCCTTTTTGCGGGGAAAAACAAGGTGGACTTTTTCTCTTCATCCGATGGCGTTTTGCGGCTCTGGATTTTTCCCCGGGCTTTCTTCGCAAGTTTCGCCTGCCCCCAGTTTCAGGGAGCAGCCGACACGCAGCGGAACCCGATAGAGGAGCCCGAGGCCAACGGGCCGAGGCCCAGATCCGCGTTGAACACGCCCGAACTGGTGTCGCCGCCCCAGCTGTCGCCCCGGATCACGGTGCCGGCGGAAACACCCAAAACGCCGAAGCCTAAGCCCCCGTATTCACCGGAGTTTTTGGCGGTGTAGTTTCCAAAAGGGCCCCACATCTCGGGGCGATTAAGGCCAGCGGTCCACGGCTGTTGCGAAATGAAGTTGTCGCCCCCTTCATAAGGAGGCCCTGCCGCGATATCTAGATTCACCCACTCGTAAACATTGCCTGCAACATCCCAAATAGTTTCACCGCTCGAGAGCGTATGGGTTCTTTTTTGAGTGAAATCAGCGTTCGTGTTGTTGGCGCAGCTGACTTGGCCGGTGCCAAAACACGGATCGCTATCCAGGCTTGCGGCAAGCGCGTTACCGGGCCCGTTATCCGAATGCCCCCGGTTAAGCGCATTCGCTCCCGAAGTGGAGCCGTTGCTCCAGTTGAGAAAAACGCCTGCGTTTTGCGCAAGCTCTATCTCTCTGGCCACTGCCTGCCACTGGGCATTGGAAATCATATCGTAGCTTGCTCCTAACGCCTGGCACTCGGTGGTCGCTTGATTGCGATTGATGTTCACCCACGGCGTTCCCGAAACGCGCGAGTCGGCTACAAACGCGGCGCTATAAGCTTGGTTCCCGTTATCATTGCCCAGGATCTTCATCTCGTACTTGCTTACACAAAAAGCTCTACTCACTAAAACGTCCGTGTTACGACCCACCGCGAGGTAGTTCGTGGGGCACGTGATACCGACATTGCACCACCCGTTCACGCACAAACCTCTGCCGCAGCTGCTCGTAACGAGCAGCATGTCAATGATCGCAAAATGTGCGCAGCCATACTTCATCCAAAGGACCTCTGGAACTTTTCGGTAAAAAGACGCGGAACCTTTTGAACTAAAATAGTTAATGAACTACAATA
>JANPJT010000228.1:0-3768 GCA_031425635.1 Pseudomonadota bacterium
GCTACAGTGGCTTTTGGTCTACAGACCTGCCCAGGCTTTTACTTTGATATTGAACTGTTTCTTACCTGCGCGGCGCAGGGTTTTCGGCACGCCGAAGTGCCTTTGCGCTCAAACGTCACTACCGATGTTTCCACCGTGCGGTTTTTCCACGAGCTTCGTCGGGCCGCTTTTTGGGTAAGCAGGATCTTTTGGCTGAACTTTAAAAGCTACTATGCGGGGGAATCGGGTTCTCTGAAGGGAGAACAATGGTATTTCACTGCAGACGATTGGGGATTAAGCCCGGGAGTCAATCGAGCCATTTTGGCACTCGCAAAAAAAGGCATTGTGCGCAGAGTCTCTGCCATGTCGGACTCGGCGTATTTAAAGGAAGGCCTTCAAGAGCTAAAGCTTGTGCCGGGGTTGGCTCTTGGCCTGCACTTCAACCTCACCTACCCGTTTGGCCGGTCCTTGCCTTTCGGTTGGACGTCTCCAGCCTCAGCGCTTTGGGGTTGCCTGCGAAAATCTTTCCTTGGCCGAAGCGCGTTTCAAAAATCAGTGAAGGACGAGCTCCTGCAGCAGATCCAAACGCTCAGAGCCAGTGGAGTGCACATTCAATACCTAGATGGGCACCACCACATCCACGTGTATCCGGGAGTGGCCACAGCAACGGCAGAAGTTTGCGCGGAAGCGGGCATTGGCGAAATCCGTATCCCTTTCGATAGGTCCTCGTTCAGGTTTTCGCACCTTCTCATTGGCTTATTGGCCCGAGTTTCCCGACGCCATTTCCGCAAGGCGTCTCTTAGGTACCTACCGTTTTTTTACCCCACTTTGAACTCGTTCAAAAACCCTTCTCGTTTTCGCCAGGAGCTTTGTAAGCGGCGGGGCCACGAAGTCCTGGTTCACCCGGCAGATACGAACGACGTGGAAACTTTGCCCACCCCGGATACCTATTCGGCACAGCGAGTGATCGAATACACCACTTTACTTGAGCTTTTTGCGGTGCCTTCTGTTACCAATCCCCAAAAGGAGCTTGTTTAAACGCATGGAAGCAAAAGAGCACCCCCGCCTAGCCAGTTCAAGAAACCGAACAGACAAGAGCCTTGAGGACGAGAGGATTAGAACGGACATTATCATTGGGCTGGAAAGCGCTATCGTCGAGAGCCAGTCCGATAGCAAAACCCTTCTCAACCGCGTAACAGCGGATGAGGCTCTGAAGAAAAATCGGGCAGCAGTCGACGGAATTGAAACCGGCTTCGGAAATACGGCTCCCGACGATGCCCTGCTGAATGAACGGGAGCACTCCGATAAGGCGAAAATCGTCGCACGGCAGGAAGAAGACCGTTTACGGGCCAAAGAGCGCGAGCAGAAGCAAAGGTTAGCCGAAGTCCTTTTGGAAAGTGAGCGCCGAGATACGGACGAAAACCTTCTGGAGGAACGCGAGCGGACCGACTTGGCCCAAGATAAGACAAAAGAGGAACTGATAACCAGAGACAAGTTTCTTGCGGTTTTGAGCCACGACCTGAAAAACCCTCTCAATGCGATTTCGATGGGCGCAAGCGTCCTGAGGATCGAGTTGTCCCGAGGTTTGAGAAGCAAGGAAGACTTGCTCGAGGTCCTGGCGATGATTGAACGCAGCGCCGCTAACATGGACACGATGATTACTGAGCTTCTCGACGTTGAGAAAATGGCCAATGGGAAACTGCTCCTGGAAAAAAAGGAGGCTGATGTCGGTGGGTTGCTGGAAGAGTGCGCTGCTTTTTTTAGGCCTATTGCGCTCACTAAGTCGATCGCGCTGGCCATTGAAAAAGCAGACGAGCCGCTGGTTGCTTGGTTAGACCCCGGCAAAACGTTGCAGGTCTTGTCGAACCTAGTTGGGAATGCCCTCAAGTTCTCCCCCCAAGGCAGTACGGTGAAGCTTTCGGCGGTTCGCGCCGCGGAGCATGTTGAGTTTTCAGTAACCGACACCGGGCCTGGTATTCCGGAAGAAAAGCGGGATGCCATTTTTGAACGGTTTCACCAGGGAAACGCCGAGGACAACAGCGGTTTGGGCCTAGGCCTGTTTATCGCGAAGTGGATAGTGGAAGCGCATGAAGGCAGTATTTACGTGATGTCCGAATTCGGCAAAGGAAGCACTTTCAAGTTCATACTTCCCCAAGGCACGAGACCACTGGGGGCTTAAGGGACTTCGTCGGCCCCAATGTCAGGTAGGGCCGCGGAACGCGCGTCGCCGTCAAAGTCGAGCGGCGCGATTGCAGTGATGTCGATACCTTGGTTTCGAGCGCATGTGTCAGTGGATGCTAAGCGATAGTTTGAGCTTACAGCACTCACGAATTCGGGGTTGCAAAGCCTCGAACCTGCGTCCCCACCAGAAGCGGTTTGCCAAGCGGACAGAGAATTTTGTGCCACGGCATTCCACATCCACCGGGTCACTGGATCAAACACGTTACCGTTCGACACTAAACCAGTGATCGCATAGTCAGTCGTGATCTGGTCTGTCATTGCGCCTGGGTTACTAAATACATTATTTTGTATTGTGTAGTTTTGTTCCGGAAACGCCGTGGTGCCGGTGTTAAGCGCCAGGTATTCGTACTTAAACGGGCCTACGCAGGTGTTCCCCACAAAGCTCACTGCCCCTGGGTTTGCGCCGGCGTCGTTGCCATGGCACCCGTAAAAGCAACCTGTCGCTTCCGTTGACTGAGATAAAAAATAGTTATTCGTCACCGTGACGTCTTCGATCGTATTGGTTGCCGTGCTGGCTTGGCCATCCAACTTTTGGGCTAAGATGGTAATGCCGGGCTCGGTCCCCAGGGACTGCACGACCCGGTTGCGGTCAAAAACCACGTTGTCGGTATTGGCCGATGGGGTGCAGGTTCCATTGGCGTGTGCCAACCTAAGCCCGCTCGAGACACCGATAAAGTCGTTATCGCGAACGACTAAATCTTGGGTGCAAGCTCCTACGTGGATAGTCCGGACAGCGTCGGTTGCTGCGTTCCAACCAGTGCTTTTGATAACCATTCGATTTTTCAAAATGCGTGTACCTACCACCCCTGCCACATAGATGTGGTCCATGGAGCCGGGGGCAGTGTTATGAAAAAGCGAGTTGCTTTCTATCGTGAGGTTAGTCCAGTCATTAGCAAGGCGGTTCACGGCTAAAAAGGAAGCGCCGACTTTATCAAAGTAGTTATTGATGAGTAAAACGTATCCCAAAATCCCCGCTTGATCGTCGGCGCTAAAAGCCTGCCGTTCGAAATTCACGTCATTGTCCACCAACCCATCATTAATGCTTTCAAATTCCATGTCGTGGAAAGAGAAATAGCGCCGCGTGCCCCCGCCCTTCATTCTCCACACGCCGCCTCCCAACGCCGCCGTGTCGCCGTACCGGCGGATGGTGAGGTGCGCGAGCTCGACGTAGCTTTGGTTGGTCGTATTGTCCCAGAACCAGCGGGTGGTGCTTGTGCCGTCAAAGACCGCCGTGTCGTCCGGGTCGAGCGGAGGGTACACGCCGTCGCCGTCTTTGTCCCAGCCGACAATCATCAGAGGATCGCGGGGCTGCAATAGACCGTCCACTGTGTAAGTAGTCGCTCTGCCGCTGGTCGTCGGGGCAATCGCTCCAGTGAACGTTCCTGAAACACACAGAATGTCTTCTGCCCCGTCTCCGGGGCCGTCGACTTGGGTCAGCGCATAGGCCACCGTCTGGTACGGGTTACTGGGGGTACCAGTGCCGGTGCCATTGTTCCCGTTGACCGAATCAACGTAGAGCAAGTCTTCGTTCGTGGCGTCGCCGTCCGG
>JANPJT010000229.1:0-21600 GCA_031425635.1 Pseudomonadota bacterium
GTTGAGCACGTTGTCTTCCCTGCAGCATCCGTAGTGCACTTGGGTGCCTTCTCGGCGTCCGTTGAAACTTTGACCTTCTTGGTCATTTTGGGGTCGGCCCCCAAAGCGATTGTCCCCACTAGAAATAGCCCCAAGGTGAAAAAGTAAGCACGCATAGAAAATTCTCCCAGCCCTTGTATCGGCACATTCCGAAATTTTCTTTACACTAATTTACAGCCTTATCCCGCCCCACAAGCAAAGTGGGTCCAGCAGGGGCACGTTCCTAAATTAATACGGCCGGCGAGAACGCAGCGGGTGGTTGTTTACCGGATAGGCTTCCGTTCGACGGTACACCGAGCTGGGGTGCCGCGCCGGATCGTAGGGTTCGAAGTACGGCGCGAGTTCGGGCCGCATCGAGGTGTCGACTTTAAAGCGATTGAACCCGTTGAGCGCCTGGTCTGAGAAAAAGGGAGCGCCCAAGATTGAGTCATACCCCGGTGCGTTGCCGTAACGGTAAGTGCTAACGTCGTCTAATCCGGACGCTTTGAAGACATCCCGGAAAGATTCTCCGGCCTGGCGATGGCAGTTGAGGCAATTCTGCTTATTGACCGCAATGCCTCGGTGCGAGTTTGCAAAGAGGTCTTGCACTTCCAGTTGCCACCCATTGTTTCCGAGTGCCGACGTGAGCGGTAGATCGGCGTACATTCGGCTCAGCGTTTGCGGGGAAACGGCACCTCGAGGGATCACACTTTTTGAGGCGGCTATTGTAGAAGTCCGCTGGCCGTTCACAATAAATGGCTGCCCGAGTCGGCCCCCTTCGTTGATTTGCGCAGCGACTTGGTCACGCTGCGGGTTCTGGACGGCATTCTTTAAAACGGCGTAGTCAGGGTTCGAAGCGTCGGTTTGCCGTTGTATCCACCCTAAGATCGCCTCGGGAGAACTATCGGGCCGAAAAGCATTGGGCGAAGGCTCTGCGGAACCCGAATCCGCATCTTTCGTGCGTGAAAACACATCCAAAACCACTGGCCGCCCCAGTGCCGTATTGTACTGCACTTCGTAAACGGTCGTACCGACGGGGCAACTCGCCCAGAAAGATTGTAGTTCATCGGGAAGGCTTACAGGGGTCGTTCGGTTTGGGTTGCCTTCAGAAAGGGTGGCGGTTCTTGGCTCAAACCCATGAACGCACTTAATCGGTTTTCCGCTAGCGTCGCGAGGCAAGCGCATGAGCGAAAATGTTTTTAGCCCGACGGTGCTTTCGTCAGCAGAAAAGCCTTTGTTAAAGGGCTCCAGCCAATGTTCTTTGCCCGTATTTCTCTTCCTAAACAAACGGTCTAGCAAACTGATTGCGGCTTGCGAAGCTCCAACGGGGCGGGCCCCTCCTTTGCCGGCGCTGCCTTTCGCTGCGGCCCAATGCCACTCGGGGTTACCCGTTTTGTCCCAGATAATATCGAAGTCTTGAAGCTCTTGGCCAAGGCTGGGATCTTTAAATGCTGCGGACTCGAGAACGGCGAGGTACTCGCCTTTTTTGTTAAGATCGATTTCCCATGCCCGTGGAGACCTCTGGGTGACAGCCGAGCCAGCACGGGAGGTGGAACTTAAATGCTTCGCAGAAAGTGCCTCAATCGATTGTGAAATCGCAAGGCCTTGCCCTTCATGCGAGCTAAGTCCTGCTTTGGTCAACATTTCTCCGCCTAGCACGTTGTCTCGAAAGGACTTGAGCCACTTTTGTGCTTTGAGGTCCCCCTGCCCAAGAAGCTGATCCCATTGCGCTGGTTGAGAAACGAAATTTGGAAACACGGGGGCGTTGCCGCCTGCCTTGTGGCATTGGATACAGCTACCTAAACCATAACCGCTATGGTCGATGGAGTTTCCGCTTCGGGCGATTTCCGAAGTCGATGAGATCCCTCGAGCGTGGGAATCCTGGGCTGGCACAACCGCCTGTGATTCAGCGCGCGCTGGTGCCATTTGTGCAACCGTCGGCGGAGTCCCAGCACTTGGGGTTGTCGACGGAGAAGGGCCTTGGAGTTTTGCTTTGGCTGCGTGGTACTGGTTCGAAAGAGCCGCTTCCTTGGCGAGCGTAGAGTAGTTCCCCGGGTCGTCTTTTAGGCTAAACCGCGTTGCTTTTCTTCCGAGTCCGTCCACAACGAAAGCTTCGTAAGGAAAGTTCGAGTCTCGGAGCGCTTCGTGTTCTTTCTTCCATTCTGGGCTACCGGCGGTGTAGTTGCGAAATTCAATTCCTGGAACTTCCGCAAGGATCTTTGCTTCAAGCCCTGGGTCTCGCGGGCCAAAATAGCCAAAAATCGCTTTTCCTGTGCCGCCATTGGGAATATCGGTAAATGCGCCAGGGTGCCGCGAGTTAAAGCTATAGCGTTTATTACCAGTCGTGTAACGCATCCCATTTTCATACTGGCCAACAATCTGCTTGAGCCTCTGAGCTTCTGTAGTCGAAAGCGGCGCGCGGGCCGAGGGTGCTACCGGTACGAAACTAGGCGCGGCTCCGACGTTTGCGACCACTGGCCCAAAATTGGGGGCCACTCCGGGTCGCTGCGCCGCCTGCGCGCCGGCACCCTGGGATTGAGAGATTGAAGCAAAAGACTCAAACGGCTGACCCGCCCACTGGGGCTTGAGGAAGCCCTGAACAATGCTGCGATCCGTTGCGTTCCCAAAAGCTTGTTCAAAACGCGCGCGTGTTTCCGCATACGGCCGGTAAAACTCCGCGAGCTTTGCGTGGGCTGCGGGCGGGAGTTTTTCCCACTGTCCGGTCGTCGTATTTTTCGATAGCCATTCGGTCGAGCCATCGGCTGTTTTCTTCGCAAAAATGGGTTGGACCCCGCTGGCGCTGGTTTCCCAAACTAAGCGCTTTTGCCCTGTGGCATCTTGGTCAATCCGAACAGCGGCTTCTGCCGGAGAGGATGGAGCTATCCCGCCTCGAGGCGCGCGAGTTTCGGCAAGCGCTTGGGGGACTTCTTGCGTTGGTTTTGCTTCAGGCGCTGAGCTGCCCGACTCGGGGACCGGGGGCCACATTCCCCATTCCGCTAATTTTTCGCGTGCGAAACATACTGCCTTAGGATCAAAATAACTTTGCTCGCCTCGTCCTGCCGCTCGGGCCATCACTGAAACTATCTCGCCGCGCTTGTTTGCAATGGGTCCGCCCGAATCGCCGCCTTGCACAAGCTCGAAGGGGTGGTTTCGGACAGCGCGCATAGAATAAAGCGACCGTCCAAAAAGGTTCTTAACGCCGTTTGCCAGCCGCACTAAAAATCTCCCCCCTCCGCCAGTGTTGCCATCTTCGCGGCGAGTTCGCTTTTGGGCGATCAACTCTTCTTGCTCTGACAAGATAGCGCTTCCCCTGGCATCGCAGGCTGCTAGCCGGGCGGGTTTTGCGCCGCCAAGGTACGAACAAGGCATTTCGGCGCGAATCAACGCTACGTCTTCGACTCCATCGTCGATCGGTCTTCGGTTCCCGTCGTAGCCGACGATGACATCTTTTCGACGGCTCGCAATTCGGCCTTCCTTGTTGAGGATCCCCAAGGCTTGCCCTTTTGGTAGCCCTGGCAGCGATATATCCCAAGAAATAATCGGTGCTCCATTTTCGCCGTGGATACAATGGTCGGCCGAAATGAAGGCTGCTTTGCAAGTAACCCCATCCGCGCTTGGAATACGTGCGATAAGCGTCGAAACACAAGCGTTCCCCATTGATTGAACCCCGATAGTACCGTTCGAGTACCGAATCTGGCGACGGCCAAGGTTCATGTGGGTATCAAAGCCGATTGGCACCGAAGAATAGAGGCTGGTCGCTTCCGCTTCCGGTCGATTGGAAAGCGACTGGGTACCTCCGGCATGCGGCAAGTTTTCAGCGCCCGCAGCGGAGCTGAATACTGCTAAAAAAATGGTCGCAAGCCCCCACACAAATACTTTCCCCCTACTGTCGTAGAGAGCAAAGGCAGGGCCAGTATTCCAAGCGTGTGTTACCCCCCAGAATACGCCTACTGTGTATACGACCTGGCTGCGTGCCAGCTTCGAAGAGTGCTCCTACTCCGCACAACGTGAGTTAAGTGTCTGAGATGGTTCAGGGCAAGTGGGGTGGCAAGCCACTCGAGCCCAAATCCGGCAGCGTGTCGACAAGTTTGACAGCCGTTCCAGCCTTGATGGGTGTCAGTCTCCTTCCAAGCTTGAAAGGGTGCGCTCGCCGCATCCTATCGACGATACACGGCCAAGGGAGCTTGCCGCGGGGGCCTCACCGAAAGCTTCCCTTGAGTTGCTGCTCGCAGTGTTCTAGACTGCCGTCCCTGGAAAACAATGAGTAGCACAACCGCAGTTCTAAAAGGCCTCCTGTTAAATACAGCGGCCTTGAGAAATCCGTATTTGCCTGAAGAGCAGCTCACTGCGTTGTTCAAAACCTCCATCGCATTGCCCAAAACCCCTCCCTTTTTGTTCCCTGAGCCAGTCGTGCGGGGCCCCGGTCAACCCATGCTTTCGTCCTATTTCAGGGCGAACGACCACACGGCCTACCCCCAAAGGATCCAAGATCGAAACGCATTGATGGCAAGCACCCTGTACTGGGTTGAAAAGGACGGAAAGGAAAGTCTCCTCCACCCGCATGAGATTTTGCGTTCCCCGATGGCAAACGATCTGCCGCTCGCAGTCCTTCCCGGTGGCAATCGCTTGGGGCGAGAAGCTTTGGATGAGGGGTTCGAGTTGATGGCGCCCGCGAACCCTTGGGGTTGGGACCCGGATCGCGTGAGCGCGAACCGAGAGCTGCTGCGTATTTTCGCCGCGGCCGGCGAAGGTGGCTCACCGGTTTACCTTTTTAAAAAAGACGGCGAGGTGTTGAACCTCATTCGCATCAACGAAGTGCGAAAAGAGCCTTTGCTTGGCGCAAAATTATCGTCAGCTTGGAGCTCCGAGCTTCAAGGCGACTATCAAGTCCCTGTGCTTTCGCTGGTCCCCGATTTTTTTCAGCGGAACGAATACTTTGTGTGGGAAAATGTCGCGCTCCATTTGCCAACTCAAAACCTAGTGTTTCACCGGGCAATGACCCAGGCCTCGGCCGTTGCTCGGAGGTTAGGCCTCTATTGGAACTACAGCGAAGGGCACCGGGAAATTAAAGTTTCTGGCAATGCGGCTATCCATAAAGTGGTTTCGCAGACCGAACTCTTTCAGTCGGTTACCGACGAAGTCCGATCCGCCCCGGTCGTTGAAATCCAAGGGGAGCCGCAATTTGGGATTGATGCCTCAGGCAATTTGCATTTTTGTTTATTTGCGAACGGCCGCTACTTTTGGGGTTTTCCGGATTCGTTTGCGCCTCTCCTTAAGTGTTTAGAGATGGGCTTACGCGCACTCTACGACGAATCAGCTCCTGCCATGGCAAGTCGGCTGGACAGTTTTAAACGAGAGAACGACCTGAAACTGTTTCGGCACCAAGGTGTGGTCGCCACTATCTTCATTGAAACCATGAGCTACTTGAGGGCCCAGAAATTTTCCGATGGTTCCGCCGCGGAAACGGAGAAAAGCTTTCGGGTTGGCTTGGGCCAGAGAGTTTTACGCCGCCTTTTTGGAGATCCGCTCGATGTATTTTCCTACGAGCCGGATTTAGCGGAAATGCTGGGGACCAACGCCCGACGAGCTATTTCTGATTTCAGGGAGGTCATTGAGTCGACCTACGCTCATTCGCAACCTGTTTATGTGGATGGAGAGTGCTGGCAAGTCGGGGGAGCGGGGGTTGTTTTTCTTGAGCTTCTGCTTTCAAACCTTTACGGAGCGCTCGGAAACACACCCAAACTTTTGTCTAAATCAAAGAACGCGGTCTGGGAATCTTTTGTGGTGGAAATGCCGTTTGGGGACATCGCTGCGAGCGATGAGTTTCAGATGCCGACGAAGCCGAACCCGTCTTCCGTGGACTGGGTCAAACTGGCTGGGTCTTTAGTCGAAGGGGGGGCGAAGCTTTACTATAAAGGGAAATGGCTTGAGAATCTTTTGCCCGAAGACTTTTCATCGACCGTTGAAATGGTCGAACGGAGCAAAGACTCAAATGACTGGTTTGAGTTAAACCCTCAGTTCTTCTTCAAGGGCCAGCCCATTACGGAGGTGGAAGCGGCAGGCCTTTCCGAAACTGGGCTACTCGACTTCAAAGGGCGGCTTTACCGAATCGCCGAAAAATCCCTGCCTTCGCTGGATCAACTGAGGCTTTTTTGGGAACTCGTCGGCCAACGCTCGAGCAAAGCCACGTTTGCTCGCGGAGAAAAGCACTTTTACCGCCTGCCTAAGCACCAAAGCCTCGAGCTCCTAGCGCTCCGAGCGAGCGGGATGAAAGTTGAGGGCGGGCCTCAATGGAAAGCCCTTTGCGAATTCTACGACAGCTTGGACGCGCCCCGGACTCCTCCTCTTCCCCCAGAGACGCTGAAAGGGACACTCATGCCTTACCAGGTCCGGGGAATGCAATGGCTCCTGGACCTTCATGGATTGCAGCTAGGCGGCATTTTAGCGGACGACATGGGGCTTGGGAAAACGCTGCAGTCGCTTGCCTATCTAGAGACGCTCCGGCTGAAGGGCGAGATGGGCCAAGTGCTCGTGGTCGTGCCGACAACGCTCGTTTACAACTGGCGATCGGAAGCGGCGCGTTTTACCCCTCACCTGAAAGTGGAAGTCTTCCAGAAAGGGGCGCTCGCATCCGCTAGTCGCGAATCCCCATGCGTTTGGTTAACGACTTACGGCCTCATGGTGGAGCACGAAGATGCGCTGGTGGACCACCCGTGGAGCATCGTGCTTTTCGACGAAGCCCAGAACTTGAAAAACGTCAGCAGCCAGCGAGCTACCGTTGCCAGGAAGCTTAAAGCGCAGCGAAAATTCTGCCTGACCGGCACTCCCATGGAAAACCATTTTGGAGAATATTTCTCGCTGCTGGATTTAGTAGCGCCCGGATCGATGGGGACGTGGGAAGAGTTTCGTAAGCGCTACATGAACGACACGATGTCGACCGAAGATTTAAGCCATTTAAAGCGAAAAGCGCGAGCGCTTACTTTGCGGCGTAACAAAGACGAACTTCTGACTCAGCTGCCCGCGAAAACACAAACCACTATCGTGGTTCCTTTCCTTGATTCGCAGCTCCGCCTTTACCGCGACGTCGCGCTCAGTTGGAATGAAAAAGTACAGCTCTCGGTGGGGGAAGTTGGCGAGTCTCGATCGCAGCTCGCGATGCTGACAGCGCTGCTTCGGCTTCGGCAAGTTTGCTCCTGCCCGAGCGCGCTGCCTGGAGTGACTTTTAGCGAAACGCCACCCAAGATCTCTCTCCTCGTCGAGACGCTGGTCGAAATTGTTAGCGAAGGGCAAAGCGCTCTTGTGTTTACTCAGTTTGTCGAAACGCTTTCTTTGGTGGAGAGAGCCCTGAAAGAGGCAAACGTCCCCACTTGGACAATCCAAGGTTCCACGGCACGCAAAGTCCGAGAGAATAGCATTAAAGAGTTTGGGACAATGAGTGGCGGCGGTGTTTTGGCGATGACTCTGAAAACCGGGGGAGTCGGGCTAAACCTAACGAAGGCAAGCTACGTATTTCACCTGGAGCCTTGGTGGAATCCAGCCGCCGAAGACCAAGCAACCGACCGAACGCACCGGATGGGCCAAACAAGGGCCGTGCAGGTTTACCGTTACATCATGGAAAATTCGGTGGAAGAAAAAATGGAAGCCCTCAAAGATCGAAAGCGCGCAAAGTTTTCGCTCTTGTTTGGAGCAGAAGAAGCGGGCGCAGCCCCACAAGCGACTGCGAACGCGCTCACCAAAGCCGATTTTGATTACCTACTGGGGATTTAGGGGTTGCCCTAGTTCAGGAGCGTTGCCGCAACTTGTAAGTTGCTTAACGATTCTTCCAACCGGAGATCCGGTCTCCGGGCGTTAAAGCGCCCTACCAATTCCTTGTATGCTTCCACCAGTTCCTGCACGATTGCCAGACCGTCCCCTTGGTCTGTTCGCGTTCTCATTTTGCACACCAGCGTCGCCGCGATTTGAGTGAGCTGGGGGTGCCAAGTCCTTCCGCCCTGGTGGACTGCGGCCGCAATCGATCGCACTCGAACGCGTTCTAAATGGTTCAATACAGAGTGCATGGCTTCGAGCTTTTCCACGGGGGTCAGTTCGGGGGCGCACACGACCAGAGTAGCGGCTGCGACACTGTGGCCCACTGCGGGGGCGTAAAAAGCTTGCCCGCGCTGGTTCGTTTTAAAAAGCATTGCTAGATAGATATCGCCAAACTCATCGGACTGGGGGACGAGGAACGATTGGGCCACGGTGGGCTGCGGCCCGTAAACGGGCGCATCTGGCACCGCCGGGGAAACGTTTTCAATCACCGTTTCTGGGGCTGGTGGCGGAACCAAATTCTCATTGGGTACAACCGGAGCGCTCGACTTAGCTGTGCTCTCACGAACCATCGGTAGCTCTCTTGGTTTAAGCTCCGGGATGGGGGTAGGAGCCGGCAGACTTTCTTCCGATACCGGTGGCCGATTTAAAGTCTTCAGTAAGTCGTCAAAGTTGTCTGCAGGGGCTTCCGCAAAAAGGTTTAAGGAGACGACTGAAAGAAAAACGAAGTGGAACAGCATAAACACCCCTATATTGAGGGGCAACTTATAGCAAACGAAGCCATCGCATTCAACGAGCGACATTTGTCACTGTTTGGGCCCTCTCCGTTTTATTCTGGGGTTACACCGCGTTAGAGCCCGTCAAAAAAAGATCATTGGTTTTTATAAAATATTTTTTGAGGTGCCCACAACGCTGCAGAATCTTGTTACTGAAGGATTCCGGATTTGAGTAGCCGTAAGCCATGCGCTTGGGTCACCTACACGATCTTTCGATCAAGAAATAAGTTGTCAAATGTGACAACATTAACTAGCATGAATTTGTGAAACGTCGCGACTATCGTCTGTCCATTACCGTAAATGGACGGCAGATACTGAAAGTGGTTATTGATCCTCACTATGAGCTTAAACATAGCGATTCCATCAGTGACGAAGTGATTCTTGAACTAGTCAAACTCCTCGACGGAGGAACTTTCCCGTTGCAGGAGTATTCTGGACAGTTTGAGTATTATGTCACAGATGAGCTTAGGTTGAATGAGAGGCTTTATAAGCTTGTTTGGCTCCTAGAGGAGAACGAACTCTACATTGGTGTCGTAAACGCCCATCGGAGAAAGAAACATGGCATTTCCAAGCGAAAAGCAACTTAAGAAAATTAGAAGAAATTTAGACCGTGCAGAGGGCTTCCTCATGCTATCCCCCGATGCCGATGAGTTAGCGAAGTTTCGCTTTAAGATTTGCCAGGAGCTACTCAAATACTCTCAGCAAGAAAAACTCAATGCAGTTCAAATGGCAAAATTTCTTGGAATTCCTAAGTCAGATATGAGCCGGATCTTCAATCACCGCATTGGCAGATTCAGCACCGACAAGCTGGTGCGATTGTTTGCCAAGATAAAGCCGGACTTCCGGTTGAAAGTGGCTTAGCGCGGTCGCTCAGGTCTCTTGAGTTTTCAGTACACAGGTTTACTAACTAAACCGCCTTGAAAATACTTTGCCACTAACCATTCCAAGGATCGACGCTAGCAATCGATTGAATATCCATTCCGAGTTCTTTAGCCTCGTCGGCGCTAATGGTGCCTTCCTTAAGCCATTCGGAGATTTCGTCATTAACGTACTGTTGGTTTTTATCCGTACCCAATTTTCGAACCAGGGTATAGAGACCTCTGAGGTATAACACGATGCCCTTTTTCAAGCCGTCTACTTGGTTCACTTCAAAGCCGAGTTCAGTCTCGGTGTATTCTGATTTTGAACTACACACCTGATCGATTTCGGATTTCAAACTCGACATAAGGGCTCGGTTAATTTGGTGAAGAAAAATTAAGGGCTTGCCTTCCTGATTGGCCGCCCGAGCTAGTTCAATTCTCTTCTCCAAGCTGTCCGAAAGTTCATTCAAAACGCCGTTCATGCTTACCGACTGTTGCCCCCAACCAAGACAAGCCTTGGGGACATCTTTTCCCTTTATACCGCCGATAAGAACTCCGGAGAGCAACCGACCTGACTCAAAAAGACTAGCGTCTAATCCTGGCATTCCGCCAGCGTGGGCCTTCACGTTCATGAGACAAATTAGCAAGCTACCCGTAACAATAGCGAAAAAAGTGTGTTTCATGCTGAGGTGGATAGCATTTTTGGAAAGGGCGATCTAGAGACAATTTTTGTCACCTGTTTGGGCGAGCAGGCTGGGTGCTTAAGTTTGCAAATAAAAGTGCGGGCTCTTACTCTTTCGAAGCGACTGAGCGCGTGTCTTTGGTTAAGTAGATTTGGCGTATCTGGTGGAGGAGGGATTCGAATTCTTTAAACTCGTCGTCCTTCCGGAGCCTAAAGTCGCGGCTCCAGTCGCCTTGGCTGTAAAGCCACAGCTGTCTCTGCAACGCGACAATAGGACCGGTCAAACGCCGGGTGACATAAAAAGCGGCGGCAAAAGTCATCGTGATTGAGAAAAGAAAAAGAAAGAAAAGCGAGATTTCGAGAAGCCGCTGCTCGTGCCGCACGACTTCAATCACTTGTGCCGAAATCCCCAGCTCATCGCCCATAAAAAGGCTGTAGTTTCTTTGGATGAACCAAGCCATGACAAAAATCATCACCAAGGCCGTAAATGCAGACACCAACGTAAGGACCATGGCGTACTTAAGCTGTATCGGAAGGCCTCGGTACTGCCGGCGGATCGGAAAAGTAAGTCGCATCGTGCTCTTAGTTTAGCAGCAAATGGCGTCAGCCCCTAAATTTTGCATTTAGCGCAACGCATCCTTTCTATCGACGGTTTGACTACGTGCAACAGGCGGTCGCGAAGCATCCACTACGCCCAGAGCAAATGCTTCCCGCCGCGCTACTTCGTATTTACTTCGTTCACGCCTAGCAACGAGTGCACACAGCTTTTAGCAGCCTGAGCGCCGATGGAAAGCCCCCGTTTAAGCGGGGTTGCCGCGTTGGCAAGCTTCGGAGTTACTTTCGCTAAAGTGTAAATTCCAGCACCCGTGGCTCCAAACCACGCTGCTGCCTTCCCAAACTCGCCGAGCACTTGCTCCAAAGTCAGGCTCGGGTCGTTCAATAGGTTCTTGAACATCCCAAAGTACATGACCACCGAGGCAAGGACGGCCGCCGTGTTAGCGCTTCCGTCTAAGAAAGCACTCGGAGCCGTCGGGAGAGGCAGCCCATTCTCTTTTTGGTGCACGAGCAATGCTTTTCCCAGCTCCACCGTGTACTCCGACGAAGGGATATTGAATCGGTCCGGGAGCGATTGCGAGAACCACGCTTGCCCTTCGTTGTAGAGTTCTTTCATCGCCAGCGCCCCTTGGCGCACTTCCGC
Organism: Pseudomonadota bacterium; assembly: GCA_031425635.1. Taxonomy (GTDB): domain Bacteria; phylum Bdellovibrionota; class FAC87; order UBA2466; family UBA2466; genus JAIEOG01. The sequence goes on from JANPJT010000229.1 coordinate 11,341, forward strand.
CAGATCCGGAGAATCCAAAAGTCCCGCAGCGGCAACCAGCCTAGTGTGGTTGTGGGCAGCCGAATCGCGCATCCAGGTCGACACCGTGTTCGCAATCGGCCAAACGGTGGCGTAACCTACCGAACCGTCCCCTTGCACGGAAATTTTCCGCGCCGCGACGAAGTATGCAATGGAAGCGGCTAATGCGAACGAGTACGCGGGGCTGAAATTACCAGCAACCAGTAAGCCCCCAAAAATGGGACCCCCGAGCATGATTGCCCGGACTTGGTGCCCTTGAATGGTCGCCCGCATGTACCCCAACCAAGCCTTGAAAATACCGGGTTTGGAAGGGTCGGGGTCTGTCAGGCCCTGCATCACGGCTGCGAAGCCTTCTTCGAGCGTTTGGGCCCGAGACAACCCGCCGACCGAAGGGTCAAACTGAAGCGCTGCTAAAGGGCCGTAGGGGTTGTTCAGTACCGCGGCTTCAGAAAGGCCGGCTAAAATATCGCTCTGTGGAGTCATTGCCCAAGAGGCCGCCTGTTCCAACGAAACCGATACGTAAAGCCCCTTCTCGCTCGCAGCTGCGAAAGTAGTTGGCAAAGTATAAAGCCCAAGATTCAGCGCGCCCGAGGAAGCCGTTGAGATCAAGATATCGGGAGTCGCCATTCCCATTTGCATCGATCGAACGTTTTCGCCAATTTCTTGGTTCGCGTATTTATGGGCTGGGATCCCGCTCGTGAAACCCAAAAGGTTGTCTCGCACAAACCCGCCAACGAACGAAGCCGACCGGCTGCCCCAGCCGACGTACGTCGACCAAAGCCTAGCGAGCATCCCTTTTGCTGCAGGCGTAGCAGCGCTTCGCTTTATCTCGCGAGCGTGCGAAAGGTACCGCTCGTAGCTTTCTTTAGAAAGTTCGGCATTGGCAACTGCGCCATCACCCTCCGCGTAAAGCTTTAAAAGCGAAGTCCGAAGCGCTTTCCTGAGCTCTAAGAAACGGGCTCTTTTTTCGGGGCTGACGAGGATGCTGCTGAGCAAAGATTCTAGCTGCGGCTCCGAGTCGGCCATCGCCAGAAGCTCCGGCGAAACTTCCTCTTCGTCCGCTGCGATGAGCAATCCGCTGAGTCGGCTGGCGAGAGCGGTCACTTGGAGCCGGTCTTTATCTTGCCGCTCGACTGTCTCGGCCGCTCCCTTGCTATTGAAGAAACTCATCCCTCTCCAGAATCGGCTTTTGTCGCCCGTGTTATAGACGTACGGGTAGAGGTTCGGTTGGACTCGAGAAAGCACTCGTTCTTGAAACGAAAGCTGCAAAGTACAATACAAGTGCATCAGGCGCGTGAGCGAGTCTTTAGTGATGCCTTTCCACGTGAAGGGAGCCTGGCTTCCTTTGGCGAGACGCCCAAAGCCCCACACTCCTAAGTGAAGAAGGAAGAATACCCCGATAGCAGAGCCAATGCCTCCCGAAAGGAGCCCAATTTTGGTAAGGCCTTCGCTGCCGTTGCTTAAGTTGTCGGCAGCGAATTTCCCGAGCTCCGTCACTGGCTGAACCAGGTTTTGAAAAACGGTTCCTTGGGAAGTTTCAATGATGCGGGTGCCAATTGCTGCTAAAGCTTGCGAAGGAGAGGAGTCGAGCGCGTAACTCGCTCCAGTGATTCCTGCAATCGACCCCAAAAAGGCGACTCTCGAGGGAGTTAAAACCGCCTTCGCAAAGTTTAAAGTGAGCGACTGAACTCTGCGAGCAGCCCGTTCAAAAATCGGGAGCCCTTCCAGCGCAAGCTTTTTTTGCTCTGCGAGCGCCAGAGTTCCCCAGGCCTTAGTCTGCGGGCCCACGGGGCCCAACTTTCCGCGTTCCCGGGCGCTTTCAATAAGCCCGTGCGTTCGTGACCAAGGAGCGTCGGGGGAAGGATCCGCTTCGAATCGCTGCCTTTGAGCGGCAAAAAGCCGCTCTAGTTTGTTCCTACGGACTTTTTCTTCGGTCGAATCGGCGTTCAGCTGAGTCTCTTCCGATCGGGTGAGGTGGGATATCATCCACGGCAGATTCAGCGTGCGGAGGCTCGCCGTGGCCAGTTCGGAAGAGCGCAGCGATTTCGCTAAGCGGGCCTGAGACGCTTCTATGGCGGTCTGCGCTTCTACCGATTCTTTGTTCGCGTCTGCTACGCTGGCGAGGAACGCGTTGACTTGTGCAATTTCGGCAGCAGAGTAGCCTCCCTGGTCTTGCAAGGCGACTAGGGCGGTTTCAATCATCCGCTGGACATACCCTTCCCCAAGTACCTCGTTCGGTACCCAAAGCGCGACAGGCTTTCCTTCTCCATCGAGGACGCGCAGAACTTTGTCGCCTACCCCAAGGAGGGTCGTGTCTTCGACCGTTTCAAAAGTATCCCAGCGATGGAGCCTCTCGGGCGCGCTCACGGGAGACCACGTTTCTATCCCTTGAACGCTCCATTCCGCGGGCAGGTGCTTCAGTGAAAGCGCTAAGCTCAAAGGCACTTCGGAATAAAAACCGCTTCCCCGCACAGAATCATTCCCAACCACCATGTCTTTAGAGGCCATTCGAATCGCATCTGCGCGCCCACCGACTTCCGTCACTAAAGTGATAAAGGAATCGTCGGTTAGCGGGTCGCCAATGACCGAAACCCCTGGGATCGCATACTCTACGGTGCTGATAAACGTTCCCGTTTTGCTGTCAGTGTGCCCCATCGAAAACACTAGCTCGGGTTCGGTTTTTCGCCTTTTCGATCCCTCACGGACTTCCATTCTCACTTGCCGATCGAAATCCGAAAGCAAAATCAGAGGGCGTTTAAACTTTGGGTCACTGATTAAAAAGTCTGTAGTGTGAACCCCGTTTTGTTTATTAAACCGGAGTCTCCCTTGCCCAACAAAATCTACCGATACCGCGCGGACTATGCCCGACTGGACTTCCTCGGCTAAGCCGGCGCTTTGCTCGGGAGCCTTCGGCTCGTCAGCGAGCAGTACAATCTGAGGGGCCGCGAGTTGAACCACCAAAAGCGCAAGCATCCCCTGGCGCAAAGCACTTTTTGTTTGTTTGGCTGCAAAACGGAACGAACGAGAAAAACAAAATGACAACTTCATGGACCGCAAACTCCCCAGTTGGTAAAAAAAACGGGGATTTCGCTTTAAGGAATGAAAAAACGACTACGACTGGAAATCCCCAACCACTCTCAGGCTTACTCTATGCGTCAAGTTTCGTGCAAGGTATTTTCTTTTGGTTGGGGTGAAAAAGTTCCGGTCCTTTCGCCTGAAGGAGCGCGCTGCGTCTTGCCGTTGGGCCCCGACTCGTTCAAACCAAGGTCTCGCAATGGGTTTGTTTTTGGGGGAGTTTATGGTTTTGCGGAAGCTTTTGCACTCAGTCTTGGTCTTCGGTTTGGTGTTTGGTCCGGGCGGAGCTTTAGCGGCCGATGAAAACTCCAATATTCGATTGAAGAACCGAACCCCCGGGCTCTACACCGCGCCTCTCCCGAACCCGGAGACCCCGGAGGCAGAGAACTTTACCGAAACGCAGGCGCCTTTGGCTCCGCTCTCGCTGTCAGAGATCGAAAACTACATTAAGGAACACCCAGAGCTCGCGGGTTCTAAGCTCGTGATCATTGGCCCAGCCGTCAGGGGTTCCCAAGCGGACGATTTCAAGAAAGCTGCTGAAGCTGGGCTGCAAGCAGCAGGCATCGAAACGGAAGTCCAAATCATCCGCCACCCGCAGGGTTTTCGCGAGCACCTGTTTAATTTGTACCCCCGCAGAGAGGACTACGAAAAACCGAGCGCCGCCGAACTCAAAGTGATGGGCTGGAAAGTTTTTCTGGCGGAAAGTCTTTCTTTTACGGTGCTTCTAGTGCCCGCTTACTTAAAAGCTTCCGGCACAGAAATTTCGCCGTGGTTCGACGAAGTGGTGGAGCAAATCGGGTTGCGCAAAGATGTGGCGTGGGCGATGTGCGTGATGGATGTGGCGAACATGGTCCCGCTCATTAGTTACCGGCGAGCGCTCTCTAACCACAATATCCGCCTGAACCCGTACGAGCGTTTTACCCGCCAATTTATCCTCAGTATGTTTTTCTCTTTCAATTTTTACGCGCTCTCTCAGTCGCCCGCTATTTTGACCTCGGTCGGAAACGGTTCTTTGGAAAGTATTTGGAGCTACCTTTCCCAGTCTCCTTTTGGGGAGATCGGCGGCGACGCAGTGAAGCAAGCGGGTGCGGTGCTCGGGGTGATTGTTCCCGCAAGCGTTCTCAATATGCTCGCTCGGACCACCGTGGGGACTTCGCAGAATATTTGGGAGCAAAGGCAGCCCAATCGGCGTTTCATCACTGCAGTCGTGGAAGCGGTCACGGGCCTCATGATTGCGCCGGCCTATATCCTCTCGACCATGCCGTTTTTAGAGCCGGTCGTTAATACGCCCATCATGGATCTCAATGCAGCCCATCTGGGCTTACTCGGAATGGGCGCCGCCGGCGCTGCCGCGTGGATAGGGCTCGAACGAAAAGCAGTTTACGCTTGGGGGTCCCAAGTCGCTGCCGCCTGCGCGAACCGGCTCTCGGCTATCGGCAGGTTTTTTAACCGCGATTAGTTCTGCTTCAGGCTCGGATAAGTAACGCATGCTCCTAGGTTCGTAGAGCTACTTTGATTCTGCGGACCAGAAAATAATGTTTGCCCCCAAGTAGTCTTGCCCAAAGTCGAGAAACTCTTGGTCGTTAAATTTCCGGCCAGTCTTTGGGTTGATGTAAGTTCGTGTTGGTTCTTGTACAGCAAAGGCGACAGTGCTGATTCGGCCCTTAAACATATGGAAGAAGGGGTAGGCATTCTTCATCTGTGCCTTCCGATGCGGGACGATGTCGGGCCCACCAAGGCCAATCTTCTTTTCTAGGGCGTTCTGAAAGAATCTCCCCATATAGTTGTGGTCATTGTCCCACTCGCAGGGCCAAAAATTGACGTACTGGACAACGTGGGATTTTGAGAACGCAGCGCGTGCGCTATTGATGTTTTCGGTCGTTCCTTGAAAGTAGTTGTCACAGCTAAAGCCCGAACGAGATTCCGCTTTGAGGTCAATGTCGGCGGCGGTCTCGGGAAGATTGATGCCATAAATCCTTCCATCGAACTGCCGGGCAAGCTCACGCAGCAGTTTTTGGTACCTGGCACGAACGTGCGGGTTCCACTGTTTGGTTACCCAACCGCGCCCTTCGGTTTGTCCTTCCCCAGGGTTGTCCTTTTGGCTGGCTAGGGCGCCGCCGTAGATGGTTTCTTCCAGTAGGTAGCGGGGTACTAGTTGGTCTTGCGCCCTAAAAAACCTGTCCTGAAGCTGCACCCAAAGTTTTTTACCTTTTGAGTTCAGGAACTGGAGGTCGCGTTCGATTTGCTCAAAGGTGTAGAGGTCTTTCTGCGCCTCTAGGCTCTTCCAGTCGTAAACGATCTGAACGCCGTCGACGTCATTGTTAAGCCGAGCTTCGATGGTTTTAGGGGAATCTGACCCTATAAAAAGAAAACGTTGGGCTTTATGGCCTCCCGCGAAAACAGCAGAGACGAAGCACAGGGTGCAAAGTATGAGAAGGTTCATCTTGAGTTTTATCATTAAAGACTTCGCCTGCCGCGAAGTAATCGGGGTGGCGGGACTTGAACCCACGACCTCTTCGTCCCGAACGAAGCGCGCTAGCCACCTGCGCTACACCCCGTGCTTTGAGCTCCCGAAGTTACCGCGCAGGCGCGCACTTATAAAGGTGTTTTTAAAGCGCCGTGCTGCAAATCCGGCATTTTGGAACGCTTAGATAGAGAGACTTAGCTGGGTGGTACGCCCCGCACTCTCTGCAGAAGCGTGCTTTTTGGATTTGGCTCCACGCTAAAAGAACGATCGGGGGGGTGGTTAAGTAAAGCGACTCCCAAGGAAGCCCCAGAGCCAAAGTGGAGCCTAGGAAAACGAGCGCATACCCAGGGCCGAGCACCTTAAGCGCCGCCTGCTTCTTCAAAACGGGGGTTTTGTCGCTGAGAAGCTTCCACGAAAGTCCCAGCAGGAGGCTCCAGCATAAAGCAAAGAGCGCGCATTTCTCTGCCGGGGAAAGCGAAGCCATCATGCGAATTAAAATACCATAAGTGCCTGGGGCGGTAACCTAGTGGCCCTCTACCGGGGTGAGCCGTTTCGCAGCGTTCCATAGAATTCGCCCTACTGCGGCTTTTCTTTCGCCTTCCCGAAACCTTTGTGCTAGATTCCCAAACTTGTCGACACTGACCTCTGAGCAGGGCGCTCAATGGTTCCGTTCGGCGCTCAAAGACTCTTTGGAGGTCTAGTATAATGGGTAAGAAGTTGTATGTTGGTAATCTTCCGTTCTCTGCAACGGAAGGTTCAATCAGTGATTTGTTCTCTCAAATCGGTGGAGTGGACTCTGTCCGCCTCATTACCGATCGAGACAGCGGTCGTTCTAAGGGTTTCGGCTTTGTCGAAATGGCCTCGGACGAAGATGCTGAAAAAGCAATCGCAGAACTAAATGGTAAAGAATTTGAAGGTCGCGCATTGACCGTCAACGAAGCACGTCCTCAGGAGCCTCGCTCCGGTGGCGGCGGCGGCGGCGGTGGATTCCGCGGCGGTCGTAGCGGCGGCGGCGGCGGCGGCGGTGGATTCGGCGGCGGCGGCGGTGGCGGTCGTGGCGGATTCGGCGGCGGCGGTGGCGGCGGCGGTCGTGGTGGCCGTGGTGGCTACTAAGTGGCTCGTGACGACTTAGCAAAAGTCGACGGAGTCGTTAGTGATGTCCTTTCGGGTGACGTTTTTTCAGTCACTTTAAAGGGCGGAAAAGTAGTGCATGCAAAGCTGTCGGGGAGATTGAGGAAACTCAGGATCCGAGTGATAGCTGGTGATCAGGTAACCGTAGGAATGTCTCCTTACGATTTGTCTCATGGATTGATCGTGGGTAGGCAAAGACTCGGTAACCCAAATAACTCGTAAGCACGAAATAGCTGATTCTGAATTGGCCGGGGGACGAAAGTCCTCCGGTTTTTTTTTGCCTGCTTCTTAGGCTGCTTTTCGCTTTGAAATTTTGGCAGACCCGACCGACATTTGGTTCGTTTGGCCGGTTGGCTTTCGAGGCTCTGGGAAGAGCCCGCTTCCGGTTTTCACAAGCCTTCTCGACCACGACACGAACGATTCCCATGCGGGCTCGGACCTTCCCATGGGGCGATAGCCCGATCGCTTTAATGTGCGGATGGCTTGCTTCAGCTTCTTTTTAGCGCCAGGACTCACTTCAGAGAATTGGATACCGAACTTTGCGGGAGTGCCTGCCTTACTGAAATGGCGCACGATTCCCGGAAAGGAATAGTCGGTATTTTGAAAGCTGAACTCAATTTGAACCTGTTCATCCGACTCAAGTGCGGCAGATTTACCATTGGCTTCGACAAGCACCCCGCCTTCGGACAAGTTACACACTTTGATTGCGATGTCTTTCCTGCCCTGCAAAGCACGGCCTGCCCAGTCTACGATGAAGCGGGGTTTTGCCTCCCACCAGCGAAGTTTTGGGTCGAAATACGCAGCTCTTACTGAGGGGACTAAAAAGTAGTACACCACAAGAGCGTTTGCCATTGATAGCGAAGCAATGAGGTAAATAGGAAACGCTTTAGGAGCTTCGATATGAAAGTAAATGTGGCCAGCTAAAGTGACTCCCTGAATCGCGAGGAAAGCTGGCAAGCTCCAATTCTTCACTGCGAAGATGGCAATCCCAGCGAGCGGAAAAGAAGCGCAAAAAAGCAACATTTCTAGAAAGCTCGCTTGGTAACTTAGGTACTTAAGAATCACGCTGATTGGCATTTCCCAGAGCACTGAGTAAAAGAGGATCTTTGCGACGGGCTCTAAAAAGTGAAAAGTTGCAAGAATGACAATGGGCCACGGCCTTCTTTCCATCGGATATCCCCCTCAGTCATGATATCACTTCGTTTCCGCGGTATCTCCGAAATCTTCAGGCCGTTAGGTGAGCGCAGCCCTCTGTGTCCAGAAGCGTTTTTGTTTATAAAGTGTCTTAGCTGCTAAAGCTGCCCGCGGCTGATTATGCTGAAATAATCATTATAATCAAGTAGTTATCCTTTCACGCTTCCTTTCCTGTGTCACTTTTGATACGGTCGCGCGCCTATAAACCTATTTTCGGTGAGGGATTGTGGAAAAATGTCTTTTGGTTCTCGATGACGAAACGTTGATGTTGGAGGCTGTCCAAATGGCCTTGGGATCAAAATACCGCCTGCTGTTAACCAGCTCCTACTCCCAAGCAGTTCAAGTACTAGACTCCGAAGAAGTTGACGGCGCGCTGATTGATATCGATTTGGGCACATCGCAGCAGGACGGGAAGTTATTTTTAGAAGTGTTTAAGAAAAGGCACCCGGAAAAGCCTGCGATCATGGTGTCGGGGCACCGAGAAATTTCGACCGTGGTTCAGTGCATCAAGATGGGGGCGGACGACTATGTTGAAAAGCCATTCGATGGTCCCACTCTTGATTTCAAAGTAGAGCGAGCATTTTCCACCGCCCTGAGGCAACGAGTTTATAAGCGTGCTTTCGAGAAATCTGTCGCGCAGTCGGAAGTCGTTGGGCGAGATATGGGGCTGCTACGGGCGAAGAAACTGGTAGAGGAAGCGTTCTCGCTTCGTATTTTGATCTTGGGCGAAACCGGGGTTGGGAAAACACCGTTCGCCAAGTACTCGAACCAAGTTTTGTCGGAAGCTACCGGCCAGTTGAGGCCCTTTGAACAACTCAATTGTGCGTGCCTCAGCGTCGACCGGTTTCAGGATCAGCTTTTCGGTCATAAAAAGGGGGCGTTTACGGGCGCCATTTCCGATACTCGCGGGCTCGTAGAGATGGCAAAAGGTGGTGACCTTTTTCTAGACGAAGTCGGTGAAATGCCTCTCGAAGCACAAGCGATGTTCCTGACGTTTCTCGATACCGGTGAGTACTACCGCATGGGCGATGACGTTAAACGCAAAGCCGACGTGAGAATTATTGCGGCGACCAACCGCAACTTGAAGCGCTGTGTGGAAGACGGCACTTTCCGTAAGGATCTCTATTCACGCCTGGCTCAAGTGGTGGTGACGGTCCCGCCGCTTCGGGAACGTCCAAGTGACATCCCTCTTTTACTTGAATATTTCATCACAAAGTACGCTGGCTTTTCGAAATCCTACGATCCGGAGGTACTGACTCTGTTGCGCGAGCAGTCGTGGGAAGAAGGGAACGTGAGAGAGTTCCAAGATGCCGTCGAGCATATCTGCATGAGAGCCCGGCATTCGTCCAGGATTGAGATGGAGCACGTTCCCAGCTTGTACGTGAGCTTGGGGGCAAACTACGCCCCGGCTCTCTCCGGCGAAGGCGGAGTGGGGGAAGTCAATCAAGTACTCGAGGTCGGACTCGAATCTTACTTAGATGGCCATGAGCGCCGTATTTTGGAGCGGTGCTTAGAGAAGTACTGCGGGACTTTGGACGATATGGCAAAAGAACTCAAAGTATCTCGCCCGACGCTTTACCGCCGTCTGAAACGGCACCACATTCCAACCAGGGATAGCCTGTTGAATTAGAAAAAGGAGGAGCCGAAGAACTGCTGTTCGGCTCCTCTTTTTTACCGACCTCAACCCCACATTGACGGTAACCAAAAATGCGTTTCAAAAGCAACCAAAAATAGTTGGGCCTTCCGTCTACTTATTCGCGTTCCTCAGGAAACCATCGATTGAAAATGCCTGGTGTCTTTAAGTTTGGCCAACCGCGGCCCCTCCCTCCAAATGACATGGACCAAATAAAGGTTTAACCTCATCGGCTATGATCGAGTGTTTGCTTTTGTGCACGGCGGTTTTCGCAGGTTTTATTGGCGCCCTTTTGGGTTTAGGCGGGGGCGTGATCCTCGTTCCTGCGCTGACACTAGGCTTTGGGATCCATATTCGTTACGCGATTGCAGCGAGCCTCTTATCCATTATCGTTACGTCCGCGATTGCGTCGCGCCGGTTTCTTTCGGAGGGGCTTGCAAGTGTCCGGCTTGCTGTTTTTCTGGAGACTGCGACTGTCGCAGGGGCGCTGACTGGCTTCCTAGTGGCAAGCTACATTGAGGCATCCAAGCTTTACCTGATGTTTGGCTTCTTCATGGTTCTTTCCGCTGCCCTGGTGGCACGCCGACGCGAGGAGCAGGAGGTGGTGGTATCCCACCCCTGGGCGAGTAAGCTCGGTCTTTCAGAGCCCTACGGCATTGCGGGGTTACCATTGGGTTGGGTGATACTTTATTTTGCGGGCGCACTTTCTGCGCTGCTGGGGATCGGCAGCGGTATTTTTAAA